>JACPBX010000027.1 GCA_016180085.1 Candidatus Woesearchaeota archaeon | reverse complement strand
TATCGACGCGTTACTGAGCCGTCTGCTTCCTCTCGGAAAACTTGCATGGCTTAGTCGGATCCAGATAGCTGCGCTCGTCCGCAGGATAAACGGAAATTGTTTTGCCGATGCAGCTTATCGTATGCATCTTCGCAATCTATCCTGTCGGGAATACTTGGTTTGGTCGCACTATCGCTTTTCACCTAAAGAAATTTTTGGGTTGCACATATATCACAAGTCATCGCATCATTGATGCGTCGCTGTTGTTAATTCTGTGCACTCTGCCTCAATCATGCTTAACATGGCTATGTAAAGCACTCATCCAGCCAAAAAACGTGACATACACGTGACACTCGTAACCCTTACTCGTTTCGGTAAGGGACAGAAACCGTGGATCATGATTGAACGGTCCACAGCGGTGGTGATAGCCAATCACAGCTGTTTCCGTGATGGGAAGGCGATAAAACAGGGGGTTATATTTAAAGGTTTCGACGGGAATCGGAAACCTGATGACAGGCGACAAGAGTTAAATATAAAAGATAAACCGGACTTCCGCAGGCCATGCAGCCGTTGAATCTTGAGCAGCGCCTTGGCAGCCGCTTAAGCCAAGCCTTGGCGCCAGGGCCAGGCAAGCCCGTCCAGTTGTCTCTCCACGGCATGCAGAATGGGCACGAGGGTCTAAGATGGAGAGGATGGATGCTGTGGCCTTATCCGGAAACATTCACGCAAAAATTCTTCGCGGCCGTAGCAGCCCTGGCCGAACATGAAATTCGTTCCGGCAAAGCGGGACTAGAATTTAACGATTTCTACACTTTGGCCATGCTGGCTGTAACCGCAGAGGACACCGAATCCTTCTTCCGCGCAGAGCCTAATAGCAGCAAGCTGCTTGATGTGCGGTATTATGAACGAATAATGGCAGCTAGGCGAGCCATCCATGAGACTGGGTTGCCCCTACAGGATGCGCTGGCAAAAATCCCTGAACAGGGATATACCCGTCCTATGCCCCGCCTATGGGAGGCGTTCAGCCTGATGGCCCATTTAAATATGGCGGCTTTTAACTATCTAAGGCACAGGCGAGTCGAACCCTACCTTCGACCAGACGGCCTCGCTCAAGGCTCACGCCAGCGGAAGAATTACGAATTAGTCTGCCAGAAGGGCCTAAACGCGTCTAATTCGTGGTGATGAAAACAGCCACAGGCAGTGGGAAAGCCAAAATCGGCTTAAACGTATCTCGCAGACCTGCGCTTCCTTATCCTCTTAAGGCGCTTTATCCTTTTGCGCTGCCACTTCCAGCGCATCTGCCTTTTCTTTTTCCAACGACGGGATGAACGCTTCATTCAGTAATCACACAACAAACACGGAAATTTGAGGGTGATTTATAAAGTTAACCCTCAGATCAGATCTATGACATATAACCGCATCAGCTTACCGCTACGGGCGTTATTTTATAAAGCTCAACCGACTTGTCTTCGTAGACCTTCTGTGAGTGGTTGCCAAGGTACGCAAAAAGAAGCTCGTTGCTTCTCATATGGAAATCAACGGTTCTTTGCGAATACAGCCAGCGCAGGTGCAGCCTGTCACCATAGAGTATGGGCTCACGCATTTCATTCTCGAACAGGACATATGAGACGTTTAACGACGCAAGCCTGCCTGCCAGGTCAGAAGGTACCGATATATTGAAGAAGTTTACATATGCCTGCAGGAAAGGATTGCACCACACGTAAGGATTGGAGCTCCAGTAGCCCCTGCCGCTGCCGTACCAGCAGACAACAGCATCCTTGTCAATTCCGGACAAGTGCTGGGTTGCTGCATAGGTTGGCACGTTGGCCTTCAAGTAATCAGACTCTGATTCGAGCCCGATTGCAACAGGCAAACTGTCCGCATTAGCGCCCATCCAAAAAATCCCGTTAGCAGCAAGCGCCAGCATTATGAAAAGATACAGCCCTGCCTGCACCAGCCTTTCCCCTTTCATATTGTGCGCAATGTAAGCTGTAACAACGCTCATAATCCCCCAGAGCGGAACCATGTATCTTGTGTATTGGGCTAAGAGGAAATAAAGCAGAACCAGCAGCAAAGCGAGCAGGAGAAGGGCCCCGGCCCTGCGCTTAATCGTTATTAGAAAAAGCAGCGGGAGAAAACCGAGAAAAACAGGGGTTATGCCAGCTGTATCGGCAAACCTGCCCGGGTTAACTGTAATCTCAAACGGAAACCGCACAAGCGAAAAAGGCGAGAAGCCAATGCCTTTCGCCCTGTAAGTCTCTTCAAGCACTATCCTGTCCAGGTCATCATTCCAGTACCTCCCGCCAAAGTGGCTGTAGAGGTAAGGGTGCAGCGGATCCCCTGTGTGCACATAGCTCTTAACAATCCAAGGCAGAAAAATTGCCGCGCATATGGCACCTGCAACAAGCAGCTGCATGAGAATCTTTTTCTTTGAAACAAATGGGAACCTGAAAAGCAGAACCGCAACACAAGCCAGTATCGCAGCCAGAACAACCAGGCTTATCGTTTTTCCGGCCAGAGTCATCCCGAGGAAGATGCCAACCAGGACAGCGTAGCGCAATTCAAGCCTTTCAATCCAGTCCAGAAAAAAGCTTATTGCCAGCAAGGCAAAAAAGGCAATTGGGATGTCAACGTACGACCTTACGTTGAAAACCGAAATTATTGGCAAAGTCAGGAATAGCGCAGCCGCAACAATCCCTGCCTGGTTGGAAAGTGTCAGCCGCCTTGCAAGCAGGAAAACCACTAGCGAGGAGAGGAAGGACATGTATGCCCCTATAAGCTGGCTTAGCTTCCCATCGAGAAGCGACATGCCATACATGTACAAAAGGTCTATGGACATTGGCATTTCAGAAATCACCTGCAGCCAGGGAATGTGCACAATGCCGCCTTCGGAGAGGTAGATTTTCGGTATGGCCAGGTGGTAAAGCAGAGCATCAGCGCTCACTGGAGGGGAAGAAGCCACAGTAAAATTGAGGACCGCAATAACAGCAAAAACCAGAAAAGCAAAACGGACAAACAACGACGAGCCTTTCAGCCAACTCAAATCAGGAATGAGCAAGTTGACTAATTGCTTTGCCTGGGCCACAAGAAATGCCAGCAGGATTAAATGCAGCGTAAGGAAAACAGGCGCGACAAAGAGCTTAAGAATGCCCAGAAAAAAAAGAGCCGCAGACAAGGCAACAAAGCCCATGCCGCTGCCAGCAAGGAATGCCTCCAGCCTCGATTCCGGCTTGTAAATGAGGCCCCTTAAGGCGTTGCCAACAGCAAAAACACCCAAAGCCACAAACGCCAGGTAAACAAAATGCGACAGCAGCTGCAACATCAAGCACCAACCCCTACAACGGCCTCAACAGCCTGAAATAGTTGAAAAAGTACAAAAGGAAAAGCAAACCCGTCCATAAAAATGTGAGAAAAATCACGACATGACGATTCATGACTAAGCCCTCAACCAACCTCTCTGAGTTTTCAAACGGCCAGGCGAGCTTTATAAAATTTTCTGTTTACAAAATCACTTTACCGCAACAACGCCCAGCACTTCCTTCTTTTCAACAACGCTGGCAAAACCAGCTTCCTTCAGCCGCTTAACCACGCCTCTTGCAATGTTGATGCCCCGCTTCTCACCGGGGCTGCCGGTGTAATGATACACCTTCCCGCCTTTTTTCAAAACCCGGTGCAGCTGCCGGTAAAATTCGAGCGAGTAAAGCTCAGGAGAAAGCTGCAGCCTCGGGGGGTCGTGGATTATCGCGCTGAAAAAGCCGTTGTCGAAATACCTTATTGCTGAAAAAATGTCATCAACAGCGAGCTTAATCTTTACGTAAGAAAAAAGCGGCTGTGACCACGGGTTATAATCCGCAAGAAGAATCATGTTCCTGTCCCTTTCGAACGTGTAAACGCGCTCAACGTTCCTGCTGGCTGCAGCCGCAATTGCAGTATAGCCAAGCCCGCAGCAGGTGTCAAGAATCCTGCCGCTTAGCGGCTCAACACAGCCAATCTTGTCCTCAGTGTCCTGCCAAGGGCTGCGCTCCTGAACGCGATGCATCCTTATTCCCGAAATTTCGGCAGTAGGCGCATCCTTTGTTGGGAGAAGCTTGTAAAAGCGGTTCGTCTCCGCTGAAAACAGCTGGATTTTCGTTGCCGCCTGCTTGCCCTTCTCAACAACGAAACAGACATTCTCTGTTGCAGCGATTCGCGATACCTCATCAAACGACAGCTTTTCATCTGCAGAGAAAACAACCAATTGCAGCCTATGGTCAATTGCCACTGTTGATGCCGTAAGGCCCAAATCGGTTGAAATGCGAATCTTATCCTTATTATCAAGGATTGCCCCGGCTATTTCAGCAGCCTGGAAATGCGACAGGACTACAAATTTTGACATGCGGCAACGGTGATGCTGCTGCTATAAAAAGTTGATTGCAAATGCAAAAGAAAAGTGCCCCGGGCGGGAACAATACTATTTTGTACATATTCTGGGCATTTACTTACGAAAAGCCCATCTGATTAATCTTCTGAAAAAAATGAAACCCTTCAGCCATTAAAATACTCCGCATTTCGCCACTCCACAGGATAGCAATATCTCACCCAAACACATAATTTAAATATGATTATTGGCTAATTTAAGCTATGGTTGGCTTGAACTTAAAAGCGATGTATGATGATACTAGCTGGCGTGACAACCTTCCTTATGAAGTAAGAAAATCAAATTCTATCCCAAAAATAGTAAAATATTTGCTAAAAACAAGTCAATACAGTTTACATTTTGCTGCAGATTCTGATTTTAAAAAAACTAATGAAAAAATGAAACAGATTAAGAAGCTTGGTGGACTGAAATACCAGCTGATCGGTGAGGTAGTTGCGATCACGGCTTCTGAGCGTGAAGTGCTCACATCTACTTTGAACAAACCAGGGGTTTACAATGCTGTTAAAGATAAAATTGTGCCAAAGGCATATATTCAAACTGAGGCAGGCATTGTGTTCACTGTTGATAACAAAAGCGGCGCACTAAAAGTTGAAGATTACATAGAACAAGAAGGCAGATTCTACGTTGACCTGGGAATGCAAATTACGGCATCGACTAAAAAAGTGCTCGTTAAAAAAGACGTCCGCAAATATAACGGAAAAAAATCTTTCTATATCAATTTCATATTAGTCTTGGAAAACATTAAGCAGGAAACTGAAATTTTATCAAATCGTGTTTCTTCTGTGAAGAGGGGCTTCGTATACGAAACTGCCAGACAATATATCGATTATAACAACAACTATTATTATCCATCAGATAATCACTATTTTCGTGAAGGTTATTTTGATTTAAATGCAAAACCATTTCATAATGCGACTATAACAAAATGGCTACTCAAATATCACGGCAAGGATTCAGATAAAAAGGAACGAATGAGCGGAATTATTCACTTAAGCCTTAAGAACCTTCAAGGTAAGCCTTTGGGGCTAAAAGCAAGCTTTTCGGGGCAAAAACCTGAACAGTTTAGGTTCGATGATTTAGGTTATCTTAAAAAAAGAAACGTGGGAAAAAATGTTGTTGAGCTAAAAGGATTTATGCGCGACAACAGCCAATTTGAACAGATAAAAAAGGGCAATACAATTCAGGCCTTATTTGAACTTACTTGCTATCCGCCAAAAGCGGATAAGTTAACGAAGCCGGTCAGGAAACTTTCAGTTGCATCAAAATCAACAAAAGGGGAATATGCCACTTACACAGCTATCGGAAAAATAATATCAATTTCTTCTGAATATAAACGAAATGACTCAACTGGAGTTTTGATTGACTGTGGCATAAACTTGTTTGCGGAAGTCCCGAAAGATGTGCCGTTTAATGTTGGAGATTTTATAAGAATAACAGGTCAACTTAAATTGACTTTGGTCAAAAACGTGACTGAGCTGGAAAAATCTGATTCTTCGATAATACAACTATTTAGCGTCTTCGATTCAAATAACACTTCTCAAGAAAGAGTAAATGCTATCCGGAACTTAAAATAGAATTTGTATGGAATTCCAGCATCCCGATCAAAATAAACCTTTTCAGTTTGTAGTTACCAATAAGTAATAAAAATAAAAGGATGCCCCCGCCGGGATTTGAACCCGGGTCTCGGGCGTTCCCTAACCCTCGCGTTTTTGGATTGAACCTTTTGCCGCGCAAAAGGGTCACGAGAGGCCCACATCCTTGACCGGTCTAGACTACAGGGGCATGACCTTCTTTAAAAAAGAAGGTCAATCAAGAAAGTTTTGATTGACTGCTTTTAAATCTTGCCTAAACCGGATGCTCTACTGCGCGAGAAGGTCGGTGAGGCATTCGTGAATGACGGGGATTTCAACAGGAAATGCCACCTGGCTGCCCCGCCTGTAAACTTTGCCTATCGCCACCGGATGCACGAAATAAGGTTTCCCGTCCCTGGTCTTCTTATCAACCAGCATGAAGTCAATAAGCCTTTCCGCTGTTCCGTTGTATACATCCCGCAGCCTCACAGGAAGCCCCAACGCCGCCAGTCCGCTGTTCTGCCTCATCAGAGCCTCCCACGGGAAAAAGCCCAGCTTGGCCGCAAGATAACCCTCTACAGCCATTCCAACGGAATCGGCAGGGCCGTGATGCACCTTGTAATCCGTTGCGGCCTCGATAGGCGGACCAACAGTATGGCCGTAATTGAAGATGTTTCTTGGGCCGGAATCCAGTTCATCCACTTCAACAATCGGGACTTTCAGCCTGCCAGACCGCTCAATGACGGTCATGTAAAATTCGCTGTTCAGGGAGTGAGGGCCTGTGACGAGGTCAAACAAGCCTTCGTCGAGGGTCACACCCATTTTTGCAGCTTCGGCAAGACCATTACTGATGTGATAGCCCGGAAGGGTTTTCAGCCATGAAACATCATTCACGACCAACAGGGGCTGGTGGATTCTCCCAAAAAGATTCTTGCCCTCGGGAATGTTAACTGCATTTTTGCCGCCTATTGCCGCATCAAGCATCGCAAGGAGGGTTGTAGCAACATAGATGAACCCGAGGCTGCGGTCATAAAATGAGGCAACATATCCTACAAGATCGCCAAGTGACCCGCCTCCAACTACGATTAGGCGGTGATCCATCTTTCCGATTTTTTCCCGTGCCAGAAACCTGCCCAGCTCTGTCGCTTGCTCTGGCGTCTTCAGGGATTCGCCACCTGGAAGGTAAATCGGCAAATTCGCCAGTTTCTGCTCCTTCTCCAGGCGGTGCATAAGGGCTATCGTGTTAGGATGGTTTTCAAGCGAGGAATCAACAATAGTCACAAACCGTTTCCCGAAGCGGGCGAAGTCCTGTCCCGGGAGAATACCCTCGCCTATGCGAATTTCATATTTTATAGGCTTACGCCTGATATTTACTCGTATTACCGCCATGGACAAAAAGGGAATTGAACAAAATTTATCAAGCTTTCGGAAGAAAATCAGCAAAATATAAAAAGCCCTGAGGCAGCCACTGACGCGATGCAAGGCGTTCATACTGAAAAAGTGCCTGGGGGAAAGCTGGTAAGGATAAAGGTAGACTTCAATCCTGAAGACGGGCTGATAGAGGACGTCCAGATGCAAGGCGATTTCTTCATACACCCGGAAGAGTTTGTTGAGAGTATAGAGCAGCTTCTAGTAAATCTTGACCAGAAAGACAGCGAAGAATCCATTGCGGCTGCGCTTAGCAGGCTTGTTGAGGAAGAAGGGGCGGAGCTTGTTGGGGTAACACCCGAGTACATAGCAAAAACATTCAAAACCGCATTGAGCAGCGCAAGCTCAGCACCACAGCAGCTACAACAGTAATGATTTGCTGTTGCCAATTATTTTCACGAGGTTAAACTCTTATGACAAATTGGAGAGTATTGGACTTAACAGCGAACAGTGCTTCGGTGAACATGGCCCTTGACGAAGCCATAAGCGACGCGGTGAAGGCAAAGAAAGCTTTGCCGACAATAAGGTTCTATAAGTGGAAGCCAAGCGCAGTTTCTGTTGGCTACTTTCAAAGCCTGACTGATGAAGTTGATGTAGCGCTCTGCAAAAAAACGGGTATTGACTTTGTGAGGAGAAGGACCGGCGGGGGAGCTGTTTACCATGACGGCAACGGCGAAATAACCTACAGCGTGATTGCACCGGAATCCTTGTTTCCAAAAGGAATAACCGAATCTTACCATGTAATCTGCGGCTGGATTGCTGATGCGCTTGGAAGAATAGGGATACCTGCAGAGTTCAAGCCCATAAACGACATAATCGCTGCTGGCAAGAAAATTTCGGGAAACGCCCAAACCAGACGAAACGGGATTTTGCTGCAGCACGGCACCATATTATACAAGCTGGATGTTGCAACAATGTTCTCGCTGCTGAAGGTGCCCAAGGAAAAGATTTCCGACAAGTTCATTGAGGATGTCAAGCAGCGGGTGACCTCGGTAACGGACATAAATCCGCAGGTAACAGAGCAACAGCTGAAGGACGCACTGGTTGCTGGCTTTACAAGCGGGAAAGAGTTTGAATTCGGCACGATAACAGCTGAAGAAAAAGCTGCCGCCGAAAAATTGGCGAAAGAGCGCTATGGTTCCGATGAGTGGAATTTTTTGAGATGAAATGAAAACGCTATGTGCGCCGGGCCCGGGACACAAGTCGCAAGCTTGCGACTGTGCACAGTCGAGCGCAGCTCGACTTGTGCTTGAACCCGGAAGGTTTCGCAGCAACTTTCAGGTTCGTCTACCAGTTTCGGAGCCCGATTTCTTTATTTTATTTTCAAAGGATTCGGCGATGGCAAAGATTTAAAAGGGCATATGATGGTGGATAGTTGAATGGCTTTTCAATCAATGATAGCCGCCAATAAGGGCAAGGTTTGGATAGCAGTCTTTATTATAGCCACCGTAGTTGCGTTTTTAACTAGAAGCACTTCCAAAAACAGCTCCTCTAATGTAGAGCCCTTTTTTGTGGGCGCAGGCGTTACCCTGATCATCTGGCTGGGGCTAAGGCTGATGAAAACCTACGACAAGACGCTTGATAGAGCTGAAATGGCTCTGAAGAAAAAACGTTAAAGCTGAATCACAGAATTTCTTTACAACCGTTCAGGATTTTCCAGGAAGCCTATCAGAGTATTAAGAAAAGCCGCGGCCTGAGCCCCATCGATAAGGCGGTGGTCGTAAGTCAGCGACAGCGGCATTATTTTCCTGACAACGATTTTGCCGTTCCTGACAACGGGCTTCTCGACAATCTTGCCAATGCCGAGAATTGCCGCTTCAGGGTAGTTGATAATTGGAGTGAAGAAAGTTCCTCCGATTGAGCCGATGTTGCTGATTGTGAATGTTCCTCCCATCATGTCAGCCAGGTCCAGCATGCGGCTTCGGGCTTTCTCAGCAAGCCCGCCGACTTCCTTGGCAATTGCCAGGACCGTCTTTTGCTCAACCCTTTTAATGACCGGAACTACCAGGCCGGCTTCTGTTGCGACTGCAAATCCAATGTTATAATAGTCCTTGATGACAATTTCCTGATTTGCCTCGTCAAGGCTGCTGTTGACAATGCTATGTTCGGGCTTTTTCAGAGCTTCGAAAACTGCCTTTATCACAAAGGAAAGAAAGGTCAGCTTGATCCCTTTTTTCTCCGCCGCTGCTTTTTCTTTTTCCCTTAACTCTGCCAGGACGGTTATGTCCGCCTCATCAAAGTTGGTTACCGCAGCAGTCTTGGATGCTGAAAGAGCCATTTTTTCGGCAGTTGCCTTCCTGACGCCCTTGAACGGCTCTCTCCGGACAAATCCCCAGAGGTCATATTTTTTTGTGACTTTCATTTGAGGCTCTTCACCAGCTTTCTCTCCTTTAGCCGCGGCTTTCTCTGCTGTTGCTGCAGCTGCTACTGGAACTCCCGCTACCTTTCTCACGTCGTCTTCAGTAACCCTGCCGCTTGGGCCTGTGCCTTTAACCTTTGACAAGTCGACCTTTAACTCGGCAGCCAGCCTTCTGACTGCAGGCATAGCAAAGATTCCTTTCTCAATATCAGCCATGGAACCCGGCAGGGAGCCAACAACCGCCCCAGCATCCTTCTTCTCAGCTGTTTTAAGCGCTTTCTCAGCTGTTGCCGCTGTCACGTCAGCTGCCTTGCCGGGCACATACCTTTCGCCCTTCTGCCCAATAACAACGATGACATCACCAACATTTATCTTCTGGCCCTCGCTGCTGCCGTGGCGCTTCAGGACAAAGCCGCTCTTCGGGCTGGGCACCTCAACAACCGCCTTGTCGGTCTCGATCTCAACAAGAACCTGGTCCTCTTTAACAGCATCGCCTTCCCTGACGTGCCACTTGACAACCTCACCTTCGGTTATGCCCTGCCCCACGTCCGGAAATTTGAATTCGTAAGCCATTTTTCTCACAGTCTTAATACTTCGCTGTTGCCTCAATCGCGCTTATAATCCTTTCCGTGCTCGGAAGATAGTGGTCCTCAAGCCTGGAAAGCGGGAAATTTGTGTCAAAGCCGGCAACCCTGGCAACTGGAGCTTTGAGGTTAAGCAGCGCCTGCTCATTAATCAGCGCAATGATTTCCGAAGCCAGGCCGCCGGTTCGTGGAGCCTCCTGAACTATGACGCAGCGGCCGGTCTTCTTCACCGAAGCAATGATGGCATCAGAGTCGAGCGGCTTAAGCGTTCTTAGGTCAATGAGCTCAACATCAACATCAGTGTGGGCTAGTGCAAGCTTAGCCTGCTGCAGCATTGAGCCCCAGCTTATGACGGTAACTGTGCTGCCTTCCTTG
>JACPBX010000006.1 GCA_016180085.1 Candidatus Woesearchaeota archaeon | reverse complement strand
TGCTGCAATTAACAGGCCTTTCGCATCGTATGGGGAAGAGGGAATGACAACCTTCAGGCCTGGAACGTGGGCATAAATCGCTTCCATGCTCTCCGAATGGTGCTCCAAGGCCTTTATACCGCCACTGTATGGAGTCCTGACCACAAGCGGACAGCTGAAACTGCCTCTGCTGCGGGTCCTGATTCTGGCTGCATGATTGATAAGCTGACCCAAACCCATGTAAAGAAAGCCTGAAAACTGGATTTCAGCAACAGGTCTCAGCCCGGCAACAGCCATGCCGATTGAAACGCCAATGATTCCTGACTCTGCAAGAGGGGTGTCCATAACCCGCTTAGGGCCGAACTGCTTAAGCAGGCCATCGGATGCCCTGAACACACCGCCGTCAGCTCCAACGTCCTCGCCAAGCACAACAACCCTGCTGTCGTCCGCCATAGCGCACCTTAGGCCGGAGTTTACAGCCTGCACAATGTTCATCTCAACCATTTCATCTGCCCTCAATTAGCTTCTTATACTCATCCAGCTGTTGCTGCAGAAACTGCGGCATCTCCGCATAAGTGTATTTGAAAATATCCTCAACATCTGGCTTAGGCACAGATTCGTATTCGCTCACTGCAGCGGAAACCTGCCCGTCAACCTTGGCTGCGAGCTGCTCTTCCTTTTTGCTGTTCCACAGCCTTTTGCTTTCAAGGTATTTCCGCAGCCGCAGCACAGGCTCTTTTTTGCGCCAGGCAGCGACTTCAGATTCAGACCTGTACTTTGAAGCATCATCGCTGGTTGTATGGTTGCCAAGGCGATAAGTGAAACACTCAATAAGCGTTGGCCCTTCTCCGCGGTAAGCCTTTTTCAAAGCCGCAGCCATTGCCGAATAAACCGCAAGAATGTCATTGCCATCAACCCGAATGCCCTCAAACCCGAAGGCAATGGCTTTCTGGGCAATGGTCTCGGCTGCGGTCTGCTGCCCTATCGGCACCGAAATAGCATACTGGTTGTTCTGGCACAGGAAAATCACCGGAGCCTTGAAAACGCCCGCAAAGTTCATGGCTTCGTTCATGTCACCTTCTGAACTGGCTCCATCGCCAAGGCACGCAACAGTTGCGTATTTCTTTTTCGTAATCGTTGCAGCCATGGCAGCGCCAACAGCGTGAAGCCCCTGGGTTCCCACCGGAATTGAGATTGGAAAATTATTAACACCTGCGGGAGGAACGCTGCCACGCTCATCACCGCCAAAATACTGCAGCAGCTTCACCATTGGCTGCTTTCTCGCAATAAGCAAGGCTGAGTCGCGGTAAGTCGGAAAAACCCAGTCGGCATCGTGCAAGGCATAAGCAGCGCCAACCTGGGCTGCCTCCTGGCCAAGCACAGAGGCGTAAGTCCCAAGCCTTCCCTGCCGCTGCAGCGATAACGCCTTCTCATCAAACCTCCTGCACAGGACCATAAGCCCGTAAAGTTCAACAAGCTGAGTCGAAGACAGCTTCGGCATCAGCTTCTTATCGGCCTTTCCTGACTCATCAAGAACCTGCAGATACTTCACGCTGAAAGCCTTCAAAACCTTCTCAACCACTGCCATTCACACCCTGCTCGTTTTCAACCTGCTTTTTCAAGACATTCTTCACAAAGAGCTCGCCTGCCCTGTAAGAGCTCCGGACAAAAGGCCCGGCAGCCACGTACTTGAAGCCCAAACCCTCCCCAACCAGCTTCAGCTTATTAAACTTTTCTGGGCGAACATACTCTGCAACAGGCAGGTGCCAGCTGCTCGGCCTCAAATACTGGCCAAGCGTAAGGATGTCAACACCCACTGCCAGGAGGTCCTTCATTGCCTCAATAACCTCCTCTTCAGCCTCTCCCAGCCCCAGCATTATGGACGATTTTGTAAATACTTTGGGGTTGATTTCCTTTGCAGTCGCCAAGACAGAAAGCGACTGCTCATAATTTGCCCTTGGGTCACGGACACTCCGCTGCAGCCTCTTCACAGTTTCAATGTTGTGGTCAAAAACGTCAGGCTGGGCATCAACAACAGCTTTAATGCATTCCCTGCTGCCGCGGAAATCCGGAGTTAAAACCTCCACCATGATTCCGGGTACAGCTTTTTTCGTCTCCGTCACGCAGCCTGCAAAGTGCCCTGCCCCTTGGTCGGGAAGGTCATCGCGGTCAACAGAAGTAATCACGATATAGTCCAGCTTGTCACCGTTCAGCTGGTTGATTTCCTTTATGCACTGCGCAAGCATAAAAGGCTCTGCACTGTTGACAATGCCCCTGGGGTTTCCTGTCTTAACAGCGCAAAATTTGCAGCCACGGGTGCACGTATCGCCAAGGACCATGAACGTGGCTGTCCCACCGCTCCAGCACTCAGACATATTCGGGCAGTGCGCCTCCTGGCAAACAGTATGCAGGCCAAAATGCGCAACAAGCCCCTTCAGCTCTGAGAACGTCTCGGTTGGAGGCCTTATCTTCAGCCACTCGGGCTTGCCGCCATAAACGTGAGTTGATTCTGCTGCCAATTGAATCCGCATGTTATACCTCAAAACCTTTTTGGCGAAAAAGGTTTATCAAAAACTCTCAGCCAAGAGCCCATTCCTTGAGCTTCTCATACTTCGTGTTGCCGCAAATCCACTTGCCGCTTTTCTCATTGAAGAAAAAAGGAATCCCTCCACACCTGCCAGAGTCAAGCTTCTGAAGAAAAGCCATGTTCTCAGAGTTGTGCCAGACCTCCAGCTTCTCAACCTCCAGATTAAGCTCTTTTTCAAGTTTTTCAACAAGGGGATTCATCTCGTGGCAATGGGTGCACTCGGTGCCTGTAAACATTATCAGCCTTTTGCCATTCTCAGCCATTACGCTTTCACCTCAAAATCACGCTCGTCACACACCTTTTGCAATAGCCTCTTATTCAAAAGCGTTATTAAAAAGTTTTCTGTAGCGCTAAAAGAAAAATGAATGGGCCCGACGTGACTTTCAAAGCCGTTTTCCGCCAGAGCTTTTCGCCCGAGGCGAAAAGGGCTGTTTTGAACACGTGACCCTCGGCTTTCTTAGCTTCATTTGAACCGAAGGCAGTCATATAAGACCGATGCTCTAACCAAGCTGAGCTACGGGCCCATCACGATGCAAAAACTTCGGTGTGTTTATAAAAATTGCGTAAAAACACCGGTTTTCCGGAAGCTATCTGGCAGTATCGAAAATCTTTCAATTGTCGTCGGAAAATTTGCGGAAAAGGGGACGCAAAGCTTATTAAGGAGTTACCACACTAATGTTAGCATGTGCGGCAGCAATTGTATCACGCTTGTACGAGAAGAAACTGTAAGTGACAACGTTGCAAAAACGAGTATAAAACGATACTTGAAGGAACTGAAAAAGAGTGGGGGAAAAAAGGTCGGTATTATAGACATGCTCTCAAAGTTTAGCTACCCTTCCCAGCAAATTGAAAGGGTAATGGAAAGGCTGGAAAAAGATGGCATAGTAAAAGAGGATTGGCCACCGTGGTAGATGCATTCGTCTCTGTACCTGTTAAGAATGTAAACGGCCAAGACTGGCTGATACTCAACAGCTTGAGTAACAGAGGCTTACTTCGAGCTGTAAAGATTGAGAAGCGGAAAAGACCTGTTCCGGACTGGGATGGGCACCACTGTGACGAAGCAGCCGCGGAAGGCAGCATAAGATACTATCCGAAAAGGTGGCAGGTGTGATATTTACAATAGAAGCTGCAAAGGTGATTCTTACAACAATGGCTCTAGCGGGAGTTGGCATCGTGATAGGGATAACTATATCGTACATTAATTGGCTTACGAATAAAGCCACAGAGCAAAAGGAACGGCTTGCAGCAGTTGAAAAGGAACAGCTCGAGATGAAGCTTCTCCTTAAGCAAATCCTGAAAAGGCTAAAGATACCTTCTTAAAAAAGTGCGACGGCCGGGATTCGAACCCGGGTAACGACCTTATTGCGTTCCCAAGTCGGCGTCAGCCGACTGGGCCCAATCGTGCATTGCACGATTTGGGTTCCGTAAACGCTTTTTGCCGAAGCAAAAAGGGTTTTGGCAAGGTCGTGTCATACCACTAGACCACCGTCGCAAAACCTTTTTAGCGAAAAAGGTTTATCAAAAAACGATAAAAGACTGTATTTTAAATGTTTTGGAAAAAAAGGTGGGCCCAGCCAGACATCCGCGCTGCGCTTGGTGCGTTGCCGCTCCCGCGCCAACATTCGAACTGGCGGCCTTCTCCGTTCTCAGCACAGTTGCGCTGGACGCCCAGCCTAGCTGTGCATGTAAGGGAGACGTCATCTGTGGACTTCTCAGTTCAAACTGGAAAGTTAACCACTAGACCATGGGCCCGCAAAGGCTGCAATTTGAAAACCGCTTATAAAGTTTCCGTAATAGCCGCAGCGACGGGAGACGTAGCAACATTTAAATAGCTGCAACGAGGAAAAACAGGGCATGGAAGACCGCATAATGCAGATAGTTCTGGGCAAGGAAAGCAATGAGGTCACGTGGAGGAGCATGATTTACGAGCTTGTCAAGAGCGAGCAGATGGACCCATGGGATGTTGATGTTTCTGTCCTGACGAAGAGGTATGTCCAGATGCTCAAGAAGCTCAAGGAGCTTGACTTTCGCGTTTCGGGAAAGATGGTGCTGGCAGCTTCCATACTGCTGAAAATAAAGTCAAACCTCCTTGTCGGCGAGGAAATGGCAGAGCTTGACAGGCTCATGACGCCCCAGGATGAGGAAAGCACCTACGAGGGCTTTTATGAGGAGCTCGACAGCTACGGCAAAGGCGAATATGGCGAATATGAGGCGCAGCCGCTGCTGCCGAGGACGCCCCAGCCCAGGAAGAGGAAGGTTTCTATCTATGACCTGGTCATATCGCTGCAGAAGGCACTTGAAGTAAGGGACAGGAGGGTAGCAAGAAGGATGCCGCATGTGACAATGGAAGTGCCAAAAAGAAAAACAGACATGGGAAAGCTCATAGGGGAGGTATACGACAAGGTCACCAGCATGTTCAAGGCAAGCAGAAAGCTGACTTTCACGCAGCTGCTGCCAAAGGACGCAACGAAGGAAGCAAAGATTCTCACGTTCATGCCTCTCCTCCATCTTGCAAACGTTGACTACAGGAAACTTGACCTGCTGCAGCAGGAGAACTTTGGCGAGATAGACATAATACTGAGGGAAGGGATGCTTAAGGAAGGGCTGCAAGGACTGCAGGGTAACAGCGCAACAACAGATAGTAGCGATAGTAGCAGCAGCCAGTAATCAGGCAACCACTTTGCATTCTCCGGCAGGCATCGCCCTTATTATTTCGTCAAGGTAGCTGCTGCTGAGACCCAGAATTTTTATTATTTTTTTTGCTGCATCGCTTGGCTTGTTGCCCCCCTGCAGGATTTTTACCTGCTTAGCGCAGTTTTTTGAAATGGCAGATGCCGGCCCGCCCATTATTCTTCCGTCTGAAGTTACGCCAATGGCAAGCCCAATCCGGGCAGGAACATAATTTTTTTTCCCGTAAATCATAAAGGCACCTTTGACGAGGTATTCGCCAGCCTTTGCCTCCTTTGTCACCTGTTCAGGCCTTACCCAATAGACGTCAACAGACTGGAGGCCTGCCTTCCATGCCCTGGAGTAGCTTGCAGTTGCAATGGCAGCTTCCTCAATGCTTGCGTTGATTACCGAAGCTGAAGCGTTGCTGCCAAGCTTAACGACAAAAAAAGGCGAGCCGGCAAGCTCTGTGTGGAACACAATGTCATCCTTTTCAGCATGCTTTTTAATTATTATCTCATTTGTGGTCGCATCCCTCCCTCCAATGCAGAGGAAGCCCTCTGAGCTTACAAACCACCTGAATTTCTCATACCAGGCTTTTTGAAATGCCCGCGCAGCCATCTTCCCCTTGTCCTCTGCCGTAGCCGCAATCCTTTTCCCGGCTTCTTCCCTTTCCAAAACCAGCTGCTGCAGCTTCTGCTGCATCCTTTCCAGGGCTGCTTTTGCACCCTCAAGCTTTTTCCTGGCTTTTTTTGCCTTTTCAAAGTAAACAGCAGCATTAGCTTCAACAGATTTTCTCACGTCAAGGACAAGCTTCACTTACCACACCCTCCACTCACCCTGCCTGGCCTGTTTACCCCGCCGCAATCCCTGGCACGGCAGCACCCGCACTTTGCAGGATGCTTTGCGCAAATGTTATCAGCATGAAAGCGACAGTCATCATAATAAGCGAGTGCTTAAGCCCTGACGTCAAATCGCCCTCGGCAAGCTTGCCAAGGACAACGCCTGCGAAGAATCCCTGAATCAGGGACATCAGCAGGAAGATGCCGTTAAGGCTCATTACCCAGCCACCAAGCGAAACAAAGAGATTCACAGGAGAGGAAAAGTCAAGCTGCGCCTGCAGGTTTATCCCGCCTCCGATTTGCGAGGTTGTTATGCCTGTTTCTGCAGCGTTGGTCGCCCCAAACCTGACCATGTAAGGTATGAGAAGGTTCTGGATGACAATCATCACCCCAAGAAACACGAAAAAGATAATGTAGCTCTGCATAATCTGGGCATGTATGCTGGACTTTCTTTCCTCCTTAATCTTCTTAATCTGCAGCAGGGATTCTGTGACCGAAATAAGGACGTCCTCTATGTTGCCGCCTGCCTGCTCAGCCTGGATGACAGTTGCTATGGCCCTCCTTATTACAGGGTTTTCTGTCTCCTTCCCAAAGTTTATGAAAGACCTGTGAAAAGGGATTGACCACTCAATCTGCCAGGCGAGCTTTTTAAGGTGAGGCGTCAGCGAGCCATAGTCGCCTTCCGAAACGTGAACAACTGCCTGGGCAACCGGCATACCGGATTTTATGGCGCCAGACATGTTCCTGACAAACTCCGGGAACCTATTCTCAATGTCCTTCTGCCTCCTGTTTTCCGCCATAATGTCAAGCAAGTGGGGCAATGTTGCGGCAATGGCAACCACAGCAAGGAAAGGAACAAAGAAAACCTTCCCCCTGAAAAAGTAGAAGTCGCCGAACAGGAGCAGGATTGCTAATCCAAGCGCTGCCTTATGCCGCGTTTCAAACAGTATCTTGACCATAGCATTTACTGGCGGAAAAGCAGTTTAATTAGTTTTCTATTGCGAATTAAGTCACTGCAAAGCATATACTAGAGAATAGAAAAGCATATTAAACTGAATAAATTTAATACAGATTATGCCTATAACTATTACTACGAGAGTAGAGGATGATGTTGTGAAAGACTTGGACAAGATAGCTGCAGCAGAAGCTATAGACAGGTCTTCTGTGATAAGAAGATTCCTAACCGGTTCTCTCGAGGAATGGAAAATAGGTAAAAGCCTTGAGGATTACGAAAAAGGGAAAGTGACCCTATGGCAGGCTGCCAGGAAATGCGGCATTTCCCTTTGGGAAATGATTGACAAAGCAAAGGAAAAGCGGACTCACGTGCCTTACGGGCTGGACGAGCTAAAAGAAGACCTCAAAGGCCTAAGTTAGTGAGTTAGTGGCTCAAGATAGAGACAGCAAAGCTGTCTATACGCATCGGCTCTGCCGATGCTGGATTGCAAGATGATTGTAAGCAACGCTACTCCTTTAATTTACCTTGCCAAAATTGAAAGGCTTGAGCTTCTGAAGAAAGCATTTAAGGAAGTGGCCATTAGCGAAGAGGTCAAAAAAGAGGTAGTGGACGAAGGCAAAAGGCTGCACAAAAGCGATGCACTACTGGTAGAGAAGGCCATAGAGGCAGGCTGGATTAAAGTCAAAAAAGCCATCTCCTCAGCTGAAATACGATGGGACATTGAAAAAGGCGAAAAATCAGTTATTGCACTGGCAAAGGAAACCGGAACAAAGGAAGTCCTGATTGACGAAGCCGCTGCAAGGACAGCAGCAAAGCTATCAGGCCTTGTGCCAAGAGGAACGGTTTTTGTCCTGCTAAAGGCCCTGAAGATGAAGGAAATAACCTTTGGCGAGTTTTTGAAGTGCCTGGAAGAGCTTGTTAAGAAAGGCTTCAGGCTAAGCGAAGAGATTTACATAAAAGCAGTTGAAGAAGCGAGAAAGATAAGCACGTAACTATTTATTCATTTTCACAGAGCGCCCAAAATCTATCTCAAACTTCCGGCTGGGTTACCTGCAGGAAGACGAGGAACGCGATGTTGAGAAGGGGGATGACGAGATAAGCCCCAACAGCCATGACAACGTCCACCCCAATCCCGCCAAGGCTCCCGCCGAGCAGGTTGACAAGTGCCATTGCCGCAACGAAAAACAACGGCGCTGCAATCAGCAGGCCGGTATAAATGTCCGAGTAGGTGCTGACTGTCTCGTTGTAGCGCTGCCTTTCAAGGTTGTAAGTAAGGGCTGCCTGGTCAGCCTCCTGCCTCAGGTAGCTGTCAAGGTCGCCGCCTGTCTCGATGGTGCTTACCATCCCCTCCAGGAACTCCTTGAACGCCTGGCTTGGCGTGGTGGCAGCAACTGTCCTTATGGCTGTCAGCAGGTCATAGCCGAAAATGTTGATGAAGTCAACTATCTTCTTCACCTCAATGCCAATCTCGCCATACTCCTTCGAGGCAGCAATAAGCTCAAACATTGAAGAAGGAGGAACTCCCGAGGTCGCCACAGCAGCCATGTGGTTTATGCCAAAGGGCATGTTGGTCATGATGTTCCTGCGCCGCTCCTTAATCTTCACGAACGGATAGGCATAGAAAATTGTCGCACAGGCAAACCCTGCAATAAAGCTGAAAATTACAGCCCGGAGGGTTATCTGGTAAATCGGGTAGCCGAGCATGAAGAATAGCGGTAGCAAAATGGCGAATGTGACGGCAGCAACGAACACTGTTGAAAGAATCATTATGTTAACGTAGGTATTTGAAAGCACCTTGACGTTCGCTGCCCGGAGGGCGTTGTAGAGGAAGCCGAAAAACTCCGGGAAGGCATCAACAAGAAACAGGCTTATCTTCCTGACGGTAAGGTTTGCTATCAGGCCAACTGAGCTGCCCTGGTAAACCTCGGGCTTCTCAACCTCAAGTATGCGCTTTACCCTCCTTGCCTCCTGGGCCAGGAGCGTTGCGTCAAAGCTTGAAAGCTTTTCCTCCTCGTAAAGCTTCTTGCGCATCTCTTTCAGCTTTTTCATGTGCACCGGAATCGCTGTCTTTTCAGCCAGAATCGGCTCCTGCCTTGACCTGAACTTCTCAGTGAACTCATTCAGGAAACCCCTTACAGAAAACCAGCCGAATGCCAAGCCGGCAGGCTCTTTTTTCTGCTCAAGGGGCAGCATCTCGCTTATCTTCGCTCTTTTCTCCATGGCAACTATTTCCTCAACAAATATGCCCCTCTTTTTGGCCCTGCCAGGGCTAATAAGCTGCTTAAGCGCCGAGAAAATCCCCTCCTTCTGCAATGGCGCAGCCGGTGCCCCAGCCTGCTGCCCTTTGCGGTTGAAAAGGGCAGACGGTGATGGCAACTTTGAAAAGGTCGGCTCCATGGACTGCCCTGCTGGCCGCCCTTTTGGCACTGAAGGCTTTCCTGCCCTGATTTTCCGCACGGCATTCCTGACAGACCTGGCAGCGGTTACAGGAACATCCACAACAAATTTCAGGGCAGCCCTTGCAGCATTCGCAACCAAGGCTGCAGACCTCATTGCAGCTGCAACAATGCCTGCTGACGGCTTCAAAGCAGGCTGCGGTTTTGCATGCGAACTTGCAAGCTGCCTATCCCTCTCTGCCCTTGCCTTCAAGGCCTTCCTTTCGGACTTCTCAACATCCCTTGCAAGCTCCTCAGCTTTGGGTATGCTTATGCTGATTTTGCCTTTTATGCCTTCAAGCCTGCCCTCAAACCCTCCCAAAGCTTGCTCAACTTTCTCAAACTGCTGCTGGCTTACAGGCGCTGAAGAGAGCAGCTGCCTGAGGCGCTCAATCTCGTTATCGATTTTGAAAACGCCAGCCTGCCTTTGCGCATCCTGCTCTGTTGCTGCCACTGTTGTTGCAGCGATTGCCGTAGCAGTGGCAGGGGCTCTAGCAGTGGCTGCAGAAGGCACTGACCTTAGCAGTTCTTTAGGCTGTTCTGCCTTGCCCACCACCCTCAGGCTGCTGATAGAATTATCATCGTAAACTATTGCAAAAGCCTGCGAGACGATAAAATCAGCTTTTTTAAGCAGCGAGTACATGTAGGCATTGTAGTAATTAGCCCATTCTGCCTTGCTCCTGCCCCTTAAGGCCGCCTTTTGCCTTTCCTCATACTCAATGTAGCTGTATCTGCCAGCCTCGTATTCAGTATCAAGCTTTTCCAGCTCGGCAAACAAGGATTTCTTTTGGGCAAGGTAGACTTCGAATTCCCTGAGCAGCTCGCTGACCTCGCCCAGCAGCTGTTGCGCGTTTTTGTGCGTCATGTGCGGCTCTCAGCCCCTTTGTTTAGCTCTAGTCCCCTTTCAGCCCTTTAGCCCTAATTCCTTCACTTCCTGCTGCAGCGCCTGGAGGGTTTTCCTCGAATGCGCTAACTCAGAAAGGATTTCGTCCCTGATAATTTTCATCTCACGCTGAACATGCCCGAGCTCAGCCTCGCTCCTTATGGCTGAGTTAGCGTGCTTCTCGTAAAGCTCCATCATCGCGACTGCCTTTGAAAGCTGCCCATTCAGGCTTTCAGCAGACAACTTTTCCCTGTCCTTTTCCCTCGGCATATTCAGACCTATTTAACCTATTTGATGTTGAAAAACTTCAGAACCGCATCAGGGTCCTTGTAATACTCGTTGACAACCCTTGTGACATCCTTGTAGTGCGTCATGTTCTTCTCAAGCAGCTTGGTCAGGAGCAGTCCCCTGAGCCTGACATCGTCCTCAAGCTCCTTTACTGAACGACCAGTCCTCTTGCTTATTACAGACATGATGTGCGAGTTCCCGTTGTAAACGAACTTGTCATCAATCCTGTTCCACTCAAACAGCGTGTTCGAATCCACAGTGCCAACCTGCTGCTTGACCTCAATTATCTCCTTAACATCCTTGACCCTTCTTATATTCCGCCTCTGGTCCTTTACGTGGATAACGCTGCAGACAATGTCAAGGGAGTCAACAAGCGACGCAGGCAGGTTTATGGGAGGGGTTTCCAGCCTGCGAATCATCGTCTCAACAGAAGCTGCGTGGAACGTGCTGAAACTTGGGTGGCCTGAGTTGTGCAGTATTATGCCAGTCGCGCTTAGGAAGTTTTGAGCTGCGGGAACGGACAAATCGTATACAGGCACAGGCTTCTCCATGTTTATAACTTCGACCTCTTTTACAGTATCCAAATATACGTCATTAACCTTTTTCCTGTTAACTGTTTTTGTTTTCCTGCCAAATCCTTTTCTGCCAAGAACCTTAACGTGCTTAAGAAATTCTTCCTTATCCTCTTCCCTGTAAAATGCCAAGTTGTAGGTCTTTTTTGTCTTATTTTTGTAAACAGCTGCGACAATCCCGTAAACAAGCAAAAGCTGCTGCAACTGCTGGGCAAGCCCTTTTAAAATAGTTGTGTACCCAAAGGACTGAGCCGTGATGTGGCCATCGCCGGTGAACAAGCCGGACAAGAACTGCCCTATCCGTTCTTTTGATAAGCCGAAAATAAAGTCAGGTATCATCTTTTCCTTGCCTCTGCCGCATAACGCTTTCAACAACTCGGCGAAAATCCTGTTGCCAATTTTGAGCTCTGTTGCCTCTCCAAAACCGCGAGCCGTTACCCTCTCTGCAGGCATAATGCCGGTTACTTCAGCCAGGCAACGCCTCATGTCCTCAAGCACTTCAGGATTCCCGTTGTACAAGGCAAATGAGCTGTTTTTGCCGGAAAAGTTGACAGTGCCTTCTGAAATGAAATAGCCCAGCAGCCTCAGAAATTCATCGCTAATTTCTATTTCGGCAGGCATAGGCCTGCTTTTCCTTAGGAGTTTTACACTCAATTCAGCCTTTTCTACAGGTGTACCGGCAGCTTCCATTAAACTGAAGAACATGTCCCTTTTCATTGAGGCAGGGCTTGCCCCCCAAGTCGACCGCTGTCGACTGGGCCCAGTCGTGCCTTGCACGACTTGGGTTTTGAAGTTGCCGTAATAATCTGTTATTGATGCCACTCCGCAAACAGCTGAAGCCTGGTAATAGCCAAGCTTGTGAGAAGCCTCCTTAATAAGCTCAGGCGCGTAAATGCGTATGTTGGGTATGATTTCTATCAGATTCAATCTGTCGATGTCAGCATAACCACAAGGTATTCTCGCTGCTATTGCGAGCTTATCCCCGGACTTCAAAGCACCAGCAGGGACATCAGCCATTTGGTTTTGGCTGTCAATGGCAAACAGCGAATGGTCCGGGGTTGCAATTATTTCCCTTCCTGTTTTTGTCGTAACCTTAACAAGTTCAGAGCGTTCAGGATGCCTTATGTGGGCTTTGACAGGCAGCAGCTTAGCCTTACAAGTAACCGGGTCAAAAGCTACTGTCTGGCAGTTGTTAACGTCGGTAATCTCATCAATCCTTACCAGCTTTGGCTTGTTATCCTGCACTACCATTATTTTCTGGTCGCCCGGTATGGAAGCCATCCCTTGAAATAGCACATAAGTTTCTTTGCCCCTGACCTCTCCAACTACAACATAATCAGGATTCTGCCTTCCCTGAGCAGGTCAAAGAGGCTTATCTCGCCATACTGCTTGCCCAAAATGTTTGGTATGCCAAACCCGACCCTGGCAACTGCGGGAATCCAGTTCTCATGGGCCAGGTTAAGCTCCCTCGTGTCCTCTATCGAGACTATCCTCGCCTCAGGAGGAACAAACTGGAGTATTGAGTTGAGGAATGTCGTCTTGCCAGAGGCTGTCTCGCCAATGGCCATTATGTTAAACTTGTTTTCCACAGCAAGCCACAAAAAGCCAAACATCTCAGCGCTTGCAGTCTGATAGCCGAGAAGGTGAACAGGCGTCAATGGGTCCTTTGTGAATTTTCTTATCGTGAATGTAGGGCCGTGTGTGGTGACGTCGCTGGTGTAAGTGGCATTGACACGGCTTCCGTCAGGCAAGCTGCCATCGAGAAGCGGCTTGGCGAAGCTCACATACCTCCCAGTCTTCTGCGCGAGCTTCTCAACAAAATCAACAATCCTCTTCATCTCCGGGAACACGATGTTGGTGCGCATGTTCTGGTACTTCCTGTGCACTATGTAAATGGGCGTTTCAACGCCGTTGCACTCAATGTCCTCAATGTAGAAGTCGTGCATCATCGGCTCAATCTCGTTCAGGCCGACAAAGTCCCTGTAGATGTAATACATTATCTTGAGGTAAGACTGCCTTGACACCTTGGCGCCAAGCTCTGCAAGGATTGACTGGACGTTCTTCTCCAGGTACTTTATAAGAAGGTCTGACTTGGAAGCGTAAGCATAGCTTATGTTAATCATCTCCTCAAGGCCCAGCTGAATCAGCTTCAGAAGCTCCTTTTCAGTATCAGTGAGCAGCACCTCCTCAACAGAGTAAAGAAGCTCCTTTGCCGTGTTGTCCCAGTAGATGTGCGCAAAGGCGTACGGAGGCAGCAACGGGTAGCGAATGTTTATGTTCTCCTTGACACTGATGTCAGGAAGCTTGACAAACCTTGGTCTCAGGTCAATAAAAAACTCAGGGGCACCCTGCTCGCCTGCAGCTGCTCCAGCTGTCACAGGCACAGGCTGCGGAGCAAGCTGAATGCCTGCTGCCCCCGCCGCAGCAACAGACTGCTGACCTACCAGCCCAAACTGAGAAACCGCTTCAGCCATTCATCCACTCACCATCTTTTACACCAATTTTGGGTTATAGGAACTTCCAAAGTCCCCATTGCTGCCGCTGCCAAACTGCGGTTATACTATGCACCATCCAGTAATATCCAGTACACAATAATCCTTATTTGTTGATATTTGTATACTGGAATATTTAAATGTTTAGGTCTGGCTGCCGGGCTGTGCTGAAAGCCACCGGCTGCCGCCTGCGCAGGGCAGACTCCGGTGCCTCAGGAGCCTCAGGCCACGGCAATGCCAAGCAGGAAGCTGCCAAAGAACGAGAATACTATAAGGTTGAACAGCGTATTGACAATGATAAAGTAAATTATCTTGGGCACGGCCTCGATGCCGCCTGAGACAACGTAGATGAAGTCAGAGACAACGTGGAAGATTACCAGGGCAGCCATGCCTGCAATTACAACGCTCCACCCAAAGCCAGCAACCATCATCTGGGCGAGCCCTCCGGCAATGCCCCTTGCTATCGCATAAAAAAGCGTGTTAACGTCCACCCCGGAGCTGATGATTTCAGAAGCTATTGTTGTAATGACTCCGAACATCGCGCCGACGGCCGGGCCGTAAGCCGCTCCAGTCACAATCGTGCCAAACGTAACCAGCTCAACAGCCGAAGGCACCCTTATCGTGCGCTTGTAAATGGTCGAGTATGAAGCTGCAATTCCCAAAGCAGCCACGAGCAGGATGTCTTTGATGTTTCTGCCGAAGAGCATGACGATAAAAACCACAACGGCAGCCAGAAACAGCTTTTTCGGTGTTACCGATTTCAGGGAGTTCTTTACAGCCTCAACAATGTGCTTTTTCAGCAATGCAGAATAGGCAGAAGCTGAGCCCCCGCGCACCAGGCTTGCGACCTCATTCCCCGCCCTTCCCGCCCTTGAAGGGTTCCCCGCAGGATTATCCGCTATGTGCATGCCAATTTGAAAGCGGTGCAGAAGATTATTTAAAAGTTTGTGCTGTTTTGCGCTTTGCTTTTACTTCACCCTGAAGTTCTCAATCTGGCCGCGCAGGAAATCCGCCTTGCTGTCCAAGCTAAGGAGGAGGTCGTACTCGTAAATCGTGCTGTTGACATGGGCCTTGAGCGTTGCGCTTGCCAGGCCTGTGCCTGTTTGCAAAAGCTCGGTGTAGCCTGTGCCGCTGACTGAGCTTGCGTTCTGGTTGATGAAGAAGGTGAATGTGCCTGTTGTCTTTGAGCCGGTGTCCTTGAACTCTATATAGTTCAGGAGTGAAGACGTGTTTATGCTTGAAAAGCTTGTCTTGCTGCCGAACTTCGTGAAGTTTGCAAGAATCCTGGAGTTCTGGATTATATGAAAGCCTGACTCATCAGCTGCAGAAACGTCAACGTCAGAGGCTACCACGAGGTTGCCCAGCTCCACCCTGGTCCTTGGCTCAAGCACCTTTGAGGTTGTTTCAATCTTCCACCTGAGCTTGTTATCCTCAACCTTTACAGTGCCTTCTGAAACTTCCAGAGGAATAATCCTTTGCGAGCCCTGCCCTTCCTTTGCAACGTCCTGTATCTGCTGGTCAAGCGCTGAGAAGGTATTCCGGGCACGGCTGACGTGGCTTCTTTCCTGAAGCCCCTTGATAAAAGGGATTCCTGCCTCAATGACCACGGTCAGCACAATAACGCCTATAAGGACATATATTACTGCAGAAACCCATATTGCCCCTTTTTTATCCGTGGGGTTGATAAGGGCGTGAGCGAAGCGAGTGCCCTTATTGCCGCGATTCATTTTTTTACCTGTACGCGCATTGGCCTTCAAGGGTGCACCTCAGGGGGTATAGCTGGCAGTTGTCAGGATAGACCACGAAGTTGTCCTCGACCCTGACCGGCACCCTGACGGAAAGTGACGAGCCTATGGGAATGCCAACGTCAACAGTGCTCCTGCTTTGCACCGCGCCTTCTCCAGCGCCCATAATGGTAAGGTTGTGAACCTCCTCGGTGCTTGACAGCTCGTTCCTGAACTCAAACTGCAGCTCCTCATCAGTTGCAGTTATGCCCTTAACTGTGTACAGGAACCCGAAGCACTGCACGCTTGACAGGCCCTGACTGTCGCTTGCCTCCCTGGAGCTCCTGTAGATTCCAATCCCCTGGCTTATTATGAAGAACATAAGCATCACGCCAACTATAAGAAGTATTATAGCAACAGCCTTCTTGCCTGAAAGCAAGCCTTTTTTGCAACGCATCATGCACATCAACTTGCCGGTCACGCGGAGCAGTTCCTAAGCTCAGAAGTGCTTTTCTCAAGCGGGCTTCCGCCGCAAGGAGTTACAACGCCGCCTATTAAAATCTTGGGAACAATCCTTATGTTCTTCACTTTCCCATAGGCGGTGTATGAATAGCTCATGTTCAGGTAACCTGCCAAGCCAACGGGGATTGTGGTGTTTATTGTGTCGTTGTTGTATATGCCAGTTTCTCCTCCCACAGAAACGCTGAGCCCCTTGATGTCATTTGACTCATCGTTATTGTTAAGCCTGAGCTCAATATAGCCGGCAGAGCCGCTGCCACCGTAACAGACCTGGGGCACGCCATCTATCTCGGCAACCTTCAGGTTAACCTTGAGGCTGCAGCCCAGCTTTGTCTGGGTTGTTTTTTCAGCTTCTGTTGTCTGCTGCTGCACAAAGCCCCTGCCCCAGTTCATTACAACAGCCCCAAGGGCAACTGCAAAGGCAATAAGCAGCACAGTGGCTATCAAAGGAGATACGCCTCTCTTATTCCTGCTATTTTTAAAAATTTTATAGCCGTTATGACCTTTCTGACCTTTCAGCATTGGTGTCCACCTCAGGAACGTGATTTTGCTGCCTTAGTCGCCCTGACCGAGGCTGCCCTGCCAGTTGCCTTACTGCGCCTGCCATTGCCGCTGCCGCTGCCGTTGCTGCGAAAATTAATGATCAGGGCGTTCAGCTTTTTCTCTTCCCTGCTCATGGTCAGCATGTAAGGCACAAGGCCGACAGCAAGCACCCCAAAACTGAGCGCTATCATTATGTTAAGGTATCTTGCATCAAGGTACTTGTTGACAAACCCGACCACGCCTATAATCAGGAAGGCAAAGTACATCAAGAGGGACTTGTCAAGCAGCAGCAGGCTCTTTTCCCTGTTGAGCTTGGACTTCTCTATCTCCAGCTGCAGGAGCACCTCGCTCTTCTGCCCTTGCATAGCTGGTGTACCATTAGCCAAAACACAGCACCTCTTTTCCGGTTAGTCAGCAAAACTCAATCGTCTCAAGCAGGACTTTCCTGCTTTGGCAGACGACCCTTTTTTTGCCAACAATAATTACAGGCATAACATCAGCCTGCTTAAGCACGCCCTGCTTCACGATAACAACCGCCTTTGTTTTCTCAGGCTCAAGGCTTATGTTTTTCGAGCCTCCATCAGGGTTGCCGTAAATATCAAAGCCCCTCACCAGCAGCGAATCGACTTTGCGATTGTTGTTATTCGTGACGTTTATATTTAAAGTTTGCGTATTCTGGCAGTAGCTGTTTATTGCCACTCCCGTTTCCTGGCAAAAGGTCAAAACCTCGCCCTTCTCTGTAATGTCTTCAACCGTCTTGGTGGCATGGCTTTTCGACCACTGCAGCACCAGAGTGCCAATCATGACAGAAAGGGCTACAAGCAGCACCCATGAAATCCACACCGAAATACCATGCTTACCCGCAACTATTGCCCTGAAGCGCAGTTTAGCAGCCATTTTAACCAAACCCCCTTTGCCCTATTTCACCTATCCACTCACAAAAACCCTTGTGGTAAGCCTGCTGGCCTCCCTGAACAAGGCCTTGAGCTGGATTTCACCCTCCTGCAAAAACACAAAGCTATAGCTGTTGCCCGCAATCCTTATGGTAGCGTTGGACACAGCTGCCGTTTGCTCTGAGCCCGGCCCGATGGAATAATCAGCATTGCCAAGCGTTATGTTCAGGCTTGAGTCAAGCCTGTTGCCCACAACCAGCTGGTCCTTGTGCCTGAGCAGGTAAACCAGCCTGAAATTCGGGGCTGCCGACTTTGCAAATGCCATGTAATCACCGGTAAAGCCTGCAAACCGTGCAGTAACATTCGCTTCCTCATAAACCGCGCTGTTTATCGCTGCCATGCCCTCACTCATGTAACCCTCATGCAGCAGCTGGAACGTGTCCTTCGGCTTTCTCACAGGAACCTCCTGCCTTATAAGCGTGTACGCATACGCAATCAGCAGCAGGGCTATGAGTATGTAAAACTGGCCCTTTTTGCCCTGCAACATGCTTATCATTTTATTTTCAGCTCCGGCGGAAGATTTTCGGCAAACGTCACATTTTTTGCAATAACTTCAGGGATTTTAAGAAACATTCCACATTCTTCCATAAAGTTTCCGAAAAAGGAGGGGAAAGGTTTAAATCCTACCGTCGCCATATTTGGAAGTATGGGACATGTTTTTATTGAAATAACAGTTTCAGACCCCGAAAAGAAAAAATCAGCTGCCGTAGAGGCCATGGTAGACACAGGCGCAATGCTGACTGTTCTGCCGCAAAGGCTGGCTGACGAACTCGGGATTAAGGCTGTAGAGGAGCAAACAGTGGCAACGGGGGGAGGGCCTGTAAAGGTCAAGCACGGCAGGGCCCTGATAATGGTTAATGGCAAGGAAGAATTGTTCAGGGTCTGGATTTCCGACATTATAGATAAAGTGCTGCTTGGCGTGGTTGTACTGGAAGTATTCGGGTTCAAGGTTGACCCGGTCACAGGGAAGCTGGAAGAAAAGCCGATGCTAATGTATTGAACAATCTGAACAATCCCGGTCTGAGCTGTTTCTTTTCCTTGCGCATACGCATCTTTACCACAAGTCAATTCACCATAAGTCAAAATCGATGAAACCGGTAAGGCCGCCCTCACTGCACCCTCACCTCAAGCTTCGTCTTGTTCAGCGTTGAGTCAAAGCCCTTGTTCTCAATGATAAGGTTGTACCTTCCTGTTGTCAGGGTGTTGTTGCCTGTAAGGGCTATGTCATCGTATTCAAGGTCTGTGAAGACCACAAAGGTGTCCTGGTCGACTGCATAGCCAAAGCTCGGATTGATGGAGTCAAGGAACGACCTGTCCTTCAGCAGGCTTTCCACCCTTTCGACATTGCCTCCCACCCTGGTAACGAAAATATAAGCTGTGCCTTCCTTTGCATCAGTGGTCAGGTTCAGGGCTGAGCCTGTTGACTGCTGCGAGGAGCTCTTGCTGTCAGTAGCCAAGCCAAGCGTGAAGTTTCCAGCCACAAAGTAGATGAGCCTGTCGGCAGCGTTGCTTGTAATGCCTGACTGCACATACTGCACAGTGAACAGGAGGGCCTGCACGTTCAGGGTGCTCGTTGCCGATGCCGAGCCAACCTCAACACCAAGCGTGTAAGTGCCGTTCCTTTCAGGCGCATTGAACACAAGCGTGTAGTTCCCTGCGCCGTTGTCAAACACAGAGGCATCCACAGGCGCATTGTCAATCTTTACAGTGAACGATGACGAGCCAAGCTCGCCAATCTTATCACCTGCCGGGCAAGGAGACGTGGAAACCTGACACACTATGACGTCCGTCTTCACCACGTCAGCCGTGAACACGTTCAAGTTCCCCAGCGTTATGGACGATGCTGTTGAAGTAGTGCTAACCGTGAAAGAGAGCGTCGCAGTTCCTGTGTTGAGGATGGTATCCTTGCACTGCACAGAGAAGCTGTTCGAACCGGTATCAGCGCTGACTTTCGTCTCATGGTATGTGCTGTTCGTGAATGTGAAGTTCCTGTACGGGTCGGTGCCGGACTTGCTGTAGGTGCAGATTGCCTTTTCGTTGGTATTTACTGCCAGGACAACGTCCTGCGAGGCAACAACGCCTGTTGAAGAGGGCTTGCTGAACGTGATGCTCGGAGCGGTTGTGTCAACGACCGTGCTCACCGAGCTGCTCCAGCTGCTGTTCACTCCTGCAAGGTTCCTCGAGTGGACCCTTGCGTTGTAAGTTGCATCAGCGGTAAGCCCTGTCACGGTATAATTGGTAACGTTGTTGACCCAGGCATAGAACTCCGGGCTGCTGAAATCTGAATTGTTGTCAACCTGCAGGCTGTAGTTGTCAACTCCAGAGTCAGCGTCATTGCTCTGAGTCCAGTTGAATGTCGCTGAGCTTGTATTGGTGTACTTGGGTGACTGGTTCATCTGAGGCGTTGACGGGGCTGAAGTGTCAACCAGGATTGTGTAATTGGCCGTCTCGCCCCAGTTCCCTGCGCCATCCTTTGCCTTGGCGTGGAAGTGCATCCTCCCATCGCCAACAGTGTAAGCCCTATCCCACACGTTGTCCTGCTTCACATCGCGGACTTCGACCTTTATGCCATAATCAGCAGTTGCTGTCGTATTGCTGCAGCCCGAGTCAGATTCGCGGCACTGGTAGCTTTGCGTTGATGCATCCATTGACGTGTTTGACGCTGCCAGCAGGAGGTTGTGCCTGTTGTTGTCATCTGTAAAGTCGCCAGCAACAGCCACAAAGAACCTTGTGCCGGTAACGGCAGCGCTCATCGGCACATCAGCAGTGTAGCTTGTTGAGTCAAGGAGCGAGCTGACAAAGCTTACATCTGTGCTGCTGTCCACAATCAGGCTTATGTTGCTTGCTGTCATGTTGAATGCTGTTGGAACAGCTGTTATCACGTAGGCCCTGAAGCCCATTGAGTCAGGAGAGCTTGTTGACGCCTCAGCAAGCTGCACTGTAACCCTGACAACGTCATTGGCTGACAGGTTGCTTTTCACTTCAACGAATACTGCTGTTGCGTTGCCTGTGTTGTTGAACTTCAGGATTGTTGATTTCCCGTCGGTAGAGCTGCTTGCAAGGGTGGTATGCTCGTTTTCCGCCTCAGGCACGTTATCGGGAATGGTTGTGGCGTTGGAGTCAAGCAGGTAGCTGTATGAGCTGATGCCTGAAATCGTGTCGTTGGATGACCAGTTGAACGTGACAGAGTTGCTGGAGCTCCACGCGCTCTGGGAATGGGTGCTCGTGACAACAGGCGCGCTTGGCAGCGAGATGTCCACTGTAATTCCGTCTGAAGTGCCGTTATCGCTCCTTATGCCGGCAGTGTTGATTGCCCTGACCTCAAACGTGTAGTTGGTGCTGTTGCTGAGGTTCAGGCTGTAGACGGTAACGTCAGTGGCTGTTCCGGCGTACTGCCACGTCTCATTAAGGCGCCTGGCAAAGCCGTCAAATGCTATCCTGTATTCCCATTCCAGGGGTATGTGCAGCAGGTCGCTCTCGTAATCAGTAGCGTTCCATTTTGCATGCAGCGCAGAGTCTATGTTTGTGTATGTGCCGTCGTCCACAACAGTCGGCCTTGCCGGCGGGGTAAGGTCGAGCCCTGCCCCCGTAGTGTTCAGGAAAATAGTGTCATTGGTCCTGTTCACGTTGCCTGCCAAGTCCCTTACTTCCACAACTGCCGTCTTGTTGCCGCTGCCATCTGACAGCAGCCAGCTCTTTGCAGCCTGGCAAGCCTCCCAGCCGGCAAACACGAGATTTTCATTCGCAAACCTGCAGGAGTCAACACCACCGGTTGAAGCTGTTGCGGTTCCGCCTGCTGTGTCGTTGAACGCAATTACCAGCGTAACTGCCCTGCTGGACGTGTACTCACCGCTCACGTTCGTAAAGCCGGCAGGGCTGGTGCCGAATATGCTTATCGTCGCGTTCGGCTTTGTGTTGTCAAGGGTAATGTTCACTGCAGGCCTGAAATAATTGCCCTCTGAATCGTTTACAGTAGCTGTGATGCGCTTCGGGCCGTCGCTCTCGTTGTTGTTCAGGCCGATGCTGTAGTTTGCAGTGTAAATGCCATCAATAGAAACGCTGTCAGGCCATGCGCCATCATCATGAAGCACGAGCTGCTGCGTGGAAGTGTTGTCAAGCCTTGCAAGCTCTGTGATGTTAATCACTGCCGTAAGCCCGGCTGTTGCCGAGTCGTAATAGAATGTTATGTTGTCGCCGTTCTTCACAATGACAGGAGTGACTGTGAGGGGCCCGAGCGGTATCGGCAGCTTCAGCTCAATCGTGTCATTTGCCTCCTGCACGTTACCGGCCCTGTCCATCGCCTGCACAACAACAGTCTTGTTGCCAGAGGACGTTGAGAGCTGCCAGACCTTTGATGAAACGCAGCTCTCCCACTCCCCGAATGCCCTGTCCTCGTTTGCATACCTGCAGGAGCCAATCCCGAACGTGTCATTGGCGCTGACTTTGACATTCACGACCCTGTAAATGGACACTAACACATTGTCATTAACAGACACGCTGACATTGGGCCTGGTGTTGTCAAGCGTAATGTTCACAGCAGGCCTGAAAATGTTCCCGGCAGAGTCATTGACCTCGGCAATGAGCTGCTTCACGCCATCGCTGATGTTGTTCAGCATGCTTATCGCGTAAATGCCGGAGTATGTTGCATCATCAACAACAAGGTCGCCATTAATGCCGGAATCATTCAGCTGCAATGAGCCTGAAGTGTTGTCGAGCTTCCCCATCTCCGACTGGTTGATTGTAACGTTGAGGTTTGTCGCGCTGCCAAAGAAGGCAAACAGCACCGAGCTGCCATTGTTGACTATAGTATCATTCACTGTAAGGGTGCCATACAGCTCGCTCGGCGGAGCGCCTGTTATTATTGTGGCGTTCACCTCGTTGCTGGCAGCGCTTTCCCTACCTGCAATGTCAACAGCCGTTACCTTGTAGAACCACTGCCCGTCAAGCACAACATCAACAGTGCTGTTGCTGCTCACGTTCTTCAGCAGGGCACCGCTGCTAAGCGCAAAGCTGACATTGTTGGACCTGTAAACATTATACCATGCAACGTCAGAGCTTGCGCTCTGGCTCCAGTTCAGCGCAATAATGTTCCTGTTGGAGAAGGTTGGAAGAGCTGTAAGCGTGACTGCCGCAGGAGCCGTGTTGTCAACCCGGATGTCAAGCTCGGTGCCGTTGCTGATGTAGTTGCCGTTAACATCATACGAAGCAGCTGACAGGTTGTACAGGCCATCAGCAAATGCTGTTGTGTTCCACTTCGCAGACCAGCCGTCAGCAGGCGTGCTGTCGTTCGTGAAGCCAAGGCTGCCATTAAAGCTGAAATTGCCAGAGCCGTTAAACACCTTGAATTGCACGAAGAACGCCGTGTCAGGGGCAACTGCGGTAACTGTGAAGTTCCCGCCAATTATGCTGCCTGCCCTCGGGCTTATTATAGTTGTAGCAGCTTCAACATTGTTAATTGTAAAGTCAGCGCTGTTCTGGGCTGTTCCGCTTAAGCCGGCGTTGTCAGTAGCATTCGCCCTGACCCTGTAAGTTGAAGCATCAGCAACCTGCCTCGTGTCCCAGGTAATGTTCCAGCCACCGGCTGAGCTTGGGTCAGTGCCTATCGTATACCATGTTGTGCCGGAGTCAGGGCTGTACTCAAACACCACCTGCGCAGTGTCAGAGCTGCTCGCAGCGCTGGCAATTATGACGCCCCTTACCGTTGTGCTGTCAGCCGGTGAGAGCAGAGTGACTGTCGGGCCAACATTGTCTATCTCCAGGTTGCTAACTGTGAAGTTGCTTATCAGGCCGGCAGCATCAGTAGAGTTAACCCTGAGCCTCACGCCTGCGCATTCATTTGCACAGTCAAGCCCTGTGTTCCAGACAAAGCTCCAGCCGTCATCCTTGTTCGTATCGCTGCTCCTGAGAATCCAGCCCGAGCCTGTGTTGTTGTCAACGTAGAAGTCCAGCCTCGTGGTGTCAGGCGGGGCAATTGTAAGCACTGTGACATTGCCCCTTATAGTCGTATTGCTTGCAGGGCTGGTAATCGTGACCACAGGCCTTGAGTTGTCAACAATAACCGAGACAATGCTGCTCAGGCCTGAGTTCCCGACAGTATCGTTATTCCTCGCCTGAATGGTGTGGGTGCCATCATTGTAAGCTGCCGTGTTCCAGGCAAACGATGTCGAGTTTGTAACATTAGTCCACTCGTTGCCGTCAATCCTCAGCTCAGAGCTCAGGGTCTCGTTGCCTGTGAAGTTAATCCTGACAATACCTGAAACGTAGCTGCCAGGCACCGGAGTTGTAATGTTGACAGTTGGAGGTGTGTTGTCAATCGTGAAGTCAGCGCTGTTCTGGGCAACAGCCGACAAGCCCACGTGGTCGGTAACGTTAGCCCTCACCCTGTAAGTCGAGGCGTCATTCAGGGCAGCGGTAAACCATGCAAAGGTCCATCCCCCAACCTGGCTGAAGTCAATGCCAATGGGGTGCCAGTTCGTGCCGGAATCGTTGCTGTACTCGAAGAATGCCTGCTTGACATCAGAGCTTGCTGTAACGTTTATCATTACCGTGCCCCGGACAGTAATGCCGTTTGGCGGGGTTACAAGCGTGGCAGTAGGCACAGCATTGTCAAACCTCAGGCTCGGCACCGAGGCTGTGTCGAAAACCCTGCCAAAGCTGTCAGTGGCATTGGCAAAGAGCTCCCAAAGGCCGTCATCATACAATGCGGTGTTCAGCGTGAAGTTCCAGCCATCCGCAACAACAGTGTCGTTGTAGACGTAAATGCTCCTGCTTGCCGTGGAGTTGAATATCCAGAACGTAATGTTCACTGTGTTGTCCGGGGCAACGGCTATGACTGTCACGTTGCCGGTAAGTATCTGGCCGCCTGTTGGCTGCACGAACGTGACCACACCTGGAATGTTGTCCACGGTAACCAGCACAGACTCCGAATAGCCTATGTTCCCGGCTGGATCGGTATCCCGGACCCTTATGCTGTGCACACCATCAGAAACATTGCCTGTGTTTGTGTTCCACAGGTGGAAGTTGACTGCTGTGGTATTTGTCCAGTTGCTGCCGTCAAAGCTTATCTGCGGCTGCGTGCTTTCAGCACCGCTGAATGTTACGTTGACTGTGCCGTTGACAACGTCATCAGGCAATGGGAAAGTGATTATCATTATTGGCACAGTTACGTCAAGCACTATCGTGTCTATGCTGACGTTTGTGTTGCCTGCATTGTCCCTGACCTCAAAGTAAACCGTCTTCGTGCCGCCACCGGTTGTGGTTGTCCATACCTTAAGCACCTGGCAGCCCTCATAGCTAGAGGCCACCGGCTCAGTGTTGCTGAACCTGCAGTCCTTAACGCCTGAAGTCGCGTCAACAAAGGTGAGGTTCAGGGTTACAGTCCTTGAAATGGTGAAGGTGTCGCCCTCGTTAATCAGCACGGTGCCGTTTGGTGGTGTGTTGTCAACAGTAACAGTGTCCTGGGGGGCAAGGAAATTGCCAGCGCCGTCATCAACAAGCGCCTTTACAGTCTTAGTGCCGTCTGCCACGCTGTCGCCGGTAATGTTGTAAAGCGCAGTGTACTTCGCATCGCTGGCTACCTCATCGCCTGAAGCGCCATTGTCAACCAGGCTTAGCTGGTTGCTTGCCTTCAGGTCGTCAAGGAGCATTGTAAACGGTGTTGAGGTTGTAACGTTGAACATAACATACCAGATTGCAGTGCGGTTGGGCTGCGGGACAGCCGACAGGTCGAATATCTTCTGCTCCCAGGTGTTCGCTGCCGATATGCTTACGGTAAAGTTGCCTGTCTCTGTGTAGCTGCTGTTGCCAAAGGTCAGGTTAAGGAGGTTGCCTGTAGTGTTAGCCTGCACCCACAACAGCAGCCTGTTAAACTTAGTTAAGTTCACAACGCTGGCAGCAGACAAGTTAACAGTAATGTTCTGGCCGAGCGCCCCTGAGCTGTTTGTCACCAGCCTGTTGCTGAAGCTGCCTGCCTGGGCAGTGTTATTCAGCGTGATGTTGAGGCTGTTGTTGTTTGAAGTCTGCCACAGGGTTTCAAAGCCGTGCATGACCTTGGCATCAAGCTGCTGCATCTCTGAGGCGTTAACGACAACCGTGAAGCCCGTGCCCGAGCCGGTGTAGACAAACTTCAGCGTGTCGTTGCCCCTCACGTAGGTCGCGTTTATGTCCATGCTTCCTGTAGGGCCGACAAGGTCAACTGTGGTATTTGCTTCCGGCGATGCATTGCTCTCCCTCCCAACATTGTCAACAGAGGTTACCTTATAGTACCATGAGCCTGCGGGCACGTTATCGGTTGTAACATTGCCAGCCACGCTCTTCAGCAGTGAGCCAGTGCTTATGTTAAAGCCCCTTGTCTGTGACCTGTACAGGTTGTAGTGGTCAAGGTCAGGTGCGGTGCTGGAAGTCCAGTTAATAACGAGGCTTCCGTCATTATCTGTCGGGTAGTCTGAAACGTTTATGGTCGTGACATTAGCCGGTATGCGGTTGTCAACTTCAATGTTTATTGCGCTGTCAGAGCCCAACAGCGCATTTGCCGCGGTGTAAGCCCTGACAGTTACTGTGTAAACGCCGTCTTCAGCAAACCTGGTTGTATCCCATATGGCAGACCAGCCGTCAGAGCTCACGTTGTCGAGACTAACAGCGCTTATGTTGCCTGTAGTGTTGAAGAAGCCTGTTGAGTTGCTGATGTTGAACGTCACGTTAAACGTTGTGCCCGGCCCGCTCACTGTAATGTCAACACTGCCCGATTTGTAGCCGTTGGAGAGCGGCTCAAGCAGTATGACAGGAGCGCCTCCATTGTTGACATTGACAATCCTCAGGTCGCTATACCCTGTGTTATTGACAGAGTCATTAGCCCTTATCCTTATGCTGTGCACAGCATCAATGTAAGCAGTCGTATCCCAGCTGTGGTAGGTGTTTGCATCTGTATTTGCCCAGCTCCCGCCGTCAAACTGAACCTGCACGCCATGGATAGTGCCCAGTATCGTGAACGTGATGTTGAACGTCCCGGAAATCGTTGTGCCAGCTGTGGGGTTGTTAATCGTCACCACAGGGGCTGTGTTGTCAACCTCAAAGTTGGCATTGCTGACGTTAGCAGAGTTCCCTGCATCATCGGTAGCATTGGCCCTGACCTCGTAGTTTGCAGCGTCAGCCAAGCCGGATGTGTCCCAGTCAATCCTGAACGGCGGAGTGACTGCCTCGCCAATCACAGTCCAGTCGCCAGAGCCTCTCCTGTATTCAAACCTCACCTTTGAGGTGTCTGACGATGCAGAGGCGTTCACAGCAACAACCGCATGGTAAAGGCCATTGGCGTTTGGAACGTCCAGGGTAACTGTTGGAGGGGCGTTGTCAACCTCAATGTTCGTCTTTGTGTCATTGCTCAGCTGGTTGCCGGAAGCGTCATAGCTTATGACAGTCAGGTTGAACCTGGACTCGTTCGCAAACGCTGTAGCAGTCGTTGTCCATGCCTGCGAAAAGCCATCAGCAGGGTTGGTATCATTGGTTATTGCATTTGCTGTTCCTGCAAGGTTCCACGTATGGGCAGAGTTGCTCGCGTTGGTAATGTTGAACGTCACCCAAACTGCATTGTCAGGGGCAGAAACAATGACAAGCTTGGAGCCCCTGATTATCTCGTTGCTTTGCGGCGAGACTATCACTGTGCCTGTCCCCAGGAGGCTTATTGTGTCGTTTGTGTCGTTCACGTTACCGGCAGAGTCCCTCGCCTGCACAACAACAGTCTTAACGCCATTCCCGCTGCTGAGAACCCAGACTTTGGTTATGGGGCACGGCTCGTAAGAGCCGAACGTCCTGTCCTCATTCGCGAAGCGGCAGTCCATCACAGGCGTTGTTGCATCGGATACTGTCACGTTGAGGGTAACAGTTGTAGAGGTTGTGTTAAGGTTGTTGCCGTTAATAACAATCGCTGCTGAAGGCGCTGTGTTATCAAGGGTCACATTGGTCCTGACTGTCCAGTTGTTGCCAAGGTTGTCAGACACCTGCGCCACAACCGTCTTGTTGCCATCGCTCTGGTTATTGTTCAAGCTGATGCTGTAGTTCGCAGAATAAACCGCGTCATTGGCAACCGCATCAGGGAAATTTCCGTTGTCATTAAGCGTTATGCCAGTCTTGCTTGTATTGTCAAGCGCAAACAGGTCGCCTGTGGAAATGGTAACAGTATAGCCCACTGCACTTCCCGTATACGTGAATGTCACGTTATCGCCGTCCTTAACTGCCGAAGGCGAAGCAGCCAGGCTTCCGACAGGGCTCGACGCAACCCCTCCGCAGATGCTGCTGAGAGCCATGGGCCCGAAGTAGTTGGTGCTGTTGAACGTTATCCTTCCGTCTATAAGCGTGTTGTTCAGGATTGCAGCCGTCCATACCGAGAAGTTCCCGCAGAACGTGCTGTTCTCAACCCTGCTGTAGTAGACTGTTGAGTTCCTGATGCTGCTGTTGCTTATTATAGAGTCAACTACGATGCTCGGGTCAATGTAGCTCCTCTTCTCAACTATTGCCGCTGTCAGGTTGCTGTCAATGACGACAGAGTCAGAGATGCTGCAGTTGCGCACATAGAGCTGCTGGTCTCCCCTGAACAGGGTTGACCTTGTTATTAGAGAGCCGGTAACCCTGCAGTAGTTCACCGTGCTGTTCGTGATGTTGCTTGTCCTGACAAACGAGCCGTTCATTATGGCAGAGTTGTTGACGAGAGAGTCCTGCACGTCAGTCCCGCCTGTTGCTATGTTCACAGTGTTCGACTCCCTAATCTGGCCGCCGTTTGCCCCTCCGCTTTCGTTGTTGCTGACATTGTCCATGCTGTAATACCTGACCCTAATGGTGCAGCTGCTGTCTGTGCTGCAGTTAAGGGGCAGGCTAAATGAGACAGGATTCACAATTTCAATAGCCGGAGTGCAAGGCGCTGTGCCTGCAGTGTAGGTGCACCACAAAGTCCTGTTGGCGCCGCTGGATGACGTTCCTCCCCTGTCAACGGCAGTCAGGTTGACTGTAACGTTGGTGATAACCCAAAGCGTGCTAACAGTGCTGTTGTCAGTAGTCAACGTGTCATTGGCGTCCAGCCTGAACGTAACAGTTGATGTTGCCGAGTTGTTTGCAGTGTCGTTGGCGTAAAGCGCTGCAGTAGCGTTGCCAGAGCCTGTTTCTATCGTGTAGGCAATCCTTGTGGGATTGGTTGCCGTGCGGTTTGAGGGCACCTCGCCGAAGGTAAGGTTGCCTGCAAGGCTGTTCCTGTAAAGGTCATAGAAAATAACCTCAAGGGTCACTTCCTGGCCGCCACACTCCTCAACCCCATTGGAGCCAAGCAGTGAGCTGAAGTAAATCGTTGCTGACGATGACGTGTTGCTGCTCTGGTAGGCGCAGCCTGACATGTTTGTGTAGGCAAGCCTGGTCACGTTAAGCACAGGGACAGTGTTGTCAAGCACAATCAGCCTCGTCTCTGTCCGGTTCACGTTGCCTGCAGCGTCAACAACCGCAGCATAATAGCTGAAGTTGCCGTCAGCATACTTGCCGTCAACGTTGGTGATGTTTGTTATTAAGCGGTACCTCCCCGCATTAAAGGATGCGTTGATTTCCTGGGCTGACAACGACCTGTTCCACACCTTGACTTCGTCAATTGTGCCGTTGAAGAATAAAGACTCGGCACCGCTGTTGGCACTCCCTCCTATGAACAGGGGCATGTTGTTGGTGTCAATGGTTCCTGTAATGGCGCAGGTATTATTCAGCACACCATTAACGTACATGGCTACATGCGTGCCGTTGTAAGTTCCCACCAGATGTGCCCACGTGCCTATTCCCATATTAGCGCTAGCCGCCGTGCATTCCTGCCTTATCCCTCCTATTGTTATGTCCATCCTCGGATTGTTCACGTTCCCCAGGTCAAGGTTGTACATAAAATACGGCGATGAAAAAGCCGTGTGGGGCTTGGATATTATCTCGTTATTGCCGCCTGCCGGCGGTGTTGCAGGCTTGACCCAAGCCTCAAGCGTTATAGTAGAGGTTATGTCCAAAGGCGAATTTGTGGTGTCGGTTATGTTAATCAGGGTGGTCTCGCCATCAAACACCAGCGCCCTGCCCCTCTTCCCGCCAGAAGTCCACCCGGAGCCAGTGCCTCCAGCGCCGCCGGTAAGGTTGCAGTTCAGAGTAGTGCATCCAAAGTTAACTAAGGTGCCGTTGTTGTTGTAGCTGGTGAAATCGCTCGCGTTCGTGTCGCCTTCATCCTCAAACCTGTAATAGGCAATGAGCGAGCTGTTGAAGTCAACAAACGCGCTCAGCTCATTGTGGTCGTTGGCTGTGTCATTTGCCGTCACATTTATGGTCACGAGCTTGTGGTATGTAGCGTTTGCAAAGCTCGTTGAGTCGTAAGTTACAATCGGGCCAACAGTGTCAACCACAATCGTCCTGTTCACTGTCTGCGCAACATTGCCAGCAGAGTCATTCATCCAGCCAAAGAACGTGTAATTGCCATCCGCCCTCGGGCTGAAGTTGTAAAAGAAGTAACCTGAACTGGCGTTCACATTAGTCCAGTTCGTTGAGCCGTTCCTAATCATCAGCGTGCCATTATTGACTTCAATAAAGCTGAAATTCAGGAAAATCCACGAAACGTTCACGAAGCTGGCATTTGCGAAGCTCGGAGCAGCGTAACTAATGACCGGGGGTGTGGTGTCTACGGTTATGCTCCTGCTCACAGACGTGTTGGTGTTGTTGGCCATGTCTTTTACCTTGATGGTAATGTTGTAATAACCGTCGGACACGCTGAGGAAGGTGACGTTATTGAACTTGGGCGTTGTGTTCACACTCACGTTCTGCAGAGCCGCGAGGGTGGTGCCGCTGAACAGGGAAACCGTAAGGTTGTGCCCGTAAAGCTCAGTAACAGTAATGTTCAAGTGTATGTAATTACGAGCCACACTGCTGCCATTAACATCGCTTCCAAGGCCGAAATCAACAGTCGGGAAAACAGTGTCTACAACAATGGACGTGTTGGTTGTGAAGTTAACCCTCCCTGCCGTGTCATTAATCCAGCCAGAAAACGTGTAGTTGGCATTGTCCAAGCTGGTGAAGTTGAACCAGAAGTACGAAGCGTTCTGGCCAGGAGTAGTATTGGTAACCACGCCTCCGCTGCCGTTCCTTATGTAAACCGTGTCGTTGTTCACCTCAGTAAAGGAATAGTTCAAGAAAGCCCAATTCACATTCCTAAAACCAGGGGCGTTAATGCCAGTGCCGTTATCAATCAAGGGCTGCGTAGTATCCACGGTAAAGCTCCTATTCGCAGGAGTAGAGTTCACATTATCAGCCAAATCCCTCACCGAGACAGAAACGTTGTAATAACCATCAGCAACAGAAAGGAAAGTAACGTTGTTGAAGCTTGAAGTCTTGTTAGCAGAAACATTCTGGGAAGCGCTGATGGTTGCCCCGCTGAACAGGAAAGCAGTCAGGTTCCTCGGGTTAAGCTCATCAACAGTAACGTTCAAATGAATGTAATTCCTTGCCAAGCTGGTGCCATTCGCATCAGAGCCCAAGCCAAAGCTAATCAGCGGCAAGGTAGTATCAACAACAACCAGCCTAGTTTCATTAGTGAACAGGTTCCCAGCCCAGTCAACAACAGTCACGTTGAAGCTGTAATTGGTATCGCTCAGGCCGGAAAAGTTCCTGAAAAGCCTGTACTGGCCAGCCTGGAAGGAAGCTTTGATTTCCTGGGCGTCCAAAGCGCGGTTCCAGATTTGAGCCTCGTCAATGGTGCCGTTGAAGTAGCGAGAAAGGTAACGGCAGCCTCCAATGTCAATGGCCTCCGTATTCGTAAGAAGAGGGCTTGGTGCCACAGCCTGATTTGAGTAACTTGCCTCGACACCATCGATAAAAATCCTACCAGCAGAACCGGCAGAAGCCGTAACTGCAATATGGTACCACCTATTCGCAGTTGGCAGGCTGTTGCTAACTGATTGAGCATACGTACTACCGTCCCCGTAATCCCAATATACAGTGGTGCCGGCTTGGGTTAGCCTGTAATTCTCATTTGTGTCGCTAACGCTCTTGCACAAAATTTCAGCAGTTGCTACCACGTTTGGAAGAATCCAAGCTTCGATAGTTACACTATTCAAACTTAAGCTGCTTGAATGTGAAACATTAACATAATCGCCAACGCCGTCAAACGCTAAAGCCTTGCCACGCTTCCCTGCAGAAGTCCAGCCAGACGCAACACCGCCAGCTCCTCCAGTCAGGTTGCAGTCAGCCGTAGTGCAGCCAAACCCAACCAAAGTGCCGTTATTGTTGTTACTCGTAAAGTCACTCGCGTTCGTATCCCCATCGTCCTCAAACCTCCAGTAGCCGACCAGTGAGTTGTTGAAGTTGATGAACGCGCTGCTCTCTCCAGACTCAGAAACTGACGTGTTGATGACTGTCCAGCTCTTATTCACAAAAGTGTTGTTGGCAACAGTAGGCTCAATGTAAGCAATCGCCGGGGCAACGGTATCAACAGCAAAAGTCCTGTTATCAGTCACGTTCATGTTACCGGCAGCGTCAACAACATAAGCGCGGTAAGAATAATTACCATCGTTGAGACCCGTAAAGTTCCTAAACAGCCTGTAAGCGCCAGCCTGGTAGGAAGCGTTGATTTCAGCAGGGGACAGGGCCCTGCTCCAGATTTTGACCTCGTCAAGGGAGCCGTTCCATGCAAGTCCTCTTCGGCCAATCCTCAAGAGCGCCGTCGTAGCAGGAATAGAACGCGGCACATTGACGCTAGAAGTATTAGTCTGGACACCATCAACAAAAATAGTGATATTCGTAAGGTTGTACGTAAACGCCAGATGATACCACCTGTTGGCAGACAACAATGTAGAACTGCTCACTTCAGCCTCGGCACCCGTTCCCATTACCACAGAAGGATAAGTCCCCCCGCCGTTAATGTCCTTAACGTTGAACTGGTAGCCGCTGTCCGAAACGTCATTCTTGACAAAAATGCCCCAGGTGGAACTGGAAGGCAACAAAGAGTTAAAGTACACCCATGCCTCGCCAGTCATGCTGCTCCCATTAACATCCAAACTGTTGCTGTCGCTTACGTTAATCGCATCATCCACGCCATCAAAGGCCATCGCCTTACCCCTCTTGCCAGCAGAAGTCCAACCTGAAGCCACTCCTGCAGCTCCGCCTGTCAGGTTGCAGTTAAGGCTAGTGCAGCCAAACCCAAACAATGAGCCGTTGTTGTTATTGCGGGTAAAGTCTGTTGCGTTCGTATCACCATCATCCTCAAACCTCCAATACCCCACCAACGAACTGTTAAAGTCTATAAACGCTGACAATTCGTTATGGTCGTTGCCGGCATCATTCTCACTGGTGTTGATGAAAATGTAGCTGGTGCTAAGAACGCTCTGGTTGGCGGGAGTATTGGCAATAAAGCTGATGGCAGGTGGAACAGTATCAACATGAACAGTCCTGTTCACAGTCTGCACAAGAGTGCCGGCGGAGTCAACAACCGCAGCATAATAACTATAATTACCGTCATTCAAGCCGGTAAAGTTCTTAGTGTAACGATAAGTGCCAGCCTGGTAAGAAGCGTTAATCTCTGATTCATTCAGGATGCGGTTCCAAATCATAACCTCATCAAACGAGCCGTTGAAGAAAGCAGTGGAGCCGCTACTGCTCAGCCCTATTTGAGTATCATTGGCTTTCATTAAGGCAACATGCCCGGTGTCGCCAGAAGACACGGTCTGGGCAGCGCCATTTACGTAAAAATCATACCTGCTTGCTCCGGAATTCCAAGCAATAGCGATGTAGTACCACGTCCCAGCGTTGAATGTGTAACTGACAATTGCCGTTGTTTTCTTATTCCCGCTTTCACCCTTATGAAGCCCCAGTGTTTCATCTGCCAAACCACCCGTATAGTCTCCGGAAAAAAGCGCAGTTGGAAACGGCGATTCTATTCGCATAACTCCCATAATGGAAGATGAGCTTGCAATCGTAACAGCAGGCTTCATCCAGAAACTGATAGTGTATACATCAGAGCCAACATTACTTATGTTCACATAATCATCTACGCCGTCAAGCGCCATCGCCTTGCCCCTCTTGCCACTGCTCACAAACCCAGAAGCCACGCCAGCAGCCCCGCCAGTGAGGTTGCAGTCAGCCGTTGTGCAGCCAAATCCTATTAGCGTGCCGTTATTGTTATTACTCGTAAAGTCACTCGCGTTCGTATCCCCATCGTCCTCAAACCTCCAATAACCAACCAGCGAGCGGTTAAAGTCAACAAACACGCTGTGCTCACTGGTCTCAGTAGTCGAAACATTAACGATTGTATAGCTGCGGTTGAGGAAAGAAGCATTAGCATCAGTAGTCGCAATAAAGCTGATGCTCGGCGCAGTAGTATCAACAGTAAACGACCTGTTCTCAGTCACGTTCATGCTGCCGGCAGCGTCCACCACATAAGCGCGGTAGCTGTAGTTGCCGTCATTCAAGCCTGTGAAGTTGCGGGAAAGACGGTAAGCACCTGCAGAATAGCTTGCATTAATCTCCGTAGTGCTTAATGCGCGGTTCCAAATCTGAACTTCATCAATGCTGCCGTTGAAGAACGCTGATACCGATGACATGATCTGCGCTCCAAACGTCTGCGTGTTCGTTATCAACTGGTCCCCTGTTCTCAACGTCTTAGTGGCCAAGTCCACGTTGCCGTTAATGTAGGCAGTGAAAGAAGCTCCACTCTTGGTAACAGCCAGGTGATACCACCTACCTGCCTGCAGGGAGGTTGAGCCCCTCGTCGAGGGATTGCCTTCGAAAGCGTTGCCGTTTGAGGCGTTCTTGTACTGGTAATCCACGTTGTCGATGTCGGTCGAAAAAATAACTTTGTCAGTTACGCCTGCCGAGTTGTTTCCCTGACTGAAAAGCCTGCCGCTGTTGGAAACATTCATGTTAAACCATAAGGCAACCGTATAGTTATTGGCGCCGAGCGGGTCAAACGATGTGCTTGTTGACACGTAATCGTTGGCTCCGTCGAACATTATGGCTTTTCCGCGTTTCCCGGCAGAAGTCCATCCTGAGCCCAGGTTGCAGTTAAGGCTAGTGCAGCCAAACCCAACCAAAGTGCCGTTATTGTTGTTACTCGTAAAGTCACTCGCGTTCGTATCCCCATCGTCCTCAAACCTCCAATACCCAACCAGCGAATTATTGAAGTCAATAAAGGCTGAAAGCTCGTTGTGGTCGTTGCCAGCATCATTCTCACTAGTGTTGATGAAAATGTAGCTGGTGCTGAGAACACTCTGATTGGCAGGAGTGTTGGCAATCAAACTAATTGCCGGCGGTATCAGGTCAACCTTGAACTCCCTCTGGCCAACCCCTGAGTTAGCAACCGTAGCCGTTGTTGCCGCTACCGCGCCGCTGCTGTCGTTAACCCATACGAAGTATGAATAGTTGCCGTTGGTGAGATTGGTCATGTTCAGGCTGAACGTGTGGGCTGCTGCTCCGCTGGCAATGCGGCTGACAAGGTAGTTGCTTGCTGTGCGGTTGTACTCAGCGCTGATTTCCTCTGCTGACAAGGCGCGGCGCCACATCTTGACCTCGTCAATGGTGCCGTTGAATTCGAGATCCACATTTATTCCTCTTCCGATAAGCAGGTCATGTGTACTGCCGGTACTGCTTAATAATGAAGCGAAAGCTATCGCATTCGGACCTGAAACCAACGCGCCATCCTTGTACAGCATTGTGTGCGTCGTGTTGTACACGCCAACAATGTGCGTCCAGACTCCGTTGGTTGGCTGGAAATTTGCATCTGTGTTTCTGGCTGTTCCGTTCCCAACTTCAAAGAATATCACGCCGTCACTTGCAAATCTCCATAAGCTGAAAGGACCAATTGGCGCGGCTCCCCCAACACCTCCTTTTCCGACAATTCCTGCATTGTCTGATTGATTGCCCATTCTAGTCCATGCTTCAACCGTAACTGAAGAAGTGATGTTCAAGCTCGCTGTAGCAGAGCTTACATTCACATAATCATTCAAGCCGTCAAACGACATCCCCCTACCCAGCCTTCCGCTTGCGTTAAAGCCAGAAATGACTGACGCGTTGCTGCTGTTGACGTTGGTAACGGTTCCGTGATTGCCAAATCCTGAGCTGTCATTGGCTGTCGTGCTGCCGTTTGACTCCTCAAAGTGCCACATTCCCACCAAGTCCTTGTCCCACAGCGAAATGTTGCGGCCGCTGCCTGCAGCGCCGTTGCCTCCGGTTCCCGCAAAGCTCGGGCCCGTGATATTGAGGATTAATCTGTCAACGCTGCCTTCAGTAACTGACAGGTTGATGAAGCTCCATGTGCGGTTTATGAACGAGTTATTCGCGTCAGTAGTTGCAATAACCGACATCGTTGGCGTAGTGTTGTCAAACATGAACGCGTAAGTTGTCGTTGTGCTGTTCCACTCCTGGTCAAAAGCGGTCACGTTGAAAATGTAGAAAGCAGCAGCTCCGTTCCAGCTCGGAAGCTGAGTGGTATTGCAGCTCAGCTCTGTAGTGTCGCAGACTCTGGTGTTGTTGATAAGCACGGTGTAGTTAATCACGTCATTTGTGTCGTTGTCCGCTGCTGAATTCCAAGTAATATTAATTGCTGTCATGGTGGTGGCATTCAACGGGGTGACGCTGCTGGCCCTATTCGCAGCAACGCTTTCAGCAGTGCCGTAGATGCCTTCCCTTCCAAAGTCAGTCACACTCGGCTCGCTCGGCTGCGAATTATTAACAGTCAGATAGCTGCTGCTGTTGATTTCCGGCGATAGTTCAAATCCGTCGCCAACGCTGTAGCCAAGCTTAAACGAGTCCCACTTGTTGAAGTTGCTGTTGTTGAGAAAGATTTCGTTACTGAAGTATTGGCGGCTTTTGCTGAAGCTCTCGTTGATTTCCTGCGCGGAGAGGGCTTTGCGGCTGATGCGGAACTCGGACAGGGTGCAGTTGCAATAGTCATCAGTGGCAATGCCGTTTGCGCCAAGGACAAACCCTCCCCCTGAATCTATTTTAAAAGCGGCATTGGAATTGTTTACCTGAGCGCCGTCAATATGCAGCGTCATGTTGCTGGTGTAATTGTTCCAAGTCACAGCCACGTGGTGCCAGGCGCCCATAAGCCAAGTTCCGGCAGGGTACCGCAGGCGCTGCACAGTATCAACAAATATGAGTATGTCATTGGAAGTGCCCTGCTTGGAAATCAAAAGCTCAGTGGCTGCGGTAGTATCAAAGAACCTGTAAGTGTTGGCAATTGTAGTCGCGTCCCACTCCGGCTTCACCCAAAACTCAACAGTGCCTTCCCGCTCGTTGAAGTTGCCTGCTGCGGAGTAGTTTATGTAGCTATTCTTCAAAAGGCCGAGCCCCTTGGCTGCCTTGCGGTAGTCGGCCAGGACCTCTGCTGCCGTCAGGCTTCTGTTGATGATGCGGAGTTCGTCAATGGTGCCGTTGAAACTGTTAACGCCATCACCGTTAGCATGCTCTCCAATGGTGATAGGATTCGCTTTTTGCTGGAGAGTGCCTGTCTTAGCTGTTTGGTTTAGGAGAGCACCATCAACATAGACATTAATGTTTGCTCCATCGTAAGTGCAGGCAATATGATACCACCTGTTCACGCTGAGGTTAGTAGTTGTTTTTGAAGCCGTGCTAGTAGGTGAGGTGTATATGCTGCACACAGGCATTCCGCCGTTAAGCTCAAACTCTACGACATCATTCTTGGAAATTATTGTGTCAGCGCTTATATCAGCGTCAACAGTGTCTTTCTTTATCCACGCCTCAGCAGTGATGGTTGAAGTAAAGTTTATAGTTGCAGAGTTGGCCACGCGAACATCGTCATTTACGCCATCGAACTTCAGAGCATAACCACCAGCTGAATCATTAACCCACGCTGCGCCGCTGACAGTGCCATCATTGTTATAGTTGCTCAAGTCATTCGCTGTCGTCCCAGAGCCCTCATCAAACCGGAGGTAAAGCGAAACATTGCCACTGGAGCCTGGGCTGTCCGCGCTCAAATTCTCCACAAACCTCCCAGGCTGCCACCTGGCTCCGGTTGAGTACGGGTCTGCGGTTGGGGCTTCGCCGTCGCTGGAGGCGAAAACGCCAGCAGCGCCCTTGCGGTAGTCGGCGGCAATTTCTGCAGCTGAGAGGGAGCGGTTGACGATTTTGACTTCGTCCATAACGCCTTCAAACCACTGCCTTCCATTAGTGGACCCATCAAAGTCCCGCCCAAGAGTTAACGGGTTTCTATCCGAAGCGGGAACATCATCCCACCCGTCAGTGTTGGCATTGGATGCTTTCAGCTGGCCATCCACATACAGCTTCAGGCCCCCGCTTCCGAAAGTATAGGCAACGTAGTACCATCTATTTGCCTTTGGCGCAATGTCAGAATTAACGCTAATATCGGCATTGTTAACGTCCCAGAACAACTGAATGCCTGAGCCGTTCTGCAACGCCCACCTGTTATCTGCTCCCACGTTATCCCTCGACATGCTAGCTACCGTTTCTGTGTTGCCATCCGGATTAGCAAACTTAACCCACGCAGAGAACGTGCCATCGCTCATGCCAAATGTTGTGCCTTTTTCGCTCACGTTCACGTAATCATTAGTCCCGTCAAAGCTCAGCGCACTCCCCGAAATAGAGTCGTTTGTGAAGAACGCGCCGGAAACGTTGCCGCTGTTGCCATAAGGCGAGCTGTCAGCTGCTGTTGTGCCTGTGCCGTCGTTGAAGTGCAGCAGCAAAGTCGTGTTGCCTGTATTGTTGGAAAGCTCTTCAGGGTAGCTTGGGTGGAGCAGGAACTGCTGCGGGGAGTGGTCGTACCACGTGCGGAGGTAGAGCTGCTTGACCTCGGACTCGTTGAGAGTGCGGTTATAGATAGCCAATTCGTCAATGGAGCCGTTGAAGTGGCCGTTAGCCCTGTCAGCTATGTTGCCAATTTTCAAAGGCACGTTGTTGAGGGTAGTGCCGCTTAAGGTGTCAAAAACATTGCGCTGCAAACCAGTTTTCCCATCAACATAAATTTTCACCCCGTTTGCCGAGGAATTTCCGCTGTATGTAACAACGATATGGTGCCAATTCAAATCGTTATAGCTAAGGCTCCTATTTGCCTGAACCTCAAGGCTATTAGTGTCTGCCGTGTTGCCCAGAGTGAAAACGAGTACGTCCGGGGTGCTATCGCTTAGAGCCAGACTATATCCTCTCCAGCTTGAAAGCGCCTGCTGCTTCCCGAGTATGAACTGGTTATTGCCGTCAGAGTCGTCTAAATTACTCCTTTTCATCCAAAAGGAAATTGAAAAATTATCAGTCCTCTCGAAATCGAATTTCGCCTCATTAGAGATTTCAACCGAATCATCAACACCGTCAAAGTCCAAAGCCTGCCCTATAACGCCAGTAACATTAGTTGCGTTGCCGCCTGAGTTAAGCATGTTGCCGCTGTTGCCACTACCGGAAGCATCAGAAAGCCACGAATCCCTGTCAAAATGCAGGTAAGCCAAAGCGTCCCTGTAAATCATGGCCTTGTAAGGCGAATTGTCGTAATCGGCCTTAATATCGGCTGCGGATTTGGCGTAGCTGTAGATGGCGACTTCGTCGATGGAGCCGTTGAAGAAGAAGCTTGATGCCCATGCCCGCCTTCCAATTACCAGATTATTGGAATTGCTCAGGTCTGACCAGCTGGTTATTGCGTCACTTGAGTCGGTGTAGTTGACGCCGTTCACGTAAATAGTTCCAGCCTTGTTGTACTCAATGACACCCACCACGTGATACCACGTGTCATTTACAAATGAAATGCCGGTGGTAGACGTGTCCTGCGCGCCCGTATTTTGCCCAACAAACAAGTATAATTTCCCGTTGACAAGCTGAAAACCGTAGCCGTAGTCAGACGCGCCGGAACCGGCAAGCTTGTTGACGAGGTACTGCTCATTGGACCAGTTGTGCGCGTTTATCCAGAATTCTATGGTGACGTCTCCAGTGCCCATGTCAAGACTGTCCCTGTCTGTTATGTTTACAGCGTCATTCCCGTCAAAGTACAGGCAGTCGTCAATCCTGCAGTTCTGGCTCTGGTTGGGAGTGGCTCCGGAAATATTACCGTGATTGCCCTGCCCTGAGCTATCATTCGCGTTCCCGTCCAGCTTCCAGTAGCCGACCAAGCCCTTCCTCGCTGCTTCTGTCCTCCGATACCACTTGAACGTTGAGTTGGCCTCAAAGTCGCGGTCAGCATCGCTGAAGTTCTCTGCAAAGCCGACTAGTTGGCTGAGCTTGTAAAGTGAAGTTGAAGGCGTATTTGTGCCCGGGATAAGCGACTGCGGCTGGCCAGTTGCGGGGTCAATCCGACTGGCGTTCAGGCTGACGTTCCTCGCCGAGCCCAAACCGTAAGGCGAGAAGTTCGCAGGCGCGTTCTCGCGGAAGCTGCGCTGGCTGGAAACTGTGGTGATGCCTGTAGTGTCGTTTGCAAAGACGCGGTAGTAGTATGACAGGCCGTCATTGGTAGCAAACGTGGCTGTGCAATAAGTGCTGTCGCCACCAGCTGCAGTCTCTGTCATCGTGGTGTTGGTCCTGCTGGCGTTTGTGCTGTTGTAAAGCTCAAGCCTGCAAACATCGAAGAACGTGTCAGTAACTGTAGCGTTGATTGTTACGGAATTGGCTGTGCCGCTTGTAACGCTTCCATCGCCGGGGGTTTGCGGGGAGTTGAATACGATGCTGGGAGCAGTCGGGTCAATGTTCAGAATGAAGTACTGGCTCCACGGGCTTATTGCCTCCTCGCCGGGCTCGGAGCGGTCATCGTCAGCATCCACTGTGCGGACGCGCCAGTACTTGGTGCCGTTGCTGAGGGCTTCGGTGCTGGTGAGCGTGTAAGTGCTTTGGTTCATAAGGTTAAATTCAGTTCTGGCAATGCTGCTTATCCTGAATTCGTCAAGCGTTGAATTGGCGAAGAAGCGCTTGTCCGAGGTTGATCCCACGATAAATGACAGTTGGGAAGAAGAGCCGACACCAGTTGTAGTAATGTTCACTCTGGCGCCATCGAGGAACAAAGAGGCAATTCCTGTCATGTTGCTCCAGGAAACTGCCACGTGATGCCACTGCCCGGCAGTCCATGCACTGCCAAGGTTATACTTTGTATTATACCCCGGAAGGCCGGCCTGCAACTCATTGTCAAAGCTCTTCCTCATCCAATAATTGCCAGAAGCGCTTTCAAAGAAGAAATGGTTTATGTCATCATTGCTGTTCCATTGGGGACGAACCCAGAACTCAATTGAGCCGATTCCTGCCTCAAAGTTGCCAACAGCGGAATAGTTAAGAATTCCTATGCCGTTATCACCGGAATTTTCCTTGCCCATCAAATCAGCTCCATTCCCAAACTTCCCATCTCTTATAGTGACGTTGCCAATGACAGTGCCGCCATTATCCCTAATCTTATCAAGGCTCTCAAAATGCTCCACAAACAACGTGTAAGGGTCGTCCTCAACTGTTGATGGCGAGAAGTCCCGGGGCTGGCTGAAGTTGCTGACGCCCAGGCGGGAATACTCAACATACTCCTTGCCAAAGCCGGTGTTGTTGGCAACCACGAGCTCGAAGCGAGTTTTGTCGCGCTCGTAGATGGATTTGATGTCTGAAGCGGAGAGGGAGCGGTTCCAGAGGCTCAACTCATCTATTGTGCCGTTGAAGTAAGCTTCGACACCGTTCCTGCCTACTCCAATTTTTAACGAATTAGCGTTGCTTACACTTCCAATATTCGTAGAGGCGCTAGTGTTCACTAAAACACCGTTAACATACAGTCTCGTCACAGCTGAACTTCCTCCGGTAACCGAACAGGCAATATGAACCCAACCCCCGCCGAGATGGTTGATGAGATCAATAATTTCGATACTATTGCCGGCTCCAGTACCGTCTATTCCACATAACACATTGCCACTCCGAAATATCATGTAGTAGCCATTGTAATCCGGGGTTCCATCATTCGCTTTCCACAATACAGTCTTATCAACACCACCAGTTGCACCCACAGGATTGGCCCATGCCATCATTGTGAAGTCGCCTGCACCGAAGTCCAAATTGTCCGAATCAGTCACATTGACATAATCATCCACCACGTCAAAGCTGCAAGCCGTGCCCGACTTTGCGCTTGTGACATTGCAGACTACGCCATTAGTCATCCGCCCGTGATTCTTATCCTTGCCCAAATCGTAAACATGGGTTGCATTCTGCTCCCTCGCATCAAAGCTCCAGTAAGCGACAGGCCCGCCCTCATCCACTGTGCCATTAAAGTAGTTGAAGTCAGGGTCCTGGCCCTCGGTGAAGTTAAACTGAGGAGTGGTGTCGGTGGTGTAGCTGTTATTGCCGTTTACTCCTATATTTGTTAGGTTGGACTGGCCGGCAGGAGAGTTGAGGATTGTGCTGCGGTAGTTTGCCTGCTTCTGGCTCTTGAAAACGCCGATGTCCTTTGGCGCAATTGCCGGCTCAATCCACACATCCCTCAACGTGGGGCTGCTGTTGGTGTCCTCGGTCTCCAAAGTGGCCTTGTACTGGACGAATCGGTTGGTGTCGCCAATGATTTCGCCAGACGCGTTCGTGAAGCGGTCACGGGCGTGCTGCCAGATTTCTGCTGAGGTAAGGGAGCGGTTGTAGATGGCAACGGAGTCGATGGTGCCGTTGAAGGGGCTGGTAGATGTGCACACTCCTCCAGAAGCCTCCCTGCAGCCTATTGTAACCATGTTGGAAGTATTGATAAGCGCATTGTCTATGGCCGTATCCCTGTGCGTGCTTCTAAGAATGCCATCCAAGTAAAGGGTTCCCCTTTTGTCAGCATAGTCATAGACGAAAGCCAAATGGTGCCATTCATTTAAAGTTGGAGTTGTGGTCATGTTTGGAATAATCTTGGTGCCGGCAGTATCCCTGATCTGGCAAAAAACATTGATCGAACCGCTCCTTACACCGCAGTGCCACCCACCCTGGCCGGGCTCCTTTGAAATAACAGTGACGTCGCCGCTCAAATTTCTGACATTAAACCACAACTCAAGCGAAAAGTTGGAGGTAATGTTCAAAGTGCTGGAATCCGTAATTCTGACAACATCATCCGTCCCATCAAACACTAGCGCACTGCCGTGCTTGCCTTTGAATGTCCAGTCAGCGCCGGAAATGGTGCCGTTGTTGAGGTTGGCTGTTTCGTCGTAAGTCTTGTTGCCCTGCATCTCGCTGAAGTCCAGGCCGAGCACCATGGCGCCATTCGCGGCAGAGCGGCTGCCCTCAATGGAGTGCGTGTAGTCAGGACCAGACCACTCGGACCAGTCAACGAAGGGCTGGGTGGTGTCAACCTTGGAAGGCTGGGCGGTTATGCGTATGTCATCGATAATCGTTTCCATGACCGGGGAAGTGTCGCCAGCCAGAGTAATATACCTGAAGGTGGTGGCATTGTTCCCAATCGCGACAGCGGCCTTGGCCAAAACGCCGTCGATGTAAACGTCATATGAAGGAACCGAAGCTGAGCCGTTCACGTCAATCCTGAAGCTGTACCACCTGTTGGTGGAATAGCTGACGCCAAGGGACTGTGAGTTCGTTCCTGCCCAGACGCCGGAAGTAAGCGCTATTATGTTAACTCCGGCGTTCATGGTGCCGTTGTTGACCTGCAGAATGTTGGTGTCAGCGGAAGGCGTGCCGTTAATGCGCAGCTTGAATTCAATCGTGAAGTCCGTGAGGTTCTGCAGTCCTGTAAAGTTAGTGTCGGGGCCGGCAGCTGTGGTCGCATCTGCAAACTTCAAGGCTCCATCAACGATTTCAGTTCGGGTTGTAGAAGAGTCAGACGCAACCCAGCCAGTAAGGTTGTTCACTTTGGTCCCGTTAGCCCACCGGTCAAAATCCTCAAAATAGATAACTCCTTTAGTGTCGCCAGTCCTCACCTGGAACGTGATGTTCTGGGCTCCCTGGAGGTAGTGGGCCATGACTTCGGAAGCTGAGAGGGAACGGTTGTAGATGGCGAGTTCGTCGATGGTGCCGGTGAAGTTTCGGGTAGTGTCCCCGGTAACTGATCCGATTTCCAGATTTCCATTAAGGTTCTCCATTCCTGCAAAATCACCAAGAGAAATGTCAGTGGTGTCCGCCCTAATGCCGTTGATGTAAATGCGAATGGCTGCGTTAGGGTCAGATACGGAAGAATCGTAAGTGGCTGCAACGTGCGTCCACACGCCAGTAGGAATAGTTGCCGTGGTATCCCTGCCTCTTGTACCTAACAGACTTTCATCAAAAATCCTCAACTCAAAATCAGAACTGGCGCCAAACCTGAACAGCCACTCACGATTAGCGTCATTATTCCAATGGCCCACAACCATATCGTAAGCGTCAATGGAAGTCGGGTTAACCCAGGCCTCAACAGAAAAGCTCCTGTTCGCGAAGGTAAAGATGTCCGAATCAGGCGCCGATACGTAATCATTCACTCCATCAAACGAGCAAGCGTGATAGAACTTCCCCCACACGCCGTCAGGACCGTTGGTGGCAGAGCAATTCAACCCGCCGTTCCTTGCCCCGCCACCTGTTTTGCCAGTCGCATCGGTAATGTTCGGCGTCTCATTATTGTTGAAGTGCATCAGCAGCACAGTGCTGTTGCTGTCAGGCTCAAGCTCCTCGCCATAAGAAGCAGCTACAGAATAAGGATTGTTCCCCCCGGCGTTGCCAACGCCTTTGGAACCGCCCTCGTTCCAGCGCAGGACTGACTCGTTGCTGAAGAACTTGCGGTTGTCCTTGATTTCGGAGGTGAGGTTGCCGGAGTAGAGGCCGAGCTCGTAAAGCTCGCGGATTTCTGAAGAGTTAAGGCTGCGGTTTACTATGATAACCTCGTCAATGGTGCCGTTGAGATAACGACCCAATGTTCCGCCCCATCTTCCAATCTTAACCGTAGCCGCAGAGTTTGTAAGACTCGACGGTATGGTCCCTGAGAAGGTCAAAGTTTGTTCTGCTCCGTTAATGTAAAGTTTGAGGCGGTCGGCGTTAGCAGATCCCGACCCACTGTATACGAAAGCTGCATGGAACCAAGTATTTTGAGAAAGACTTGGCGCATTTATAAAACCAGTATTTGCGCCGGCATCTGTAAGCGCATCTGCAATTCCTGCCAAGAGACCACATCCAGATCCCCACCCATTCCCGCGTGTTTCCATAACCCATGTCCCTTGAGTCTGGTAATCCCACTTCGTAATCAAGCCCTCGATCGAAGTACAGGCACTTGCTATGCGGAACCAACCAGAGACGGTTAAAGCAGCAGAAGCATCAAGAGAGTTAGAATCTCCGATATCCACATAATCATCCACGCCGTCAAATTTCAACGCCCACCCAACCCTGCCGGTGGTGTTAACAGGAGGGTTAGTTAGTGTGCCAGTATTGCCATAACCACTTGCGTCGTTACCATTGCCCTCAAGCTGCCAGTAGCCTGTGGTGTTTTTGAGAGAATCAATATTAGCGTGAGCAAGCTTCAGCGTCACGTTCCCGCTCTGGTTTGTTGTGTTGAGAACCTGGGAATAGCCCTTCTGGAAGTCGCCCTGGGCGTTGTCCATAATCTGCCGCTGGGTGCTGAACTTCTGCAGGCCGTTCTGGTAGATGTATCTGATTGTCTGCGCGGAGAGGGAGCGGTTGAAGATGGCGACTTCGTCGATAAGGCCGTTATGCCCGCCAGTGTCAGTGCCTCGAATACCAATACGAATATTAGTGGTTGGAGTGTTCGTGTTGCCTGAAAGCGCAACTCTGGACTCTGACACGCCATTCACGTATAAGGACAAAGTAGCAGAATCCCACGTGCCGCACAGATGCCTCCACTCAGAAGAAACTGTTGTTGTAGATGTTGCGTCTGTACTTGTGCCGCCTGCCCTCCACCTAAACCTGTATGAGTTAGCTGCGGTTTGCCCAAGCGTGAAAGCTTCATTGTCACCACTCGCCATAGCGTTTATGTAGTATTTTTCACTAGTGGTATCTAAAGGCTTCACCCAAGCGCACCAAGTAACTCCGCTGTCAAACTGGTCACCAAAGTCAAAAGTGTTTACATAGTCATTATTACCGTCAAACCGCAAGGCACTAGCGCCCCTCACCGCATCAGCGGTCCAGCCGCTCGTGGCATTGCCGGTATTGTTCATGTTCGTTAATGTGCCGTTGTTGCGGTTGGTGATGTCGTAAGCTGTCGCGCTGCCGCTGCCCTCATCAAAGCCCCAGAAGCTGATGAGAGAGCTGTCAGCCGCTGCAATTGCCGCCTCAACGTCATCGCCCTTCCTGTAGTTCCAGTATTCAATGCCGTGGGCTCCGGAGCGGTAGTTGCGGAGGACTTCGTCAGCGGTGAGAGCTTTGTCGTAGATGTGGACTTCGTCTATGGTGCCGTTCCAGTTATCAGTGCCGCCGTCAATAAAAGTATCTCCGATAACGAAAGGTCTGGTGTTTGAGATGCTTCCTTGCTGCCCGCTAAAGTCTGTTACTCCAACCGGTATGCCATCGTAGTAGAACTTGCCACCAGTACTGCTATCCCTATCAACAGAAACGACAATGTTGTGCCAAGCTCCATCCCTTATGTTTGGAATGCTAACCGTTTTTTCGTTAAGGGCATTGCCATTCACTTGGAAAGCAAGCGTGTTATCGTTCGAAAGGTAAAGAGTATAGCCAGTATAAGGACTGCTCGGGTCTCTCTTGTCAATGATATGCCTGCCCCCGCCAACAGCCTCCCTTTTAACCCAAACCTCCACAGTAAAGTCTGAAGTTCCTATATCCAAGCTGCTACTGTCCGGAACTGTAACGTTATCATCCACACCATCAAACTTCAATGCCCTGCCGAAGCGGCCGGTAGTCCATACTGCGGAAGCGTTTCCGCTGGAATCAGGGTAGTTCAGCACGCCATCATTCCCCTTCCCGCTCTGGTCATGCACAATGCTGCCCTCCCCCTCCTCAAAAGGCATATAAAGGACCTCATTCGCACTTGTTGACGTCTTTGTCGGCAGCAGCTTCCCGTTCTTATACCATGTGTAGTAATAAGTGAGGTTGTTCTTGTGGAGGTTGTCAGGGTCGGCAGCGTCAAACAACGCGTTTGGGGAGGCAATAACGCTGTAGTTCTTGTAAAGTGCCTCGTGCTGAGGCTGCTCGGCAATAACAGAAATTCCGCTGCCCCTTGCTAATTCAGGGAAGGTGTTCTGGATTGCGACAGAAGTTGAGTTGTCGGTTGAGTTGTCAGTGCCGTCAAAGGCGTAGGCAAAACAGAAAATCTGGTCTCCTGGGTTGCAGCTGCTTGTGGTTGCGTTGCAGCTGTAGCTGCCGGTTGTGCTCCAGTCCTGAAGCATTGTGCCTGTCTTGTTGAAGATATAGTAATACGAAATCTGGTCGCCACTGTCGACGTCAGTGCTGCCGCTGCCGGTGCATGTTAAGGACTGGATGCTTTGCGGGGCTGATGGAGTCAAGGTTATCGTTGGCTTGGTTGGCGGGGTGTTCACAACGGTTATGAAGCTGCTGTTCACAGAAGCGCCGGTCTGGTTCTCCTTATCTTTGGCAGTATATTCAACTTTGAAGCTGTCACCCTTGCGGAAGTTGGAGTTGTTGAGAAGGAACTCGTTGCTGAAGAGCTGCCTGCCCTTGCTGAACGACTCGTTGATTTCCTGCGCTGTGAGGGTTTTGCGGGAGATGCGGAACTCTGAGAATGTGGCGTTGGCGTAAAAAGAATTTGCAGTCGTACTTAAATGGAATGCCGTTTGGCTTGGGATGGCAAATGCTGTTCCAGAATTATTAACTTGCAAGCCATCTATGTGTAAAGTCGTATTGCTGGTATAGTTATTCCACGTGACTGCAACATGGTGCCAGTCGCCTTTCAGCCAATTTGATATTCTATACCTCATTCTGTAAAGGCCGCCATTAGACATGTAAGCTGCTAAATCATGGGTGTCAGCACTGGAATCAGCAACGTATAAGACAGCAAGAGAATCAGGTGTTTGAGTATCAAAGAGATAGTGGTGATTCCCGTCATTCCCGTTCCACTCCGGCTTCACCCAGAAGTCTATCGTGCCTTCCCGCTCGTTGAAGTTACCAGAAGCCGAGTAGTTGATGTAGCTGTTCTTAAGCAGGCCGAGGCCCTTCGCTGCCTTTTTGTAGTCGGAAAGGACTTCGGAAGCTGACAGGGAGCGGTTGAGGATGCGGACCTCGTCGACGGTGCCGTTCAATGGTGATGAGAGTGAACTGCACCAGTCCATTCCTATTCTGACGTTATCGCTTCCCCCATCACCGGAATAATCAATGGCGCCTGTTGCCGCAACGCTAGTGTCCTGCACGCCGTTCAAGTACAGCCGCAAGTTTGCGCCATCATACGTTGCTGCAATATGATTCCACTGATTAACAGGCCGAGGGCTGATAAATGACAAGCTTGTTTCGGAAACACCATTGTATAGTATAAATCGATTTGAATTAAGGTGCCACCCGCTCGAATCGCCGCACGTTGCGCCTGTAGTCACCACGCCCTGCTCATTTGTCCCGTTTGACTTGAACCACGCTTCAACTGTAAATATCGTGGGCGGTTTTATCGTGGAAGCACCAACGATGTTAACGATATCGTTAATCCCGTCAAACTTAAGGGACAAACCGCCAACGCTGTCATTCACCCAGACAGGGTCATCAGTGCCTGAATTCCCGTTGGCACCAAGAATGCCAGGATTGGCATATCCGCTTATGTCAGAAACGTTCTGGCCAGAGCCCTCATCCATCCTCAGGTAAAGCGTTGTGTTGGCATAATTCCCAGTCAAGCTCAAATTCTCCACGAACCTCCCGGGCTGCCACCTGACCCCGGTTGAGTACGGGTCTGTGGTTGGAAGCTCGCCGTCGCTGGTTGCGAAGACTCCGGCAGCGCCCTTGCGGTAGTCGGATGCAATCTCTGCGGCGGTCAATGTGCGGTTGACGATTTTGAACTCGTCAAGTTGACCACTCATATACTGTTGGTCTTTAAAACCAGCCATGTAAGAAGTGGCACTGCCGCTGACAGAAGTTGAATCAGTAGTTGTATTTTCAGCCACGCCGTTAATATACAAGGTAATAAGCCCATTATTCCTAGACATTGCAACGTGATACCACGTGTTATTTTTTGGCTGTGTTTTCGAGTAAGCGAAGCATTGTACTAGATGCCTGCAGACAAAAAATCTGTTTACGGTTCTATCTCTTCCTATATAGAAAAAACTATTCACGTCTTTAACGAAAAAGACGTCTGTAGTTCCCACAACACCGTTTCCAGTAAACTTAACCCATGTTTCATGCGTGAAGTCTCCAGTCTGATCAAACAACGCACTGTTGCTGAAAGTGACGTTGTCATTAACGCCATCAAAGCCCACGGCACTGCCCGAAATTGAATCATTAGTGAAGAACGCCCCGTTTATGGTGCCGCTGTTGCCGTAAGGACTACTGTCAGCCGCTGTTGTTCCTGTCCCGTCATTAAAGTGCAGCAGCAAGGTCGTGTTGCCTGTATTGTTGGAAAGCTCGTCAGGATAGCTGGGGTGAAGCAGGAACTGCTGAGGGGTCTGGTCATACCACGTGCGAAGGTAAAGCTGCTTGATTTCGGAGGCGGAGAGGGTGCGGTTGTAGATGGCGACTTCGTCTATAAAGCCGTTGAAGGTGTTGGAGTTCTGATTAACATCCCTCCCAATCCATAAATCCTTAGTGCCAATGGCAGGAACACGCCCTCCTGCAGGCACTACAGTGCTGGTGTATACCTGCCCATCTAAGTAAAGAATCATGTCAGACTTGTTATAAGTGACAACAAAATGGTGCCATGCTTTAAGCGACACCACACCTGAACCGACAACTCCTCTCTGAGTGCCTGTGTTATCCCAAAAGTATGACTCAAAATTGTTATTGGTGTCTACGTTTATAACATAGCCTTGAATGGAACCTGAGGTTGAGTGCTTTCCAAAAATCAGATTATTATCAGAGGTGTTAAGATACGCCCACGCTGCCAATGTGTAGCTGCCATTCAGCCTCAAGGAAGCGGCATCCCGCACAACGACAAAGTCATCATTATTATCAAAGCTTAACGCCTGCCCTATTATGCCTGAAACGTTAGAAGCGTTAGCGTTTCCTATCAGGTCACCATTGTTCCCCTGCCCGCTCATGTCAGTAAGCCACGTGTCCCTATCAAAATGCCAATAACCCACCGCATCCTTGTAAATCATCGCGCGGTAAGTAGAGTTGTAGTAGTCGCTGTAAATCTCGCCAGCCGACTTGGCATAATTGTAGATGGCGACCTCGTCAAGGGTGCCGTTGAAGAAGTTCGGGCCCTCTGTGAAGGCCCCGCCGAGGACTACCATGTCCGCAAGGAGCAGCGGGGTGTGCCCGTCAGCAGTGCTGGCAGCAGCATTCTTCTTCTCGCCGTCAAAATAGATGTCGTAGGCAGTGCCGTTCCATGCAAAAGCGGCATGGTGCCACGTGTTGGCCTGGATGACGTCGGTTGTGCTTGTCCAGCCGGTGCGCTTTTCAACGCCCCTCCCGTCCAGAATCGTCAAAATCTCGTTTGTAAGACTGCCCGTAGTTTCGCCAAGGCGTATGTCGCGCTGCGAGCCATTGCCAATCTGCATCACCGTAGTACCGTTGCCGTTTGCCTGGATATGGCCTCGGCGGACATTAAACCAGAATTCGATAGTGGCAGCGTAGTAGCTCAGGTTGCTCATGTTGACGTGGTCGCCAAACCCGTCAAAATACAGGCAATCATCAATCTTGCAGTTCTGGCTGTTGTTGAAAGTGGCGCCGGAAATGTTGTAGCCGTCGTTCCCATAGCTGCTTGAGTCCCTCGCATAGTAAGGCGAAGCCTTGAAGTCGCTGAGGATTTCGGCTGTGGACTTGAGGTAGGTGGAGACGGCGAACTCGTCAATGGTGCCGTTGAAGTGAGTTTCAGCGCCGGTGTAGGCGCCAGGGCGCCCTATTGAAGCGGCAGTTACAGAATTAAACATCCCGCTGTTGTTTGCCACTGAACCCTCCAGGACGCCATTTACGTATACATTCACGCTTGTCCCGTTATACGTACCGGTAATGTAATACCACGTATTATTTTTGAGTAAGGTTGTGCCTGCAGCTTGTGCATATCCGCTGCCGTCCGACACGTAACGAATAAAGAATGCTTTTTGATTCTGAACCAGCATTCCCAATGAAGCGCTGTCCCCGCCTGAATTATGGTCCGAGGTTATCCAGTGGTCGGTATTTGATTTAAAAGTGCCCTTAACCCAGGCAGAGACAGTGATATTAGACGTGCTCCCGATAACATTATCCCACGGGTAGCCAAGACCCACGTAATCATTCACGCCGTCAAAAAGCAGGCAGTCATCAATCTTGCAGTCCTGGCTCTGGTTCGGGATGGCTCCGGAAATGGTGCCGTGGCGGCCATAGGAGCTGCTGTCCTCCGCGTTCCCGTCCAGCTTCCAGTAGCCGACCAGGGAGCGGTCCTGAGGCTGGAATTCCTGACGGAACTTGTCCAGCTTCCAGTAAGCAACCAATGACCGGTTCTGGGGCTGGTACAATGTGCGCTTGAGCCACTTGAACGTGCTGTTCTCTTCAAATGTGCCGTTCTCGCTGCCGAAGTTGGCGTTGGTGAAGAGTTTGTCGGTTGCCCTTGCAATGCTCGCATTGGCAATGAAGGCGCCGTTCACGGTGGTGGCGTTGGCGTTGACAATGGCTGGAGTTGCGGCTGGAACGGCTGCAAAGGCGGAGTAGGCGTAGAGGGCGGCTGCTAGGATGGCAACTGCCACTACGAATCGCAAGTACAGCTTCCCCTTTTTTGAAACTACTAAGCCGCTAATTGCCTGACACCCCCGCCTGCGAAAGGTTTAAATATGAATAAACTCAAATAACTGTCCATGAGACAGGTTTTGAAACACAAGCGAACAGCTGAGGAAATCGATGCAGAGATAGCCGAGGCCATGAAAGACCCGGAGTTCAGGGCAATCGTAAAGGACTTCATCAAGCAAACCACCTCCTAGACTTCAAGGTGGCTTTCAATTCTTGGTAGCTCTTAAACTGAGGCAACTTCAGGCTGTTTAGCTCATTAATTATCTCGTAAGCCTTCAACGCCTCAGGCGAGCGCATCGTTCTCGTGCTGCCTTCTTTTTCTTCTGTATAAACAATTTCCAGCTCATGGATTGCAGCAGTAGCAACAACCAGGAAATCATTAATTATCCTCTCTCTCAATTCTTTACCACCCAACTTTTCGTAAGCCACAAAGTATTCTTCAGCAAGCCTGTCAGTTTTCCCATCAATCTCGTAAGTTTTTTTTACAAGCGCATCATAAGCCTCAAGCAGCAAAGCCCTGAACTTCCTCACTTTACCCTCGTGAAAAACCACCCTTTTTCCTTCGTAACTTTTCAATTCCTGCCTAACAACAACACTGCCATAATTTATCAAAACGCTTGCAACGCTGTCAGAAACAAAAGCCAGTTCCCCGTTTTCGATTATTCTTCCGTAAATATTAGTATCAAAAATAACCCTCTTCACAGGCAACCACCTCTGGGAGATGCGTTGGCTACGAGGGCGCTGCTGATTGTCGTGCCGTTGGTGTTGGCGATTGAGGGAGTGGATAAGGAAACGGCGGCAAAGGCGGAGTAGGAGTAAACTGCCGCGATGAGGAGCGCTGCGGCTATGACGAACCTGAGGTAAAACTTCCCCTTTTTGCCATTAAGCAAGCTTATGATTCCCCAAACACCCCTTTACCCAAGCTAACAAATGAGAGGAAAGATTTATAAGTGTGATTAAGTGGTGCATCGTCATGGAAAACGACATTATGGGAAGGATAGTGGTAGACCCTAAGGTCATGGTAGGCAAACCCGTGATTAAGGGAACGAGGGTTACGGTCTACGAAGTCACCAACAGGGTCGCCCAAGGCCAAAGTTTTGAAACAATAGAGAAAGACCTTGAGATTACCAGAGAGGACATCAAAGCTGCCCTTACCTATGCAGGAAACCTCGCGGACAATGAAGAGATTTTTCCACAGATTGCCGGCAGCTGACACGAAGGCAGGCAATATGAAATTTCTCATAGACACAAATCTTGGCAGGAAGTTCACCAGCCTCTTAAAACAGGCAGGGCACGACGCCATCTTCGCAAAAGACCTTCTCCCGCTGCGCAGCGATGAGGAAATCCTCGCCAAAGCCAAAAATGAAGGGAGGATAGTCGTCACCAATGACAAAGACTTCGGTGAACTCGTCTTCCGGCTGGGCAGGCCGTCATGCGGCGTAATCCTTCTACGTGTATCCACAATTGATCCAAAGGAACGGTTTGAACTGGCAAAAGGCGTCCTTGACAAGGCAGAAGGCGGTTTCGTGGTCGTCAAAGAAGGACAGGCAAGGATAAGGCGCCTGAAGTAACAACTGATGACGTGCTCATACATGCTGGAAAGACACTTCTTCATAGTTCCGCCTCACTTGTAACGCGGTTCTGCAGCTGGTAAAGGGTGCGCTTGAGCCACTTGAACGTGCTGTTTTCTTCAAATGTACCGTTCTCGTTGCTGAAGTTGACGTTGGTGAAGAGTTTGTCGGTTGCCCTTGCAATGCTCGCATTGGCAATGAAGGCACCGTTCACTGTGGTGCCGTTGGTGTTGGCAATTGAGGGAGTGGATAAGGGAACAGCGGCAAAGGCGGAGTGCCTCTGCTGTTTGGACGGCACGGACACGGCTGCCTTACCCTCCTCCTTGACGGAGGGCCGCGGTAACACAGCCATGTCAACGAGCCTTTGTCCATGAGCGGAAGATTTATAAAGTTGCACATAATTATGTGTGATAACTGTATTAACTGATGAGGTGGTTAACATGCCGACATTAACATTAGCTGTGCCGGAGGATTTGAAAAAGGAAATGGATGAGCTTCCGGAAATGAACTGGTCTGAGATAGCGAGGAAAGCAATATCGGAGAGGGTGATGGAATACAAGCTGTTCAAGTCAATAGTCTCAAAGTCAAAGATGACTGAGGAGGATGCTGTAAAGCTTGGCAGGGCTGTGAACAAGTCACTGCATGAGAGATATAAGAGGCTGTACAAGGAGCTGAGGTGAGTGGACTTAGTCATAGACGCTTCGATAGTGTTCACCGCAATAGCTGGCAAGGGAGTGACTAAGGAAATCATATTCCTTGACGCTCTAAAACTGCACGCTCCCGAACATTTGGCTGATGAGATAGAAGAACACAAGATACGGCTAATCGAGGTAACAGGACTTTCGGAAAGTGAAACTGACAATCTGCTAGGAATCATTAAGGGAAGAATTGCTTTCGTTGCAAAGGAGCAGTTTGAGATGTTTCTGGATAAAGCCAACAGCCTTATCCCAGATAAAGACGACACAGAGTACCTTGCACTCTCACTGTCAATGAACGGCATTCCTATCTGGTCAAACGATAACCATTTCAAGAAGCAGAATTCCGTAGAGGCTTTTACAACTTCTGAGCTGGTTAGTGAACTCAAGGCAAAAGGAATTCTATCATGAATGCTCGCTATGTACACGGGCCATTGCCCAAAATAAGAATAACCCTTATCCCCCGCGTGAGAAGGAGATAAGGGTGTGTCGTGACCCTTTGGGAAAGCCCAAGTCGCTGATGCGACTGGGCCCAATCGACTGCCGTCGATTTGGGGGTCAATCCAAAACGCCGCAGATAACGGCAAAGAAAATGAGGCATGATAGAAATTATTGCTGCCGCAAGTAATTACGAGATTATCCCTAAATCTAAAGCTATCTCCCATTAAGCGACACACCCTTTTTTTGTAAAGGGTCTCCCCTTCAATTATTCCCGACTCACGCTAAGCTATGCTGATGAAAGTCACTGCCTGATGAACTGCTGGAGGGTTGAATTCTTGACGTTATCCTTCATGAGCTGCTCTACCTTGGTGCTGACCTTCATGCCGTTCTGCCTGCAAAAGTTCTTGAAAGCAGCAAATACCTCATCGTCAATGGTCATAGAAACTTTTACTTTTGTCAAGCGCGTTTCAACCCCGATTTGCCACTAAGCTAAGGTTACTGCCTGAGTTACTGTCCAACACCCCAAAAGCCACCCTACTTGTCCATATTTGTATGGAAGTAATATTTAAAGGTTTCGGATTTTGCAGTCGGCTTTGCACAGAAGGCAAATAACGAAACCATTATATATGTAATAAATTACACAATTGTGTAAAATGATACACAAAAAGTATTTTGGCATCCTGAAGCAGTTTTTAGGCAACTATGCAGGAGAGGTTTACGGGCGAAT
>JACPBX010000041.1 GCA_016180085.1 Candidatus Woesearchaeota archaeon | reverse complement strand
ATCGGCGTTGAGGGCAAAAGCCTCTCCCAAGTCGCTTGCCGTGTTTGGGCATGACAAATTGACTTCAATCAGCTGCGGCTTCAGCGTTGCCATCTTCTCAGCCACCATGCCGAATTCCTCTTTTGTGCCGCCGAATATGCTCGGAATCACGGGCACGCCGGCATTCTTCATTGCAAACTCTATCTCTCCAAGGCTGTTGTCTATTCCTGCGTTTGGAAGCCCGACAGCATTAAGGAACCCGCCTTTGAACTCGACCAGTATCGGGTTGTTGTGGCCTTCCCGTTCTCTTGGCCCTATTGATTTGGGTATTACTGCCCCCGCGCCGTTCTTTGCAACGTAGCAGCAGGCTGCTCCCGAAACGCCTACTATTCCCGAAGCAAGAATTGTCGGATTGGCCAGCTTCACGTTCAGTATCTTTGTGCTTATGTCGGCTTTTGGCATTTTATCTTTCCAAGCTGCTCCTTTTTGCTTTTATAATTCTTTTCAACCCCCATTGCCGGTTAGTTGTATTCATCCCACGCCTTTACCTCCAGCTCTTCTGGCTTCACTGCCGCAATTGCTTCGGCAAGCAGCCTTGCCAGCTGCAGGTTGGTTATGAGCGGTATTCCGTAGTCAGCGGCCTTCCTCCTTATTACATACTCATCCTCAAGCTCCTTTTTGGTGAACGCTGCCGGTATGTTGATTACGAGGTGCAGCTTTTTGCCGTTGCTGCCACTTAGGTATTCCAGAATGTTCGGGCTTTTCTCTTCCGATACTTTATGCAGCATCGTGGCCGCTATCCCGTTTTTCTCAAGGAACAGCTCGGCTCAAGGAACAGCTCGGTGTGCTCGGTTGCGAAAAGGTTAAACCCGAGACTGCTCAGCTTTTTGGCATACGGCAGGAACTTAATCTTCGCCTCATCTCCCCCAATGCTTATGAGTATGTTCTTCTCCGGCAGCCTGAACCCTGCCGCCATTACTGCCTTTAAGAATGCGTCGTAAGTGTTTGCTCCAAGGCACGCGACCTCCCCGGTTGATGCCATCTCGACTGTTGTCAACGGGTCTGCCCCCTTCAGCCTTGTGAAGGAAAACTGCGGTGATTTGACCCCGACATAGCTTACTCCGGCTGCCGCGTCTATTTTTTCACCTGAGCTGTTGCCGGTTTCCATGCCTAATACGGCTCTTGTGGCAGTCTCTGCAAAGTTCTTTTTCGAAACCTTTGAAACAAACGGGAAGCTCCTTGACGCCCTCAGGTTGCACTCTATGACTTTGACTTCGTTTTCCTTTGCAAGGAACTGGATGTTGAACGGCCCTGTTATTTTCAGCGCATCGGCAATCTTTGCAGCTATTTCCGATATCCTCCTGGTTGTCTCCACATAAAGTTTCTTGGGTGGGAATACCATGGTGGCATCTCCGGAGTGGACTCCTGCATTTTCAACGTGCTCTGTTATGGCTTCAACTACTACTTTGCCGTTTGCAGCTACGGCATCTATTTCTATCTCCTTTGAGTTTGTTATGAACTTGCTTATTACCACTGGGTATTCCTTGTTGACCTTGGAGGCTTTCACAAGGTATTGTTCCAGGTCTTCGTCGTTAAAGGCTATGCTCATGGCAGCGCCGCTTAAGACATAGGAGGGCCTTACTAAAACAGGGTAGCCGACAGCCTCTGCGAATTTTTTTGCCCCCTCAATGCTTGCCAGCTCCTTCCACTCGGGCTGGTCTATCCCAAGCGTGTCAAGCAGCTGTGAGAACTTTTGCCTGTCCTCTGCCTTGTCTATGCTTTCCGGAACAGTTCCCAGTATCCTTACGCCCAGTTCAGAAAGCTTCATTGTTATGTTGTTTGGTATCTGGCCGCCCATTGACACTATTACGCCGTCAGGGCTTTCTTTTTCGTATATGTCCGCAACTGTCTCTGAGCTTATCTCGTCAAAGTACAGCTTGTCGCACACGTCATAGTCTGTGCTTACAGTTTCGGGGTTGTAATTAATCATAATTGCCTCATAGCCGAGCTGCCGCAGCGTGAAAACGGCATTTACGCAGCACCAGTCGAACTCGACTGAGCTTCCTATCCTGTAAACGCCAGAGCCTAGGACTATTATTTTCTTTTTTCCATGGCCGCTGAAATCAATGTCGTCCTCGTTTCCGTTATACGTTAAATACAAATAATTCGTTTTCGCAGGATACTCTGCAGCGAGTGTGTCTATCTGCTTCACTACCGGGATTATGCCGTGTTTTTTCCGCAGCGCCCTTATGTCATTTGCATGTGACCCCGTAATCCTGGCTATCTGCCTGTCGCTGAAGCCCTGCTTCTTGGCTTTTTGCAGGAGCTGGGCGCTTAATTCGTTAATGCCGGCAGCAGCTGCCAATTCATCCTCCGTATCTATGACATTCCTAATCTTGTAAAGGAACCATTCATCTACCCCTGTCATGGTGTGTATTTCTTCTATGCTGTAGCCTTCCTTCATCGCCTCAACTATCACGAACAGCCTTTCATCAGTTGGCTGTTTGAGTTCTTCATCAATGTCGTAGCCCGCACTTTCGCTGAATATGGTTGCCTTGCCTCGGCTTCCCCTTTTTGTGACCTTTCGCGGCTCTTGCCTTGAATCAGTGTTCCCTGCAAGCCCGTATGCGCCAATGTCGAGCATCCTGACAGCTTTCTGTATCGCTTCCTCAAAAGTCCTGCCTATGGCCATGACTTCCCCGACGGACTTCATCGAGCTTCCAATCCGCCTGCTGACGTTCCTGAACTTCTTCAGGTCCCACCTTGGCATCTTGACAACGATGTAGTCAAGGGCGGGCTCAAAACAAGCAATCGTTGTTTGCGTTATTGAGTTCTTTATTTCAGTCAGCGAATGCCCCAATGCCAATTTAGCTGCCACAAACGCAAGCGGATAGCCTGTCGCCTTCGAAGCCAACGCCGAGCTCCTGGACAGCCTTGCGTTAACCTCGATGATTCTGTATTCGTCAGAATTCTGGTCTAATGCGAACTGTATGTTGCACTCGCCCACAATGCCCAAGTGTCGTATCAGCTTTATGGAAATCTCCCTGAGC
>JACPBX010000043.1 GCA_016180085.1 Candidatus Woesearchaeota archaeon | reverse complement strand
AAAGCCGAAGAAGGGCAAGAAGAAGCAGTAAGAAGAGCAAGGATAAGCTGGGAATGGAAGATGGCAAAAGGCATTACGCTGGTGATACCGCAGCGCACGGTTGTGTATGCTGGTGTTGCTCTGGTCGTTGCTGTAATAGTTATTCTGAATGTCTACGCTTTCTTTATATCAGGCAAGGAAGGCAGCAACGGGAAAGGCATTGAAAAAACTGCTGAAAACTTTGCAAGTGCAAAGGCGGCGGAGAACCCTTCTGACAAGTGCGCAACGCCTCCGGGCTACACCGATGAGCAGTGGAGGGAGCACATGGGCCACCATCCTGACCAATACGCCGAGTGCTTGTAGTTCCTTATAGTTCTATGTTGCTTTATTTTGCCAGCAGCGAAAGCAGCGGACTGCCAAACATGGTGAAAAGAAGCCAGTTTATTGACAGGTTCAGGACTACGTAAATAATCGTTTTCACTTTCGCTTCAGGGTCGCCTTGCAGCAGGTAGAGTGACTGGGCCATGAGGTTGAACAGGATGGTGAGGGCCATTCCGAATAAAACAAGGTTGGTTGCAAGCGATGTGGCTGCTAAAACCCCTGCCAAGGCGCCCATAACAGCCCTGCCAAACACGTAGCCAATGATGAATGCGTCGATGCCGCTGTTTATTATCTCTGCAGCCAGTGCCGCTGTCGCGCCAAAGATTGCGCCAGCCCAGGGCCCATGTGTCATGCCTATTGCTACCGTTGTGAGGGAGATGAGCTCAAATGCTGGCGGAACCCTGACTATTCGCTTGTAGAACGTGGAAAACGCAGCCATAAGGAAAAGCGGCGGGAAGAACAGTATGGCTTTCCAGTGGACGCCGAGCGCCATGAGAATGACAGCCAGGGCAGCAACAGCAATTATCCAGATGCGATACTTTGATATTTCAGCGTAAATTGTTAACAGAGGTTCCTTGACGAACTTGGCCATGAGCAGCTTCTTGGAAATGCGAATTTATATATGTTATCAACCAATAAATTTAAAAGAGGGGGCAGGCAAAAACTTCTGTTATGAAGGCAACAGCCATCAATCCTCTCGAATCCGCGCAGAAGCAGCTTAGAGTTGCTGCCATGGGCTTGACAATAAGACACTGAACGTCCTCTCGCAGCCAAAGAGGGAGCTTAACGATGACATTCCTGTGAGGATGGACGATGGCAGCACGCAGAACTTCAATTCCCTCAGGGTTCAGCATAACGACGCTTTAGGGCCGTTTAAGGGCGGCATCAGGTTTGGGCCTGGGGTTTCCCTGGACGAGGTAAAGGCCCTTGCCATGTGGATGACGTGGAAGACAGCCCTTGTTGGCGTTCCATTTGGGGGAGCCAAGGGCGGCATAATATGCGACCCTAAAAGGTTCTCAAAGAGGGAACTGGAAGCCTTGAGCAGGGGCTACGTGCAGCAGTTCGTTGAATATATTGGCCCTGACAAGGATATTCCTGCTCCGGACATGTATACCAACGCTCAGATAATGGCCTGGATGCTTGATGAGTATGAGAAGCTTACAGGCCACCATGTGCCTGGAGCCTTTACAGGCAAGCCTGTTGAGCTCGGCGGCATAAGGACCCGGGAATCCGCCACCGGATATGGCGGGGCAGTGGTTGTGCAGCAGGTTGCCAGGCTTCTTAAGATGAAGCCAAAGTCAACGAGTGTCGCTGTTCAGGGCTTCGGCAACGTTGGCCACAGTGCTGCGCAGTTCCTGTTCGATGCAGGCTACAAAATAGTCGCGCTCAGCGACTCGCAGGGAGCCATTTACAACAAAAAGGGACTCAACCCTGCTGCTGCAATGACGTGCAAGATAGAGAAAGGCAAGATTGCAGAGTGCTATTTTGCCGGTTCTGTTGTCAACGGCAGCAAGTCCGGCGTGATAAGCAATGACGAGCTGCTGGAGCTTGATGTGGACATCCTCATCCCTGCCGCTCTGGAGAACCAGATAACAGCAAAAAACGCTGAAAAGATAAAAGCAAAGGCTGTGGTTGAGCTTGCCAACGGCCCAACAACTCCCGAAGCCGACAAAATCCTGCAGCAGAAAAAAACAACCGTTGTTCCTGACGTGCTGGCAAATGCTGGCGGGGTTGTTGCGAGCTATTTTGAATGGGTGCAGAATAGCTATGGTTATTACTGGACTGATGAAGAGGTTTATGACAAGCTATCAGATATACTTGTAAAAGCATTTGGCAGGGTTTTGGGGAAGTCAGGAGAGCACAAGGCGGATATGAGAACAGGCGCCTACCTGCTTGCAGTCGGTAGGGTGGCTAAGGCGATAGAGCTGAGGGGTGGCATTTAGAAAATGGCTTACGAGCTTGGGATGCTTGGCATGATACTGCTTAGCGTTTTTATTGTGAGCCTGGTGTCCTTTGTTGGCATTCTGACATTGTTAATTAGGCAGGCTGTTTTGAACAACATACTATTTGCCCTGACAGCCTTTGCCGCTGGCACGCTTCTCGGCGCAGCTCTGCTTGACCTTGCGCCTGAAGCGCTGGAGTCGGGCGAGGCTATTGGCATCAGCCAGCTGGCAGTTTTCGTTTATGTCCTCGTGGGCATCCTTGTCTTTTACTCCATTGAAAGGTTTATCTCCTGGCACCACCACCATCACCGTGAGCTTAAGGGCGAATCGCATAAGGAAGTGCACGCCTTCACCTACCTCAACCTCATAGGAGATGCCGTGCACAACTTTCTCGACGGCACAATTATAGCAGCGAGCTTCCTGACGAACATCCCGCTTGGCATTTCAGCAACAGTGGCAATTGCCCTTCACGAGATTCCCCAGGAGATTGGCGACTTTGCCCTGCTGATTTACGGCGGCCTTTCAAAAGCCAGGGCACTGCTTTACAATTTCCTTTCCGCGCTTACCGCTGTCGCAGGCGGGCTTGCCGGCTACTTTTTCCTGAACAAATTGGCACACCCAACGCTTTTCCTCCTCGCGTTCGCAGCAGGCGGATTCCTTTACATTGCAAGCGCAGACCTTATACCGGAGCTTCACAAGGAAACCGGCATTTGGAAGTCGGTAATGCAGTTTTTCTGCATGGTTGCAGGCATTGTGCTGATATTCGGGATAACCAGCTTCCTTGAGTAGGAAAAGTTTAAAAATGCGAAGAGCCGTTAAACCGCTGCAATGGTGCTGTATGGGCTGTTTTTTTGGGTGATGTTCTTCTTCCTGTTCATTTCGTACCTGTACATCAAGCTCCTTAGGAACGAGATGGACCACATGCATTACGCGTTTGCAAACACGATATCTGTAACCTTTCTCATTGCCGGAGTTATTATTTTTTTGAAGTAATGTTCGGGCTATGCCTGAAACGCGGGGCCCAAAACGCAAGATTTAAATATGC
>JACPBX010000039.1 GCA_016180085.1 Candidatus Woesearchaeota archaeon | reverse complement strand
AGGGAGCAGATTACCAGCCTGAGGAACCCTGCGCTTCTGGCAGAGCTTAACGCACTGGAAAAAAAGAAGCAGGAACTTGGCGAGAAGATTCAACAGCTTGAAAATGAGTCAAAGACAAGCGATGTCCAGATTAACGAGGTATTCTCCCAGGAAAAATCAAAGCTTCAGCAAATTCTCAGGCAGCTTGACAAGGAAGAAACCCAGTTTTCAGCAGAAAAGGAAAAGCTCATCAAGGAAGCTGAAAGGCTCAGGAAGGACTTGTCAGAAGGCGAGTCAAAGGCCGCAAAGTTCCAGGCCAGGCACAAGGAGCTTTTTGCGAAGCGCACAAGGCTTACAGGGGAAATACAGTCTGACGATGAAAAGATAATAAGGAAGGAAGAGCAGATTAACACTTCTGAAATCAAGATAAACAACGTTTCAATAAAAAAGGCGGAGATTTCTGCCGAGCTCGCGGGCCTGCAGGAGGAATTCTCGCAATACTCTGACGTAAAGCTCCTTGAAGGCGCCTCAGAAGACCAGCTAAAGAGCGAAATCTCAAGGTTCGAGAGGCTCGTGATTGAGATGGGCAACGTCAACCTCAAGGCGCTTGAGATTTACGGCGATGTTGAGAAGCAGTACAATGAGCTTCTTGACAAGAAAGACAAGCTCGGCAAGGAGAAGGATGACGTCCTGAAAATGATGGCAGAAATTGAAGGCAAGAAGAAAGACCTCTTCATGAACACGTTCACAATTCTTAGCCAGAACTTTGCAAATATTTTCTCGCAGCTGTCAACCAAGGGTGAGGCACACCTCATGATTGAAAATGAAGAGAATCCTTTTGAAGCCGGAGTCAGAATCAGGGTTCGCATCACTGGCGAAAAGTTCCTCGACATCCGCAGCCTTTCCGGAGGCGAGAAAACCCTGACAGCCCTCGCGTTAATATTTGCAATCCAGGACTACGAGCCGGCCTCCTTCTACATCTTTGACGAAGTCGATGCAGCCTTGGACAAGCGCAACAGCGAAAAGCTCGCCAAGCTGATAAAGAAATACAGCGAAAAAGCCCAGTACATCATCATCTCCCACAACGACGCATTAATGGCAGAAGGCGAATCGCTTTACGGCGTCAGCATGGATGAGCACGGGATGTCTAATGTTGTGAGTTTGAAGGTGTAGAATTCTTGTCGTTTAGTTTTCCTGCTGCAGCGCATTCAATTTCAACTAAGGCACCAAGTGGTAGCTGTTTGACAGCCACTGTAACCCTTGCCGGCGGTTCTGAAGCAAAACTTTTGCCATAAATTTCATTTACGATTTGATAATCTTTCATATCTGTCAAGAATATTCTTGCCTTCACAATGTTGTTGAAACTCCAACCGACTTCTCTCAGAATAGCTTTAATGTTAGCCAGAACTTGCTCAGTTTCAGGTCCAACACCACCTTCAACAAGCTTACCGCTTTCTGGATTTATTCCTACCTGGCCTGACAATTCCATGACATAGCCGTAATTGTGCAGTATGGCTTGGGAAAACGGGCCTGTTGCTTTTGGTGCATTCTGTGATTGAACTGCTTTTCTTGTCATTGTGAGTGGGAACGGCCGGATTTGAACCGGCGACTCCACCGGCTTCAGCGGTGTGCTCTCCCAGGCTGAGCTACGTTCCCGATTAAGAAACTTGACATTTTGAGCCATTTATAAACTTTTTTCGTCATTGCGTTTTTTGATAAACCTTTTTCGCCAAAAAGGTTTTGCTGCAGCCACAATAACTGAGAACTAGTCCTCTATGCGCTCTTCATCAACAGATAGCTTTTGCACTGTTTTCTGTAGCTCGGTCTGGCCTGTGTCGTCTTCGCGGCGTGCCTCTTTGTCAGGCTCTACCGTTGCCTGCTTCTCTGCTTTCTTAACCAGCTCTATGCTGCCTTTCATCCCGGTTGTCAGCTGCATTTCACCCTGGTATTCCTTCACGTAGCCGTTGACTACCTTTATGGTGTCGCCTTTCCCAAACTGGTCTATCTGCTCGTTCCACAGCGAAAGCTCTATCTCTCCTGTTTCGTCCTTCAGCCTCGCTGTTGCAACCCTGCCAGATTTGCCGAACTTGTTGAACTCCCTTACTTCGCCTATGTCCGCTATTTCGGCAACCAGCTCAACATTGCCCATCCTTGGAGTTAGTTCTTTTATGTTCATATTTGCCTTAGAAGTCGCCTATTTTATTTAAAGCTACCGTAAAAATGGTGCGGGGGGAGGGATTCGAACCCACGAAGGCACTAAGCCAGCAGATTGCCCACGTCATCGAGCTTTCGCTCTCGTTACTCAAGATTCTTGAGTCTGCCCCGGTTGGCCACTGCGGCACCCCCGCATAGCTATGAATGTGTTTGCCGAGCGTATTTAAACTTAATCTCAGAATCACAGCGACCTTAGTTTTTTCTCTATTTCCTGCAGCTCCCTTTCGAGTTTGTCCACGTGGCTTTCCATGTGGATGGTTGGGGCGCTTATTTTGGGCATGGTTTTCCTTGGCTGCGCGGCAGCCGCCGCACCCGCCCTGATAACCTTGATTGTTTTTGGCTTTCTTTCCGCTTCCT
>JACPBX010000036.1 GCA_016180085.1 Candidatus Woesearchaeota archaeon | reverse complement strand
CATTAAGATTTTCGAGAAGCACAACGTGCTGCAGGAAGAAGTTCACGATGCGCTGAAAGAGGGCAGCCCAAAATTCAAGAAGGTGGGCGGCGGCCAGTACGTGGCAATCGGTCTAAGCAGCAACAGGCACATAACAATTTACTTCAGCTATGACGAAAAGACGAAGGAAGCTGAAGTAACAACAGCATACCCTTCAAGCAAGAAACAGGTAAAATCTTACAAGAAGGCAAAATGAAGCAAAGGTGGCCAGAATGGAAAAGGAAGAAATTGACTTTGATGGATTGGAGGATGCGCAGTTCCAGATAGAAGAAGGCGCTTTCCAGCCAAAAACCCTGACGTGCACCCGGTGCGGTTCGAAAGCAAAGAAGAGCCAGATAGAAGTTGTGGTTGGAAATGATGTATCTGTAAGAGCAAACGGGTTTGAATGCGAGAAATGCGGGAAGCGGTACCTCGGCTTGGAAGAGGCAAAAAAGCTGGACAGGGCGATGATAGTAAGCAGGGTATTGAGGAACGACTTTAAGATGGAACGTGCCATAAGCTATGACGGGGACAACTGGACAATGAGAATACCAAAGGAATTCGCACACGGCGTTCATAAGAAGAAAGCCGAAATAATGCCGCTTGGAGCGCGGCAGTTTTGCGTGTCAATAGAGTGACGCTGTGAGTAAACTACTACGCGTTTCACCTTGCAGGGTTCAACCCACAGGGTTCTTGCCCCCCCCCGCGCACTAAAAATAAAAGAATTAGTGTAAAGATCGAAAGAATTTCTGCTTCTTAAAAAAATCAAATTCCCCATACCGGGTTATCCTTCCTCATGAGCTCAGAAACCTCTCTCAGCACTTCGATTTCGTCGGCAGAGAGGTACTGCTTGAACTCTTTCAGCCTCCTGAAATCGTCTTCGGGAACAAAGCTTAAGAGGGTATCCCCCTCATTAACCTGCCTGCCTACAATCACTTTCTCAAGCGAAACAGCAACCTGCTTCCCTTTTTCTGCTGTTGTGATGTTCTCACTCTCCAGCTGGATTTCCTTCACGGTGGTTATCGGCTTTCCACTCTCATCCGCAGAAGCTGTGGCTTTCATAAGCCGCATTCCCGTCCTCAAGCTGCCTGCAAGAATTTCAACCCCGACAATTGCAGGGTTGCTCTGCCTGAAGACGTAGCCCCTCAGGAGCTGGATTTTGCACGGCCTGGTGAGCTTTTCAAGCGATTTTGACTCCAGCTTTTGCTTTTCCTGCCCCTGCCAACCCAAAAACTCGTCCATAATCGAATATATTATGTTGCCTGTGATTATCTTAACAGATGGAGGAACAGACCCTTCTGCATCTTGGCCTAGGCTTACATTGAAACCAAGTATGGCTGCGGCCAGGGGATTGCCTTCAATGTTTGATTCTGCATCGGCAATGTCTTTCCTTGTAATATTGCCTATGGAAGCTGCCTTGACTGTTATGTTTTTTTCGTGCAGAAGCTTCATCAGCGCTTCCAGGGAGCCGAGAGTGTCTGCCTTTATTACAATGCCTGACTCGTCAACAGAAAGGCTGAACTCCTCAATCTCCTTCTGCACAAGCCTTTTTGCCTCCTCAATGCCAAGGCTGCCCGAAACAGAAACAACAGGCATCCCTGCAATAGCTTCCTCAACACCACTTCCAACAATCTTAACGCCTGTCGCTGCCGTGACTTTGTCAACAGCAACGAATTTCGCCTTCCTGTCCCTCATCTCGGCCAGGGGCTGGGGCTCGAGCAGAGTTTTAACCTTGGCGACTATCGGGGCAGTCACACCGCCGATAACGACCGTATCGTTCCTCTGAAGCGAGCCGTCATAAATTATCACGTCAACAGTTGCGCCCAGCCCCTTCTCCTGTTTCACTTCCAGAACAGTCCCTTTAGCTGCAGAGTCAGGGGTAAAGCTTAATTCTGTCTCAAGGAAGCGCTGCGCCAAACCAGAAACAACAACAAGAAGCTCAGGAATGCCAACCCCGGTCTTGGCCGAGCAGGGGATAATCGCAAGCTGCTTTGAGTAATCCGAAACCCTGTCAAACCTGTCAGAGTCAAAGCCCAATTCGGCGAATTTCGCAACAAGGTTGTAAAGCCTTTTGTCAATTTCATCCTGGACAGGCTGCTGCTGTTTTGATATTTTTGTCATAAGTAATTCTTCGCCGTTGCTGCTGCTACTGCCACTACTGCCGCCATTTCCGCTGCCACCTGGCAAATCAGCCCTCCATCCCGGAACCAGGTCTACTTTGTTTGCTGCAACAATGAAAGGCGTCTTGTAGTTCTTGAGAATGTCTAGCGCTTCCAGAGTCTGCGGCATGAAGCCCTCATTCAGGTCAATAACCAGGATGGCAATGTCAGCCAGGACACCGCCCCTTTTCCTGAGGGAGACAAAAGCGGCATGGCCTGGCGTGTCAATCAAAAGAAGGCCGGGTATGGTAAGGTTAAGCTTCAGCTGCTGCAGGAGAGGGGCGCACAGCTTCTTAATAACAGAAACAGGGACTATTGAAGCACCAATGGCCTGGGTAATCTGGCCAGGCTCTGACTTAACGATAGAAGTGCCCCTAATCCTGTCAAGGATGCTGCTCTTGCCGTGGTCAACGTGGCCAAGGACTGTGCAGATGACAGAGCGGAGATGCAAATCGGACGATGTCCGATTGCCCATTCCGCCTGATGCGGAATTGTGCTTCTCGTTACTTGCGGCTGGTGCTGAAGGGGGCATTTTGGCATCATCGTAAAGAAGGACAGGACGAGTGTTTTTAAAGATTCCCATCAGTTGCTATGTCAGCTTAGCATCTTCCTCCCGACAAGGAACGGCATTATCTGCCTTTTTACTACAGGAGTCAGGAAGGGGTTTACTGCGTCCTTTGCAGACATCCACTTGAGCTCTTCTATCTCTGAAGACGGCTTCGGCTCCCCGGCCAATGCGCCGGTGTAAAGGTCAATCGAAACCCTTGCCTTGCCATCTGCTGTGAGGTCCTCGAAGTTGCCGAGGTAAGCAATCGATGAGCTGTCAATGGTGCAGCTGAGCTCTTCCATTATTTCGCGATTCAGCGCCTCAACAGCTGACTCGCCTTCCTTGGGCTTGCCTCCGGGCATCAGGAAGTAGCTGCTGCCTTTCGCCCTCACAAGCAGGAGCCTGTTGTCCTTTATGACAGCCAGTGCGGATTTTTTTATCAGTTTCATTCTTTTGCATCTGAATGAGTGCATAGTTTATTAAGCTGTTCATGATTTATTCCAGATGGCATGAAGGGCATGAATCAGGATATTGTTGTCGAAGGAAAAGCCAGGATAGCTGTCCCAAAGGCTGCTGGCGGCAAGATATCCAGCGCCATGCCGGTATTTTACAATCCGGTCATGAAGTCAAATCGCGATATAACCGTGCTTCTCCTGGCAGCGGCTGCCAAAGCGTATGGCGTTGAAAAATGGAGGATTGCAGACCCGATGGCTGCTACAGGGGTAAGAGGCGTAAGGACGTTGCTGGAGCTAGGCAGAGGAAGTATTGAAGTTTTGAGGATGAACGATTACTCCGCTGCGGCTGTTGCGCTGATTAAAAAAAATCTGCGGCTGAACAAGATTAAAACAGGGAAAAAGGTTGCTGTTGGGCAGAATGAAGCAAACAAGTTTCTGCTCAACAACGGAATGTTCAGCTACATAGATATAGACCCCTTTGGCTACCCTGGAGCCTTTCTGGACACGGCTGTGAGAAGGTTAAGGCATAATGGGGTGCTGGCAGTAACAGCAACAGACACAAGCGCCCTGGCGGGAAGTTCGCCAACTGCCTGCAGGAGAAAATACCTTTCTGTCCCGCTCAGGAACGGCTTCATGCACGAAACAGGGTTGAGGATAATGGTGAGGCTTGCGCAGCTGTTTGGGCTTGTCCATGAAAAAGCGCTGATTCCAGTGTTCAGCTACTACAAAGAGCACTATGTGAGGACTTTTCTGGTGTGCAAGGCAAGCACCGCAAGATGCAGCGACGTAATATCACAGCACGAAGAGCTGCACTACTGCAGCGGTTGCTGCAACAAGAAAATTTCTGAGAATGGTAAATTGATGTGCGGAAGCTGCGGGAAACAAATGGAAAAAGCAGGACCGTTGTGGGTGGGAAGGCTGTTTGATGCGAACTTAGCCAAGAAAATGGCAATTGAGGCTGTGAAAAACAATTACGTTGACGAGAAAACGAAAGCTTTCCTTAAGGTGACTGCTGAGGAAGCGAAGTGGGAAGGAAAATGCGGCGTTGGGTTTTACGCAATAGAGGACATATGCGGGAGGCACAAAATCGGGCAGCAGCCGAGAACAGCCGAGGTAATAAGGAAGCTGCGGCAGAAGGGCTACGCTGCTTCGCCAACCCACTGCTCGACAACAGGAGTGAAGACGAACGCCCCGGTAAAGGAAGTTGTGGCTGCTGCGAAAAGTTTATAATAGAAAAAAGCATAGAAAAAGCAGAGGTAATTTCAGGCATGACAAAAGAGGAGAGGGAAAAAAGGGCATCTGCTACCGGGAGAATAATCATAGTTACAGCAATTGTCCTGTCGTTGGCCGGAACTTTCCTTGTAGCGAATACAATAACGGGATTCACCGTTGCAAAAGAAAGCGTTACCAAAGGCGACTTTGCAGCAGTAGCCGGAAAAGCTGCAGACGAGGGCATAAGCCCGGCGCAGCTGGATGGCCTGCAAAAGGCTGCCGGCTCTGCCCTGCTTGGGCTGCTGTCAATAGCCATGCTGGTGGTTGTTGCAAGGATTGGGCAAGGCGCTTTGGCGGGCATGAAGGAAAGCAAAACTCCAGGCATAAAAGGCACAGTTGAAAAAGCGGAAAACGCCATTAAGGAAGGCAACCACCCCGAAGCTTATGCCCTTTACAGCAGCATAAAGCAGATATATGCGCAGATGGAAGAGGATGAAAAGGCACAATACTATTCAAGAATAATGCACATACACAAAGCCCTTGCGCAGCAGGCAGCAATGACCGAAGCCCACTACCTGACAGAAAAATACCTGAACGGCACGATTACAGAGTCAGAGTTTGAAAGGCTGAAGCATATAATCGCGAGCCAGTGACCGGCAAGCCAGCGACAGAAGCTAAGCCTGAGAATCAGCCAACCGCCCTCCTGACATCGGTGACCTGGACGCTGTTTACACCAGCAAGGGCGCTTATCTTCTTTTCAACATCCTCAGTGCCGCCTTTGTTCTCGTCCATTGCGAACATGAAAACCAGGGCTTTGAGGCCGAAGGCAATGGGTACAACGTCAACCTTTCCGACAGCGCCGCCAAACTCTGTTATCAGCCCTGCAGCAGCCGACTTTATTGATTCCAAGTCCTCGTCAGGCGAGGAAGGCATTATCTTCATTGTGACTATTACTGTTGCCATTTTTCGCTTGACCTAGTTCGGGCCTGAGAAACCGCACTCCTGGCATTTGTACTGGACAGCGTTAGCCCTGCAGCGCTGGCACCTGACAAACTCAACCTTGCCGCAGCCAGGGCAGCTAAACCTGACCATTCCTTTCATATTGGTTACCTGGTTCTTGCAGGAACTGCAAACATCCGCCATGCCAAGAGGGTGGAACAGCAGGAGCTTTAAAAAGATTTGCAATTTTAAAAATCAAAAGTATTAAATAGCAGCAATAACGGTTTTTAGTGCCGGGAGCAGTAAAAGAGGGGGAAGTAATGGGCTTATTCGGCTTTTTGAAGCTAGGCAAAAAAAGAGAAGATACAATTAGCACCTTAGCTGCTGCAGCTGCACAGGAAGAGCCGGAATTCTTAAAAAAAATAGATGTCGCAGCTGCGAGAGAGATTGAATCAGAGCAGGCAGCTGGGGAGGGCGCTGAGGCAGCCTTAAATGCGAAGGAAGAGGTTGAGCCGGAGCTGGCCCTTTGGCTTAATAACGGCGCAACTGTAAAGAGCCTGAAAGAACTTGCCACAGCGCTGAAGAAAATGAAGGCGGCTGACTACAAGGAGCACGTGAACGAGGAGCGGAATGACATTGCCGAGTGGGTAAAGGAAATAGTGAACGATGACAAGCTCGCTGGCCAGCTTAGAAGCGCAAAAGGCAGGCTGCAAGCCGCAAGGTATGTAGAAAAAGAAATTCTGAACCTCAAGACCGCAAGGAGAAAAGCGGAAACGGCAGCAATGGCGGCTGCAAAGACAATGAAAGCAACAAAACCAGCCAGGAAACTTGTGAGGGCGAGGGCTGCTGCAGAGATAAAACCGGCGAAGGATGGGATTGAGATGCCAAAAGAAGCGCAGGAAACGCAAATTGAAAAAGAAAGGCTTGGCGATGAACTGGAACTAAAGCTGCCTGAAATCCCCCCAATAACTGAAAAAACTGAAGAAGCAGAAACTACAGAAGCCAAGCGCACTGCAAAACCAGGAAGGTGGTTCTGGCCATTCAAGAAAAAAGGCCCTGAAGAGGCGGTGCAGGCGGTGCCTGAACTTCCTGAGTTCCCCAAGATTCCTGAAACTCCATACAAGGAGGGGAGTATTCCTGAGCTATTTGCAGAAGAACATCCAGAGGCCCAAGCCGGCATGCAAGGCAATCGGGAAGAGGAGATAGTGCAAAAAGAAGGCACAGTGCCTGAACTGCCAAGCCTGGAAGATCTTGGGGAGCTTGGCGAAGAGTTCGGGATGCCAGAAACGCCAAGGACAGGAATGGGCGAATTCAGGCCAGGCAAGGCTGACAGGGATCAAAAATCAGACGCAGAAGCTGCTGAGCTTGAGCCCCACTATGCACAATGGGCAGAGGGCAGCGGGAAAGGGAAAGAAAAAGAAACGAAAGAAGAAGCTGAGGAAGGAATGGGAGAGGAAATGCAAGAGCTGCCGGCCTCCGAGGAAAAAGTTGCAGGGGAATCCGCAAGGGGAATAAAAAAGGCAAGGGAAAGAAAAACGCCCGAAGAGGCAGAGCTTGACAGGAAAGAGGAGGAGCTGGACAGACATGAAAAGGAGCTAAGCAGCGAGGAAGCAGAGCTAAACGCCAACAAGCTTGACATCACCAGAAAAAGATACGAGCTGATAAAGCAGAAAGGAGAAATTGAAAGGAAGAAGTTTGGGATATTCATGAGGAAGCACAGGCTCACGGTGCAAAGGCAAGAGACATTACTGGCAGAGCAGCCTGAACGCTTGCCGGACTTTGCCCAGGAACTGAAAGGGATGCCGGACCTGAGGCTTGGAGGGGAATACGGAAAAGAAAGGCTGCAGGCGCTACTGGAAGAGGCAAAGCAGCACATACGGCAAAACAACGTTGACGAAGCCCAAAAGGCGCTTGAGCAGGCTCAGTCTGTCTTCAACACAGTCTACATGACGATGAACGAGAAAAAAGAGATGGAGTACGAAATCCTTGAGGTTGAAGCCGACTTGAAGCTGGCTTCGCTCAGATAATAGTTCAAATAGTCAGAACCACTTTTCTTTCCTTATCTGCCTCAAGGCACCTGCCAAGGAATTTCTCCACGACAAACATGTTGGCAAGGCAATGGTTTGTTACTTCCGAAGTCAGAATCCTGCTGTTGCCGGCAATGGCCATAAAAGGAATGAGCTGGTCCGCAAGATAATGGTCAACGCACGCCCCTGAGCTTATTTCCCTGACCAAAGCAGTTGCAGCTTCCTGGCCAACAACCTCGGCCTTTTTGCCACGCTCGCCAAGCGCATCAGCGCCAAGAATTACAGGATTGGCAGCATCAATGTCATCCTTTCCAGCAGCCGAGAAATAAGCAAACAGTGTTATCCCTGAACCTGTTGAAAAGGATTCTGAGTACTCTGCCCGGATGGTTATCCCGCAGCTTATGCCAATTTTCAGCAGCTGCCGAGAAAGCGAAATCTTCGCTGAATGCGCCTGCCTTTCAGCAACCTCAGCCTTTTTCAAATCCGCTGAGGCATGCGATATCCCGGCTATTTTCAGGAGCTTTCCCCTTTCAGCCAGGTTTATTCCTGGCAGTTGCTGCGAAACGGCTTTCCTGAAATCTGCAAAAGTGTCGTAGTCACCAAGGCGGAAAAGCGGCCTTATCTCAAGCTCCGCCTTCCCGCCACCCTTAGGAAAATACCCCCGCCGCAATAGCGAAAAGCTGCAGCTGCCAAAACGAGCTGTGTGAGGAAGGAAAACCTCGCTGAAATACTCAGCAGGCTGGCTGCGCATCACGTTTGTGCCGCCTGCCAGATTGAGGCGGACCTTCCCTGGAGCGAACAATGCCGGGAGCAGAACAGCCTGCAGCAGCAGAGTAACTGAGCCGGCAGTGCCGATATCAATGCTTAATGTGCGGGATTGAGCTTTGCCTGGAAAAAATTTTACCGTCGCAGAACCTGCCTCAGCGCCTTCCGAAGAAGCGTTGCAAAGATCTTCCAAGGCTTTTATGCATGCCAAGTGCTGCGGCTGAAGGCCTGGATTAGGGCGCCCTTTGCGGATGTTGACAATCTCGAAGGGTTGAAGAGTAATAGAAGAGAGTGCCAAAGCCATTCTCAAAATGGCACCTCCGCCTTCACCGTATGAGCCATCCAATTTTATCATTTTTGCTTAAAAATATAAATTCCGCGCTTAACTTTGCTAATGAGACCCCTTTCGATAAATTCTTTTAAATACATGCCTGCTAAATCGTGACTCCTGCCACCAGCAACTAATTCTTTTCCCAAGTCATTAAATTGGAAGTAGCCTTTCTCATTATAAACTTTCCTGATAAAGAATAATGCCTGTTTTCTCCCTTCGCCGTTTGGTAGTTTTCTAAATTTGTAGGAATTTATCATTTTACTCAATTTTTCTTTTTTGTTTCTTAAATTGAAACCTATCAAGTTCGAGAATCTACGCACATTATCTTGCTGACCAATTTGTATTCGCCATTTTGCTGTAATTTGCTTATTTTTAGAGAGGTATATGCCTTCAGGATAAAATCTGGCGTCTATTTTTAGCCTGAGAAGCAAAAGCCATTCCCCAAACAGCAAATTATTTCTGATTGTGTCAGGCAAATTGTACCTTATCCATTTCTCAGAAGGGAGATTATTCCAATTGCAGCTAGTAGTTATATCAACGCTTCTTGCCAATCTGACTGCACGCTTTCCATGAGAATCAAAACAAACATCGCCTTCATCATCAAAACATCTTCTTAAATAAGCCGTTTGGATTTGTTTACTCCCGAGAAATATATCTTTTGGCACATAGCAATTTGCTATTTGCTTACTCCCTCTCGGAACTCCGCTTAGTTTTAGGGCAGAACCCAAAACCGCGGGAAAGCGTGTTATATATGATCTGTTGTTAAAAATTGTCTTAGCTTTAAAAGCACCAAAAACTATGCCACAAAGCTCAATCAAACGTACGTGCAATTCTTTCTCTAAAGCACAATATTGTGGCTTACCTGCAGGATTTTTATCGTTATGGCCATCAGATAAAAAAGCTGCTCTTATCTCCGCACCTTCCTTTGTATTAAGATTAAAAGGGAGGTTTGGCTTGAGGTTTCGTAATTCGATAACTTTTTTATCAATCTTATTTAAAGGGTAGTTTACATACTCTGCTACTTTTCTTAAAGTAATAATTTTTGGGTTATACCTTCCATGAAGCAGAGTTGAGAGGACTTTTCTGGAAATATGAAGTTCTTTACCCAAATTTGATATATTGCCTGCTTTGTAGATAGCCCTTCTTAAAAGCAGAAGCAGAAAGTTATTTTCGATTTTGATACTATGTCTTTCATATAAATCGTACCAATGAATAAGAGTCTTAACAGAGGGAGATTTATTCTTATAGCTAGTTAATGATTTTTGTAAATGCAAATCTATTTTTACCATTTTCTTTACCCCTGAAACCTCAATCACGCGTTGAGGTTTCTTCCATTAGGAAAGAAACCTCCGTAGTTTGGCGAGGAGGACTTTAAGCGGAGCTGCCTAATGTGATTTTAGGTTGTAAAGCCGACCTTGCCGCGCAAGGGAAAATCACAATTTTGGCAGCTCTGCGGTCATCCGAGCCTTATGAAGAAGTAGTTTATATACCCTCGCCGGGCATCTGTCCAGTGTCCAGTGCTTTATTTCGTAAGATTTCCGGTAACTATTACCCGAAAAAGCAAATTTTAACCCTCCAACTAACCTCCGTCAATCTTTAGCATGTTCAAAGCCTTTGCAGAGCGGCTTAAATCCTATTTGTATGCCTCAACGTAATACGCGAAAGGATACTGGCGCAAACCACTGTGCCTGATTTCAACTCTCCTGAACTTCTTAAGCAGAATTTTCAGGGAGTGCTCCGTAAACCTCCAAAAGTCATTCGGCTCATCATGCAAGGGATAAAATGCCGGGACAAAAATCACTGCCGCGCCGCCGCTTTTCAAAGCAGCATAAATGTTAACAACAGCCTTATGAAAATCAAACACGTGCTCCAAAACATTGGTGCACAGTATGACATCAAACTCGCTTTTGTAATTCATTTTCGTTACGTCTACAACCCTGTGCCCGAACTCCTTAACAACATCGGACTGAAGGAACCTGTTGGAACGGTCAAAAAAACGCCTCAGGGAGTAACTGTATTTCCCCCCTTCCATCCTCCCACTGCCCAGCTCCAGAATAGTTTTATCCCTGATTCGCTGTGCAAATTCCCTTACAGACCTGTTATTGAATTGCCCTGTCCGAAAAACAAAATTTGCCAATAACCTGAAAACCTGCTTTTTCATGACAATTGCAAAACTGCCTCTGGCGCGTTTAAATATTTTTTCCAAATTCCGCGTTTGGAAAAATCGCCTAAACTGATTTTTCAGCTCACGCATCAAAAAGGCAAAGTTTAAATAAGGGGCTGTTTAGTCAAAAGCAGGAAGAGCCGCCGACCTGTTACTGGCAAACTGTGGACGGATCGACGACAAAGATCATGCAAAAGAGGAAGCGCAATGATAAGCTACGTCCTGTTTGGCGAAAAAGGCTCTGCAAAGAAAGGCTCAACGCTTGACTACCCAAAGCCGGGGAAGAAAGACTACCTTCTCATCTTCTTAAGCAGGCCTGGCAGGGAAGAGATTGACAAGGTTGCCTATGACTTCAAGTTCGACAAGAAGCCCATTAACAACTTTGCGAAGGAATTCCATTCCAGAAGGTTCATAACAGTCCCTTTCCAGTTCGTGATGAGGTCTGTCTTCCTAGAAAACGGCAAGGTGGACTTCACAAACCTGCTTTTCGTTCTTACACCCCAATGCCTGATAGTGGCTTCGTCAAAGGAATCAAGGTATTATGATGAGCTTGTGGACAACCTGTTTGAGGAGTTCAGGAAGACAAAGGTAAGAAGCATAGGCCACATACTCTGCAACTTCCTGCAGGAAGACGTTGACGAGAACTATGAGGTCCTCGGGAAGATAGAGGAGCAGATAAAAAACATAGAATTCAAGGCAGCTTTGTTCGAGACAGAGTCCAGGGTAAAGGTCGAGGACATAATGTACCTCAAATCGCAGCTGTACAAGCTCAGCAGGCAGTTCTGGGCAACAACACGGGTCATCTCGCTTATAAGAATGGGTGTAGCGCAGGTCAGCATTGATACCGAGAGCATCAGGCTGCTGGGCGATGTCCACGAAACATTCCTGCACCAGATAGACGTGGCCGCGGCACAAAAGGAGATGCTGAGCGACACCCTGACAGTTTACGCAACAGGCGTAAACAACAGGCTGGCTATCATATCAAACGACCTGAACATGGTTATGAAGAGGCTTGCCGCTTACGGACTGATACTGCTCATACCAACACTGATATCAGGAATATTCGGGATGAACTTCAGCGTCATACCATTTGCGCAGTACGACTGGGGCTTCTACGCGGTAACCGGGTCAACCCTGGCATTAATGGCCGCCATCTTTTTCTACGCAAAGAAGAACGACTGGCTGTGAGCTCAAAGATGAAAAAAGAAGCTTTAACCGTTATTGCGGTTGTTGCACTTACTATCTTTCTGGTTAGCGGTTGTGTTCAAGAGAATAAGCAACAGCCAGCCGAAGATGCAAGCAAGGCTGGAGAGTCTGGAAAAGCCTCTCCAGAACCATCAGTAACAGCAACGGCAGTAATCCAGAAAAGCGGCGACAAGTTCATCGTTGCCAACCCCCTTGACTTGTCCCAGATAGAAAGGATTTCCAAATTCAGAAGCTGTATCGGGCATGACTACAGCGGCCTCAACAAAAATGGGGAGAGGGAAACACTCAGGTCCATGAAGCATTATGTTGAACCTCTCCAGAAATTGCGCGCTGGCAACACAGTGAAAATTTTTGCCCCTTTTGATGGAAAGGTATCAGAGCTTCTTGAATCCCCTCCTGGAAAACAAATGTTCATCTCAGCCAATGCAGCGCCTTCATGGAACTTTATCTTCTTTCACATCAGCCAACTGCCTGAAGTTAGACAAGGAAGCTCTGTTAAGGCCGGGCAGCTGGTCGGCTACGCGCATCAAGAGATTCACAACTTCGACATAGGCCTGAAGCAGTTCGGCTTCAGGGGGCAGGTGTTTGACTCGCCATTCCTCCACATGTCAGCAGCTGTGCTTGACGAATACGCTGCCAGAGGGGTAAACCCTGAAAACATCATCATCCCAAAAGCAGAAAGGGACGCTGAGCCGTGCCCTGTTGAAGGAACCCGTAACGGCGATGCCAATTTCCCAGGCAGCCGCGACCAGGACTATGTGAAGCTTGAATAGCCAAGCGGTAATCCAAAAAACTGCCAAAATAAAGGCAGCCGGATTCGCAATTTGTCCGAATGACTAAGTTTGGGGCCGTATTGTTTTTTAGAAGATAATTCTTCAAAAACTATTCTTCAATCTTCCATTGTGGATTCCAAGCCACTTCCCACAAATGACCATCCGGATCTTGGAAGTAACCTGCATATCCACCCCAAAAGGTATCCTGAGCAGGTTTAGTTATCTTGGCACCAGCTTTCTCTGCTTGTCTCATCACTTCGTCC
>JACPBX010000021.1 GCA_016180085.1 Candidatus Woesearchaeota archaeon | reverse complement strand
GCGAGGTTTTTTCCCCGAGTATTTTGTCAAGCTCTGACTGCAGCAGCCCTGTTTCAGCCTCAATGTCGCCAAACGAGGCAACCCTGGCAGAAAGTTCTGTCATTTTCGCCTCGAGAAGCTTAGCCTCGGTGCGGAAACCAGCGGCTGCCTTCTCAGCCAGCGCAGCAAGCTTTTCTTTTTCTGATACCATAAACAGCTTCTCCTTTGACGACTCAAGCTTTTTCCTTGCAGAAGCCAATGAGCTGAGCTCTGCCTGCATATCGGCTACAGCCAGCGCAGCAGCAGAAGGTGAAGATGGCAGGGGCCTGACTTCAATGCCAAACAGCGAAGCAGTCTCAAAATACGGCTTCAGCTCGGAAATAAGGCCTGCCGCAACTTTCTCTTTTGCCTGCAGGTCGTTCAATTCAGACTTTAGCAGTTTTATTTTCTGCATTAGTGAAGATTTTTTGTCGATAGCAGTTGCAGACTTAACGGTAAGTTCAGCAATCTTCGAGTCTTCCTCCAGTGATATCTTGTGCTTATGCCCGTCTGTAACAGGCTGCAGGCAAGTCGGGCAGCTTGTAAGGACGGAAATCTTTTGCTTGAGCTGCTGCGAAGCTGACTTCAGGGCCTCAAGCCTGCTGACCTCTGACTCGGCTTCAGACTTCCGCTGCTCGGCGGCAGCCAGCTCATCCTCAAGGTTGCTTCGCATTGCAACATCTTTCAACAGGGAGTCTGAAAAAGACTTAAGCCTTGAAAGGCTTGAGGCAAGCTGCCTGGAGTAAGCTGAATTGTCCTCAAGCTGCAACTTCAGAGAGCTGATTTCCTTTCTTGCAGCAACGATTTCAGCTTCCTTAGCCAAGACAAGATTTTTCTTTTCGGCAATCACTGCTGCTGTTGCTGCAAGCTGGCTTTTCAGGGAGTTGACCTGCCTGGCTTTTTCCTCCAAAAACTTCAATGACATCTGCTTTTGCTGCAGCATCTGCTCAGTCTGGCTGATGGCTGGCAGGAGGGCTGCAAGCTTCTTCTCAACCGCTGCCAAATTTTCCGAAAGCTGCTTCAGCTGCTGCTGTTTCTCTGGCAGGTCCTCTATCCTTGCTTCCAGCTCCCTTTTCTTCTCGCGCAGAGCCTGCATAACCACAGAAGCGCCTTCCCTTACAAGCTTGTACTTCTCAATCTGGAAAACCCGCCTGAGCGTGTCAAGCCTGACCTGAGGGTCCTCAAACAGGATTCGTTTCATCTCCTCCTGCGGGGTGTAAACGGTAAAGCGGTAAATAAGGCCCTTTGATTTTTTAAGAAGCTCCTTTGGGTAGCCGAGCATTTCAAGCACCCTGGCCCTAAGCTCTTCGGCTGTGCAGAGATGCTTGACGCCATTAATTATCAGGTAGCCCTCGTCCTGCCGCACAGAATCCTTCAGCCGCTTGAGGTTTCTCCTTATTATCACGTCTTTGCCGTCAAGATGGAACTGAAGCTCGACATAGCCCTGCTGCTTGCCATGCCTCAGCAAGGCTTCTCCGGAAAGCAGCCCCTTGCTAATTCCAAAAAGCGCAAACTCAATAGCCAGGAGGATTGTGGACTTGCCAGAGCCAATGTCGCCTGAAAGAAGGACAGCACCCTGCGGAAGCCCTATTTCCTGGCTTAAGTAGCTGCGAATGTTGCTGAGCCTGACTGACCTGATAATCATGGAGACGGAGAATGGCAGCAGCCAATAAAAAGGTTTTGGGAATACTGTTATGAGTAAAAAAGTTTAAATAAGAAGCAGGACTATCAATGAGAAAATGAGGGATCGTTTCGAGGTAATAGGAATAGAGAAAAAGGCAGAGCCTCTGCCAATAGCTCCACAGGCTAAAGGGCTAGAACGGCTTGTGATTACTCATGTAGTGCGCGACACAGCAACAGCCAGAGAAGCACACGTTTGGGTGGCTAAACCTGATAGCCCTATATCATTTGTTTTAGCAATAGACCCCATGCAGTACCCTGCAGAGAGCATAGCCTCCGGCAACACATTGCTTGTTGCAATCGACCCAAGCACGAATCGCGGCGCAATCGCAGAAATCTTTTCTGGAGAAAGAAGGGTATACTCTGCGCAAAACCCAAATACAATATGACACATGAACAGCTTCTGCAGTTAGGCATGCTTGTTATTTTTATTGGCTTTGTCATAGCAATTAGTAGTTTCTTCTTCGCGGCAGCAAATGAAAAGGATAAAGAAAAAAGTGCCTTCAAATTCTCAGTCGTCGGCTTCCTCGGATTCATACCGTTCGGTTTTGGCAACGACAAAAGATTGTTAGTATTCACTGCTCTATTAACTGTTGTCGTTGCGGCTGCGACGATTATTCTGTTTTCGAGAAGTTTTAAGCCGTGACATTTTAAACCAAAAAGCTTATATATTAGTTATCTTATTAGTATAATAATTAAACTAAATGTATAAGATATATAAACAATAACGGAGGATGCCGTATGCTAGTTTGTAAAACGAAGAGATGGGGCAATTCCATTGGGATCAGGATTCCCAAAAAGGCTGCTGAAGAAATGGGCATCGGGGAAGAGCAAGAAGTAGTTGTTGAAATAAAGAAAAAAGGGAATCCTCTGAGGGAACTCTTTGGAGCGCTTAAGTTTAACGAGCCTACCGAGAAAATAC
>JACPBX010000035.1 GCA_016180085.1 Candidatus Woesearchaeota archaeon | reverse complement strand
AAACCTGATGGTCTTCCTTTCAATATGGTCCAGTATTCTTCCCGGTGTTCCGACGACGATATCAGCACTCCTGATGGCCCTTATCTGGGGCTCAATCCCCACGCCGCCGTATACGCTGGCTGCTTTAGCATGCATGAACCTTCCGAATTCGTTTATTGCCTCTGTCACTTGCACACAAAGCTCCCTGGTTGGCGTAAGAACGAGCGCCTGAAGCCCTTTTCCCGGCTGGATTTTTTCAAGGATTGGCAGTGCGAAAGCTGCTGTCTTTCCAGAGCCTGTGCTCGACTGCCCGACAACGTCCTTTCCTTTCCTTAGTTCAGGTATGCACCTTTCCTGTATGGGCGTTGCCTCTGTAAATCCCATTCCCTGCACTGCCTTTAGCAGCATTGGGTTCAAATTTAACTCTTCAATCTTCATTTTTATCTTCCTCACCTATTCAAATAAATCTGAGAACAATAGCGTTTGATGGCCGGTTTGCTCTGTTCTCTGCCGCAGTTTCAGGGGCTTCCGGCGAAGCCCTTTTCTATGGGCTAAGATGCCGAAAATGAGCCCCTGTATATAAATCATTACTACTTTTTTACTTTTTCAGGATCATGTCAGCAACCAGCGTGCTCCACCCAAAATGCGTTGCGCCAAGCCCCTCTCCTGTCAAGGGGTTATAGTATTCCCTGAAGCCGCTCTTTTTCACGGCAGCTATGGTTTTCTGCAGCAGCTGCCTCGCCACATCCTTAAAGCCATACCTCAGCAGCCCTCTGTGAAGCATCCAGTTTATGTTCACCCACATGGGACCGCGCCAGTAGCCCTTGGCTGAGAACTTTGGTTCGCTGATGGCAACTGTGGGTATGGCGAACTCTGTCCAGAACTCGTTTTCATTCAGCAAATGCTTCTCCACGAGTTCTTTGGCCTCTTTTTTTGAAACAATGCCGGCGAACATCGGCGCAAACAGGGAATTCGTCTTGTAAAGTATAGGCCTGTCTTTGTTTGTTCTGCTGTAGTACATGCCGTCTTTCAGTTTGAAGACTGCGGCCATTGCAGCGGCAACTGCTTCGCTTTTCTCCTTGTAATAGCTGCTGAACTCCCTCATGCCAAGTGCCTTTGCTATTTCGGCCATGCAGTGAAGCGCATCAGCATAGATGGCGGTTGACTTCACGCTTTTTATTGCAGCCTTCTGTGGCACGAACGGCACGTATGTTGTGAGCCAGCGCAGGTAGGTCATGTGCGTTGGTATGGTGAACTCATCATCCCAGAGCACTGAGTTGTCCTCGCCGCTCTCGTTTGAATCTATAACCTTGAGCACGTCGTCAACTTCCCTTTTGTCCTCCAGCCAGTGGTGGTAGAGCTGCAGCCTCGGGAAGATGTCCATGAGGAACTTCTTGTTCCGGCTTTTGCTGTAGACGTCAAGGACAGCTCTGGCAATCAGGGGCGGTTGGGTTATCCTGCTGGTGTAGGGCAGCTCTGCCCCAAGGAGCGTGTATTTGCTCTCGTGAGGCACCATCCCGCTCTTGTGCTGCGAGGCCATCAGGCTGATCAGCTCATTTTCAGCAGCTGTGATGTCAAAGTGCCTCAAAACTATTGCATGGAAACAGCTGTCCCAAAGCCACTGGTGCCTGTACTCGTGAGGAGACGGTATCGTGAATGTATAGCCACAAACTGTCCTGCGGTTGTGCCGCAGCAGGGCTTTGGCTGCCTTCACTACCTCCTCTTTGCCATGCAGCGTTATTGCCTCTTTTTCGCTGAGCAGCGGATGCCTTTTCCGCCTCCTGTCTGAGTGCATCTTTACCTCCTTTTTCTCTTTTTAACCTCACAAGGCTCATTAATTAGAAATAAAAAGGTTTCTAAGAAATCTAGTTATTCAGAAATTATTTTTCAGGTGTTTTCGCTGCGCTGATTGCTGCAGTATCTGATGCCGCTGATGCAGGGGCAGTTTCGGTTGCTGCGGGTTTTGTGCCTTTCTCTTCTTTTTTGGCAGCAGCTTTCTTTTGCTACCCTCATGGCAGGGTTCTTTATGCCGTGCTCCCAAAGCTTCAGGTTGAGGTATTTCCCAATCTTGATGTTGTCTGATTTCATGTGCTGCTGTAGGAACTCCCTCACTGCAGTGACTGCCTTCTTGGCCCGCCTGTACGCCGGAACTTTTATCACGGCATGCCTGACGTTTATCGTGAGTGTTCTTTCAACAGTTGCCATTTTTGTTCACGTTAAATCCGGTTTTAAGCCTTCAGCTTGTTTCTTCTCCAGTGCCTCTTTACTGTAGTGTGCCTGCCTGGGTGGATTCTCCGGCCTTTGCCGTATATCTTTGGCACTGTCCAGAAAGGAGCCCACTTTGTCTGGTCGCCCTTCTTTGCGAGCCTTTGTTTCCTGCTTGGATGTTTGTAACGTGCCATGTTTATTTCCTTATTATCCTGATTTCCTTTTTGCCTTTTTGCGATAATTGCGACAGCCGCTGAAGCGCGTTTACAAGCTGCTCCTCGCTGAGCATTCCTTTTAGCCTTCCTGTTTCCAGTGCCTGGGCAATCGCGATAAGCAGCCGTGTTGCGGTCTCGGGATGGGCAAGCTTTAATGTGCCATACCTTTGCAGCGCTTCCTTCGTCAGGTGGGCTTTCACAGCATCTTCAAGAGCTTCCAGCTGCCGGGCAGCTTCTGCCTCGGCCTGCTGCTGCTCAAGCGCCTGCCTCTGCGCCTGTTCGGAGTAGGTTTGCCTGAGCTGGTCAAGCTTCCTCTTCTTAAGCTCTTCAAGCTCGCTGTCCATTTTGATTCCCGATACTTGCTCTTGATACTTATTTTTGAAGCTTGTTGACTTTGAGCGCTATCACGTCCATCATTGATGCTGCCTTTTGCGTGATTACCCTGCCCTTATGGACGCCCTTGACTGCCTGCTTTATCAGGCCTGCCTTCTCAAGCTGCTGCAGGGCCTTCCTCAGTATGCTTCCTGAGCCTTTTGCGAACCTTTCTGACTTGTAGCCGCGGCTGTGCTTTCCGCCAAACCTTGTTCTCAGCTTTGCAGTGCCAATGGGCCCAAGCCTGGCTACTGTCCTTAAGACTGCTGCTGTCCTGACGTGCCACCAGTCCTTTCTGTGGGGAGGCCTTTCCTTGTAGGTTCCTGTCTTTACAAAGTCTGCCCAGGCTGGCGGCTTCACATCCCTGACTTTTTGCAGCTCCCTGGCAAGCTCCTCTATAAACTGGTTGGCGTCAACCGAAAGTGCTGTAACCATAGCCTGCTTGCTATCCTTTTTTTCCGCCTCAACCGGCTTTGTCTCCTCGAGCTTTGCGTCTGCCATGTTCAAAGTTCGGAAAAGATGCCCATTTAAAAAGATTGTGTTGCCAGAAGTGTGACTGCCTTTGGCGATGTTGCAGCTTTTTTTCAACTTTTCCTCCTTATAATCTGATTGGCTTTACCAGGTTAATCAGGAAGCTCAGGCTAGAAATCTTCCACCCCGCGAGTTCAGGAAGATGGTAGTGCAACGCATGCAGTCTTATTTAATGCGGCTTTTAGGCTTTTAATACGGCTTCATCAGAAGCAGTTCCTTGATTTTCTTGAACTCGCCAATATTCCTCGTGACAAGCTCCGCCTTAAGGTGCAGCGCTGTTGCGGCCATTATCGAGTCAGACACGGAAAGGCCGTGCTGCCTTTTCGTCTCGGCAGCGAGATTGACTATGGTGTCATCAATCTCAATCCTTTTCCCAAGCGAAAGCATGGCGGATGTTGAGTTCCTTATTGATGGCTCATCGCACGCCTTCGATGATAAAAGCTCAAGCTTGGCCAGTGCGGAATAGTGGAAGGTGCCTTCCGGCAGCTGCTCAAAAAACTCCTTCGCCTTGGGCTCTCCCATGAGGTAGTCAACAAACACGTCAGTATCGATAAGGAGCTTTTTTGTCATGTTAAGTCTGCCCTGCTTTGTGCATTACCTTGCCTTATTTACCCACCCATGCCACTTATGCCTTAAGCCTGTTTAGCCGCTTTTCCGCCTCGCCTCTTAGGAGCTTTGTAACCAGCCAGGGTGTTTTCTCTTTCGCTTTCTTCCAGAGCCCGAAGCCGCTTGCCAGCAGGTCCTTGTCTATTTTCCTGAGCACAACGTCCTCGCCTTCCCTGGCAAAAAGCAGCATATCGCCCACTTTGACGCCAGTGAGCTCCCTTATCTCCCTTGGCACCGTAACCTGATAGTTCCTTGTCACCCTTGAAACAGCCATTCCTCCTGCCTCTCCTTTACCCAATCTAAGCTCAAGCCAAACTTGAGTTAATGAACAATTTCCTAATCTTACTAGGAATTATTAGTAATTACTACTATAAATTCTTTTCGCTCCTGCCTTCCGTTACAGTCGTTTTTTGATCAACCTTTTTCGCAAAAAGGTTGAGTGCGGGGAGGCGGATTCGAACCGCCGAACGGATTCGAACCGCCGAAGGCACTAAGCCAGCAGGTCCTAAGCCTGCCCCGGTTGGCCGCTGCGGCATCCCCGCGATTTTTCCGTCGATAAATCTTATCACGGTTTCCGTGCCATAGTCTTGCGGTAGCTTCTGCCTTAAGCTTTTCAGCAGTTGCTCCTGCCAGTGTTGGCTTATCCTATTATAAAAAAGTTGTCATTGCCGGGCTTTTTGCCTCAGCTTATGCTATCAGCAGAATCTACTAGGAGTTTGCCAACCTTTACAAATACCTACTCCTATATACGTTTTTGGCTATTTTTCGACGCAAATATATCCTGTAGTTCCGAAAACTTTATAAAGTAGCTGTGTCCCTATAGCTGCTTAGTAGCTGGCTTGCCAGCGTAGCAGTATTGCGAGGTATGCAGTGCTGTCTCTCAGGTTATCTGGCTGGTCTGCAACTATTAATAAGCAGAAAGAAGCAAGCAAGTCCAAAAAGACAGGTGGGCGATAACAATATTATATGTGCGTTGCTTATGTGAGGCAATCAGAAGCTAAAAACGCTTTAACGACGCCAATCAAAAGCTTTATATATACCCTGTAATTTTTGGCTTGTACGACGCAGTAAAAGGGCTGTGAAAAGCAAAAAGCTGCTCGTAAATCATGATAGATAAAAAGGATTTAACACGGAGGTGTTGAGAGTGAAGTTGCGCAAGACAATAAGTAAGATGTTAGCTTTAGGCACAGGTGCAGTCATGGTGGGTGCCACGATTTTGAGCGCCTCAGCAGCTGCTGACCTTAAGAACTACCCTGACCCTTTTGTAAAGGATGGGAAGTTTAACGCTGTTCTCGTAGTTGGTGACAGCGCAGCTTCTTCAGACGTTATCGGCTCTGTTGACGTCGCAACAAGCCTGCAGTTCGCCTCAAGGGTAAAGAAGACTACCCAGTCGGCAGGCGGCGGCCAGGTAAGCATTGGAGGCGCTGACGCTTGGAGGGTCCAGCTCGGTGCAAAGAAGCTTGAGCTTTCCGAAACTCTGGATGCCGGCACAGCAAGCACCAGGCAGGAAAACATCAGGAACATAACAACCTTTATCAGCGACGATGAGCTGCCAACCCTTTTGAAGGACGGCACATTCTCAAACACGCAGGGCGACTACGACTACAGGCAGTACATATACTTTGACTCAAACCCGGCAAAGACAAACCCGGGCATAATGCTGTCTGTGGTGTATGCAGAAGACCCTGACACCAGCAAGGCAGGAGATTTCCTGTTTATAGACGGTGCATCTAGCAACGTTATTGCAAGGTATGCGCTTGAGTTTACAGAGTCTGCCAAGTCAGATATTACTGACAGCTCAGGCTCAATCTCCACAACAGGAACATACCTGTGGAACTTCGAGGGCAAGAGCATAAACCTGCTCGGGAAGGACTGGTCCATCGTTAAGGCAAGGACAGACAGCACCAACCATTTTGAGGTTGACCTTACCCTGATGGGAGGCGCTGTAAAGGACGTTCTCAGTGAGGGCGACACAAAGACCTACACTGTTGGCGGGAAGGACTATGAGGTCACTCTGGATTTCGTTGGCTCAACAACCACGAAGTTCACTGTCAACGGCGAGGTAACTGACTCCTTGCAGGAAGGCAACACCCAGACTCTCAAGGACGGCACGCAGGTTGGCGTAAGGGACATAATTTCCCAGGAATTCGCCGGCGGTGTCAGGAAGACAGAGTTCTATCTGGGCGCTGACAAGGTCAGGGCAAGAGACACCAACAGTGTCCAGTCAGGCGCAGGCGGTGAGCAAACGCTTGAAGTCGGGACAGAAACAATAACCGGCACCAAGATATCAATTTCCGGTACAAACACCAGCAACTCGTACACGTGGACATCGTTGAATGTCAACGTAACAGCCAATGAGGACGAGTACATACCAGCAGGCGGAAAGCTCAGCAAGCAGTTGAGGAGGCCTCAGGCATTGCTCAACAGCTGGGACATCGAATACTCCGGGTTGGAGCCTGTGGCATCTGAAAAGATTAAGCTATCCCCGTCAGGCTCTACACAGTACTATCTGGAGTTCGCTGACGGTGCAGGCAACAACGTCAGGTTGCCTGTAGCTTATGCCTCAGCAAGCACAGGGCTGAAGCTGGGTGACAGCGACGACGACACTGTTCTCATAGAGAACCAAAGCGTAACGAAGAACGACTACTTCGTCATAACTGACAGCACGCAGAAGCAGGGCGAGCGCAGGACTTTCGGCCTTAGATACATCAGCGCCCTTGCCTCATCTGAGACAAGCCCGAAGATAGAGTTCCAGGACTTGGGTTCAGGCGGCAAGGTAGAGGTTGACTACAAGGCCCAAACCGGTGAGCCTGGTGTTGGCACAGAAGACGCAACGCTGAAGCTCGGCGGAGGAACGTTCAAGCTATGGAACAGCTCTGGAGACGCCAGCAGCAACTTCAACTTCCGGATGGACCTTGATGGCGACGCTACTCTCGAATCCGTAGGTACAGGAGATAACGTGCTCACTGGTGACAACCGCAACATCATAAACGTAACGACTAAGGGCGGTGCCCAGATTTCACTGGCGTTCCATCCGCTGAACTACACAGCTAATGCGTCACTCACCAACACTGTTGACAGCGGAGTCAATGCGGGTAGCATCATCTTTTCAGTGCAGACCTTGGACGCTGACGACTATGACAACATTGTGCCTTCGAACATTGAGTTCAACGTCTCAGTGGCAAGCACAAAGGTTGACATAGCTGAGCAGACAGCAACGTCCAACATAAAATATGTGACGCCAAGTGTTGATACCAACCTGAGGCAGGCCTACACAAGCCTGGGCGCGTTTATCGACTGGAAGACAGTCAGCAACGACCCAGACTCTCTGGTGATTGACTACCCGAGCAATGCACAGAGGCTGCCAATCGTTGTGGTTACGGCACCTGGGGCTGAGGTAACAACAACCGCTGCCACAGAGGCAGGCCAGATTGTCTACTACGAGACAAACCCAATCGAGGTTGGCTCTGCCAAGCTTGCTTCAGAGGTTGCTGACGTAACAGCGCAGAACGCCATCGTTGTTGGCGGTCCATGTGCCAACGCAGCAGCTGCCACTTTGATGGGCAACCCTGCAAACTGTGCAGAAGGCTTTAGCGAAGGCAAGGCAATGGTTAAGCTCGTTGAGCAGGCCAGTGGCAAGGTCGCGCTGCTTGTAGCAGGCGCATCCGCCATGGACACCAGAAGGGCAGCCAGAGTGCTTGCTGACTACGCAAAGTGGCAGGAGAAGGGCGTCCTGAAGGGCATGGAGGTTGAGGTTGCAGGAACAAGCTTCACTGACATAACAGTGAGTGCGCCAGCACCGAAGGTAGTTGCTCCGGTAGTTGAAGCGGCACCTGCAGCAAACGTAACAACAGCTTAAGCAAAAAAGCTTAAGCCCTTTTTTCTTTTTCTTATTTTCATTTCTTATTCCTGATGAGGCAGAGCCATACAACGATTGTTCCAGCAGCGATAAAATCAGTAGTTACAATAGTCAAGTCACGGCCGCTGCTAGTGCTATTTGCCTTGTTTCTGCTGGCTTTTGCTCTAAGAGCCATTTTTCCAGATACTTCATACTTCTTCTGGGACGAGTCTGTTTACCTGCTCCACGGCAAGCTCATCGCAGGCCAGGGCGCAGGGTATTCTGAAACCTTTCTCAGGCCTCCGCTGCTGCCGTTGCTGCTTTCCCCCTTCGCGAGGCTGGAATCCTATGAGCTTGCTTCAAGGCTTTTCCTTGCTTTGCTGAATTCTCTCGTTGTTTTCCCGGTTTATCATATCACTAAAGCCATTTTTAACCAGCGTTCAGCCGTAGTCGCAGCCGTAGTAGCTGCTGTCCTTCCTGTGCACATCCTCAACAGCCGCTGGGTGATGACTGACGCTCTGGGCGCTCTGCTGGCCTTTTCAGCTGTTACGGCATATGCTATGGGGCTGCAACAGCAGAAGAAATCACTGATCTACGTTGGCGGCGTATTAACAGGGTTGGCTGTTCTGATGAAGTTCACCAACCTGCTGCTTCTTGTCCTGCTGCTGCCGCTCTTCCTTGCTAACTTGAGGAAAAGGCTTCCGGAAATTGCAGTGAGCATTGCTGCAGCCGCAGCAGTTGTGGCTCCTTACCTCATTTACAGCGCGCTAAGCTTCGGAAGCCCTTTCTACACCTTCGGCAGGGCTTTTCACGTCGTTGCTGAGCAGGAAGCTGCGGGCTTTGGCTTTTTCCTTTACCTGCTGAAAGACGCCCTTGGCGCCATTCTCCTGGCTTTTCTCGCCTTGGGCGCGGCATTCAGCATTTTTTCACTGGCAAAGCTGCTATCGCAATCGCACTGGAAACTGCGGAAACATAAGTGGACTGATTGGAGTTATCAGCCCTACAAGCTTTACACGTTATACTGCCTCTCTGTAACCATGGCCTACTCCTTTTTCATAATTGGCAGGGGAGTCGCAAAGCCATTTGGCATGGAGTGGGAGGCTGAGCGGTTCATGCTTTTGTTCCTGCTCTTTGCAATGCCGTTTATTGGCCATGGCATTGTGCGGCTTCCGGAGCTTTTCCGGCAAAGGCTGCCCATCGCAATAATCCTGGCTGTTGCAGTTATCCTTTCAATCCACTTCCAGCTTTACCCGCAGCTGCCCAGGGCATACACTCCTTCAGTCATGTTCGAAGACGGCCTGCGGTTTGCAGCAAAAGACACGGGATTATCCCTTAGAAGCAGCGAAGTTGCCGAATTTGGCTGTATGGGCAACTGCCCTCCTGTCGCTTACTACTCCGGGAAAAAGATGAGCGCATATTACTCTGTTGCGGATTTGGAAGCTGCAAATCACAGCAGCACAGTAGTTTTCGATGGCAACAGGGAAGAGTTGCGTCTTTATGCCGTTGTTAAGGAGTTTTGCAGTGGCAGCCACTGCGCTTTCCTTCTGTCTCGTCGGTGAACAAAGCGAATCTTGTGAACCCTGTGGTAAACTTTTTATACGGCCAGGCAGAACATTAAGGCATGAGGCTGCCTGGCATATTTATTGCTGTTGCCGTTTCGTTAGCGGCTGCCTTCCTCTTCCTCCAGCCAGTCCTGTCAAACATGGGCAACTGGGGGCTTTACGACTGGGACCAGCACTCATTTTACCACGAATCGGCAAGGGTTTCGCTTCTTACCTTTAACCAGTTCCCGTTGTGGACGCCTTACTATTGCGGCGGGAATGTCCTCCTCGCCAATCCCCAGTCCCCCTTTTTGTCGCCGTTTTTCGTATTCGTGCTGCTGTTCGGGGCAGTCTCAGGGCTGAAGCTTGAGGCGTTCATTTACCTCGCGATAGGACTCAGCGGAACCTTCCTTGTTGCAAGAAAACTTGGCTGCAGCAGCCTTGCTTCGGCATTTGCAGCCGTTGTTTTCATGTTCAGCAGCTGGTTTGCCGTAAGGGTGGTTATTGGTCACACCACATTCTTCCCGTTTGCGCTTCTGCCGCTTGTTTTCCTTTTCTACCTTAACTCGGTTTCCGCCCAGGCAACGGTTCAGCATAGGATACGCTGGATTATTGCTTCTGCCGTTGTTCTGGCACTTGCGTTCCTTTCCGGTGGGATTTACCCGTTTTATGCGGCAGTTACCCTGCTGGCTTTGTATTCCCTGCTTGACTCTGCAGCCATGAAAAAAATATTCCCCGTAGCTGCCGTTGCGGCAATTCTCGCGCTTGCCCTGCTTTTGTCGTCTATAAAGGTGCTGCCTGTTATCGACTTCACTTCAGGCGTGGCAGCAGAAAAAGACACCCAGCTTATATCCGCAGGGATTGTTTTCAATTCCTTCCTGTCAAGGGACCAGGCAATTCCCCAGAATGACCTCAATACAGGCCGTGACCTTGTCCCTGAGGGCAGGCAAAAATACCTTGATACGCTCGCTGGAAAGATCCCGTGGGGCTGGCATGAATACTCTGCATACCTCGGCATTATTCCGCTTCTTCTGGCAGCAGTTGCAATTGTCAATTACAGAAAGAACTGGAAGCTCATTCTGTCGGCAGCGTTTTTCCTGCTGCTTGCCCTTGGGACTTACCTGCCCTTTGCCCCCTGGCAGCTCCTGAGGGAGCTTCCGTTCTTCAGCTCACTGCACGGCCCGTCAAGGTTCGTTATTGTTTTTGTGTTTTTCGTTGCCCTGCTGGCTGCGAAAGCGCTTTCCTCGCTTAAAATTCCCGGCAACAGAAAAGTCCAAGCGGCTGTTGCTGCTGCGTTGTGCATCATTGTGGCTGCCGACCTCCTGCTTGTTTCAAGGCCGCTCCTTTCCACAGCCTTCCCGCTGCAGCCGCTTGAGACCAAGTCAACGAACCTGGGCAGCCCGGAGTTCATCCAGATGCTCTCGTCAGTGCCGGAGCTTGCGCAGTATCCCAACCTGCTGCAGGGAATAGGAACACTGAACTGCTATGAGCGCCTTCACCTCAGGATTAGGGCCATGCCCCAGTTTGTCGACGGAGAGCCTTACCCTGGCTTTGTTGGCAACGCATATATCTTCGAGACAAATGAATCGCTGAACTTCAGCGAGTTCACGCCGCAGAGGATTCTGCTGCGCCTCTCAGGCATCCCAAAGGCTGAGGAGGCGCTGACAGCTGGTAATGTTTCTGAGCTTACCCTTGTCATAAACCAAAACTACTACAAGGGCTGGAGCTTTAACGGCTTATCAGGAGAAGCAGGCTCCCATCGCGGCATGCTTGCAGCCTTGATTCGCAAGGGTGACTTGGGGAAAACCGTGGCTTTCTCATACGCCTCGCGGCCCTTTGCCTTCGGCACCATAATTTCGTTGTTCACGGCAATTGCAGCGATAGCCGCTTTTTGGAGGCCAAACAAGGCAGAGGCAGTTGTCAGGAAAGCTCAGTCCCTGGTTTTCAGGCAGTCATAAACCTCATAAGTCTTGATAAGGCCGCGCCACTCCAGCGGGAACTCCTTCGCCAGCCTGCAGCTTTCATTGACAAAGCCCGTGAACTGCTGCTGGGTTGCTATTCCGAAGTCAAATGCGCCTTTGGCCGCCTTAATCCTCCTTAGAATGATAAACTTCACTTCGCCTTTGTTAATCCCGCCTTGCAGGAGCTGAAGCGTCTGCCCTAAGTCAGTTATGCCTGAGCTATATCTCAGTGCGTTATTGTCTACGTAATTCAGCGCAATCTCCCTCCCGGACAGCAGCGACAGCAATGGCACTGTAGAGTCATCGCCAAATATGGTTTGCTGCGAAAGGCTGTTCTCCCTGACATACGCCGCAACCTCTTCTGCCTGAGGGAAATCCTGAGAGTCATAGCTTGCAAAGCCCCTCACCGTAGCAAAGCTGCCAAGCAGTATCAGCAGGGCAACAGCGATAAACGCAGCTTCCCCTCTTAGCTTTGCTTTTTCAGTGAGGAACTCCCACAGCTGCAAAATTCCATAGCCGGCAACAACGGCCAGAAAGGGAAAAGCGTACAGGAGGTAGTAATTGAACGCTGTTTTCAGCAGGGGAAACGCTGCGATGTAGGCAGCAGCCACAGCAGCAGACAGGACTACAAGCGCCTTTGCTTTGTTTTTTGAAGCAAAGGCTGCAGCTGCTGCTATGAATAATAGGGCGTTCGTTTTCAAAATCCTGAAAAACACCGCTGCCTTGTCAGTGCTGGCAGCAGGCTTATTCAGGTGGTAAATCAGCACCTGCTTCAGGTACTCGCCCTTGGCAATCAGGAGAAACAAGCCAGTAATAGCAACAAAAACGGCAGAGAAGCCGATCAAAAGCCTGGCTGCGGATTTCTTGTCCCTCAGAATGAATGCGGCAAAGAAAAGGAGCAGCGGCAGTATAATCGCGCTGAGCAGCGCAGTCACAGCTGCAAAACCCAGCAGGATGCCGCTTGTGGCGAACTTCTTTCTCATGAAAAAATAAAACCCTGCAACAGAAAACGCAGTTGCGATTTCAGTGCCTGTCGGGAAGTTTGAGAACAGCAACGTGCCATACGAGAAAAGGAACAGCACCGTAGCGGCAGCCGCTATCTTCGCATTCAATCTGTCCTTCACCGCTGCAAAAATAAAAGCCGCAGCCGCAACGACAGCAGCTGCCGAAATCATCTTCAGCAGCAGAAAACTGAACCCAAACAGCCTGAACACAGCAGCATACAGGTAAACCTGCAATGGCGGATGCGCAAAAAAGAAGTCCCTGTATGGCAGCCGCCCTTCACCAACAAGCTGCCCCATCTTGTAGTATGTATTCTCGTCGCTGACAGCATAATCCGCGGCTGATAATTTTATTGCGAGAAAAACAGCTGCAGCTGCCAGAAACAAAAGCCAGCTCTTGTCAAACTTGATTTTTTCCATTTACTCCTCCTTTAGCAGTTTCTCTATCTCTTCTATAAAAGGCACAACTTCTTTTTGCAGAAACTCTTCAGCTTCCACTTTATCTGTGTAGTCACTCAAGTTGTTCCTGTAGTTAAATGCTATCCTCGCGTTGTATGCTCGCGACAGGGCTTTTGCCAAGTCTTCCCTGTTGAGCATTTTTGAGAAGAAAATCTGGGCGCACTTGTGGTCCGTTATTGAATATCCATTTTGTGCAATAAGCGCAGTTGCCGCGTGTTCCATTGCGAAAAAGCCAAGGGTAAAAACAAGGTACGGTGTGTTTCCGTTCATAATCTGTTTGGCTCCTTCCAAAAAATAGCGCGAATTAGACCATGAATTTTTGCTTTTGTTTTCTCGCTCAAGCTGCGTCTGTATCGGAGTGGCTCCTGGCTTCTGTGTAACTTCCCGCTCCTTTGAGCATTCCTCGGTGAATTTTGTTTCATCCATAGTGCTGTTCTCCGTTGAAATAAAGGTCGATGCTGCTGCGGTTCACCTGGTCGATAAACGCTGTTTTCGTGGCAAGTTCTTGGGTATATCGTTCGGCTGTCATGAATACCGGATTGATTTTTGTTTTTAGTTTCTTACCATACTTCTCACATGCGGCTAAAATGCTGGCTTCATCTTCCGGATTTTTTTCCCACAGAATGACTAGCAGGTCGATATCACTGGTCAGGGCTGCTGTCCCACGAGAGTGGCTTCCAAATAGTTTTACAGCTTGTATGTTTCCGCCCTTCTCAACCTTCTTTTTGTCAACAATCGCAGACACTAGCGATTCCAGCACATTCCATACGGCCAACATAACCACACTCCTTCTGTCAACCAACTTTTCTTTTCCAAATAGGCTGACTATCTGGTTGTGATGCGGGTGATTTACGTTTATCCTGTAGGACTTTAATTTTCCTTCTGACGCTACCTCAATAACAACCCCTTCTTTTACTAACCTCTTGATCTCCTTGTGAACAATGCCTCTGCTCAGTCCTGTTTCCTTTTCAAGTTCGCTCAACGTAAAGCCGATTGTAACTTCGGTCAGTGTCCTGAGTATCTTGACCCTTGACGTTGCTCCCAATAGGCTTTCAATAAACACCAAAACCACCACATAATTCAATATTATGAATATCAATGAATATAGCATATATATAAATCTTTCTATATTCAATAAAGTGAATTTTACCTTTTTATTTATAAAGAAAACCGATTAATATTCAATAAAATGAACGTATGCCTTATTCTGCTCACTAAACCCTCTGCCCTTCAATAGAAAACAACAGAAACTACGATTCCAAATTTCAAAATTTGGCGATTTCAGGTCACTTTACCGTAAAATATGTTGTGCTTGTCGCTCACGATTTTTATTTTTACTTTTTCGGCAGCCGCCAATCTGCGTTCACAGTCCGGCAAAGTTATAATCCTCCCTTCTGCGGCCGCAATGTACTCCCGCGGATACCTTCCCTCGGCTACAACCTGTGCCTTTACCGTTTGCCCTTTCCTGAACGGCTTTGGCAGCGGCCTTGTTTTTATTATCTTGTAGTCTGCTGCTGAAAAGACAAGCTTGGACCCGTATTTCTTCTCCAGGCTTTCCAGCTCAGAGTAAAACTTCGGCCACGGCATCTGCTGTGCATTCCTTGGATTCCTTCCCTTCCTGTAAAAAAGGTAATTCTGCATTGCTGTTGCTGCCCCTATCTCCTTTGCAAACCTCACTATTTTCTCCATTTCTGAATCGTTGTAGCTGCCAACAACTACCGGTGCTAATGTAACTTTAATCGCTGTCCTGGCAGCGGCGTAGGCTGCCATTTTTTTGACTTTTTCAACATCGTAGGAGCCGTGGCCTTCCATTATTTTGGCTATTTTCGGGTCTATGGCATTCAGCGATATGTTGAGCATGGTCAACCCGGCAGCCGCCAGCTCGTCAATAAACCTTTCCGTAAGAAGCGTTCCGTTTGTTATCAGCGTAATCGTCTTCACAGCCGGAATTGCTTTCAAGTCGCTTATGAGCTTCGGCATCGGCTTGTAGAGCGTCGGCTCGCCCTGCGAATTGATTATGACATGGCACTCGCAGCCTTTGAACTCTGCCAGTTTCTTGGCTTCAGCGGCGAGGTATTCCTCTTCAATTACCACTTCCGATGTCTTCCTTGAAGCAAGCCCCTCGTCTACCGAGCAGAATATGCAGTTCATGTTGCAGCCGGTCAGAGGCCTGACCTCTATCATGTTCGTGTTCCTGTCGATAATGCCGAAGCTTGTCGTTCCAATGAGCGGTATTCCTGAGTAGCGGTGAATGTAAAGCGTTTTCTTCTTTGTCACAGCGTTTGTCAGGTTCGACAGGCCTAAGTCAAGCACGGCATTGAACCTTCTCTTAGCAGCATCTTCATCGACATCTTTGAATTCGATGCTGTTGCCTTCTGCCCTGTAGTCGCCTATGCCCCTAAGCGTTTCTGGCTCTATCTCAAACTGGTAGTTGTGCAGGAACCTTGCAATTACCTTACCATTCCCTGCCTGCATGAAGTCCAGGTCCTGAAAAGTCAGTGTTGCCACGTGAGAGAGGTCTGCGACTGCGGTTATTAAGGTTTTTGTGCTTCTTACGCCTGCGCTACTTCCTCGGCACGGCCTCTGGCTATGAGAACTTCAGCTATTTCCCTTGGGAGGTTGGCCATGTCTTCTTGGTCAAATGGGCCGTATACCTCCAGTTCGCTGCCGACAAACCTTGGCACGGGATGCAGGAACCTGACAAGCTTTGTTGCGCCGGTGGCAGCGGTGGCAGAGTCAGAAGACTCGTTTTCCCCGGTTGCAGCAGCTATTTGATTGTGCTCTTCAGCTGTTCCTGCCCTGCCTTTGTCAGTGATGTTCGTGCCGCTTATTGCGCTTAATGAGGCAGAGGTGATTACCCTTGACGCAGCCGCCAGAGTTTCAGCGCCTGTTTGTGTTTGCTGCGTCTGCTGGTGTTGTTTCTGCGGTGTTGGCAATTTTGCAACAAGGAGGCTGTTAAGCACGCCGTCCCTGAAGGCGTCAAGCTGGCTTACAAGCCCATCAAACAGGGCCTTTTCATCCGCAAGAAGCGCCGAGGTGTCTATTATGTCAACCCCGGCACGGGACCTTGCAAGCGCCAGGCTGATTATCTTTTTCTCCCTTCTCTCGTACAGCTCCTTTACCAGGCGGTTTATGTTCTGCAGTTGCCTGGCTGTCTTTTCCTTCTCCTCAGGGCCGAGGACGGCAAGCATTGATTTCTTTTCGATGAGATAGCTCACAAGCTCGGAGAAGAAGTTTTCATTCAGGGCCTGCAGCTCGTCCCTTCCTTTTTCCCTCACGACCATGTCAAACAGCGCTTCATAAGTCACTGTTATCCTGCCGGGCTGGTTCGACTGGTCCTGCTGCTGTCCGTGCTGCGCTTCCATGCTATCCCCCGACGCTTCCCTTAATTAAAAATCCAACATTAGTTAGCTGCTAACCAGAATATATAAAGGTTATTCACAGATGTCGCTAAACTTGCGGCTCACATAGGCGCAACCTTTTTAAACACCCTCCTGGTTCTCTCTCCTCAAGATGAAATTCCCGAAAACCGTGAAGCGCTTCTGCCCTTTTTGCAGGAAGCACACCGAGCACAAGGTCTTTACTGCCAAGAAGAAGGCTCCGAGCCCTCTCAAATATGGCTCAAAAATCAGGGCAAGAAGGAGAGGCCGTGCCAGGGGGGCGGGCAACCTTGGAAGGTATTCCAAGCCTCCGGTTACGCAGTGGAAGATGACCGGCAAGAAGCAGACAAAGAAGACCGACATCAGGTATCAGTGCTCTGTCTGCAGCAAGACCCACACGCAAAATAAAGGCATAAGGCTCAAGAAAGTGGAGTTTGAGTAAGTTCTAAATAAAATGTCAGAATTTTCCATCAGTCTGTGACTGATGGCAAGCTTTGATTGCTGCTGATTTCATAAGGTAGGAAAATTCTGAGCACTAAGAACCACCAGTTCTGTAATCCCACCAGTCTATGACTGGTGGTTCTTTAGAATAAAGAAAGCCGGGTTACGAAACTGGTCAGACGAACCCGGGGTTACTCCACAGCCATCCGGGTTCAAAGCCCTTTTCATTGCAATGGAAAGGGTGACACACAAGTCATGCATTGCACGACTGTGCCCCGTCGCCCAAAGCGACGTGGGATCCCGGCTCCGGCGCATAATCCTGCTGTGCGGATGCTGCGATACCTTTTTAAACGGCTGCTGTTTTTCGCTTCTTCAGGTGATATGCATGGTAAAAATCAAGGAGCCAAGTTCAAAGTTCGTGAAAGTCCGCTGCCCGAAGTGCAAGAATGAGCAGATAATATTCGGCAAGATTTCGACAGCTGTAACGTGCCTTGTCTGCGGCAAGCCGCTTGCAGAGTCAACAGGGGGAAAATCAAGGCTCAAGGCAAGGGTTTTGGAAGTGCTTGAGTAACCTTATTTTTTGGCCATGACAGGGCATTTGCAACAGCTGCTGTGATGAAAACTGATAAAACGCTTCAGCTGATAGCTTTGGCAAAACTTAAAACTTTACTGGTGAAAACAAGAATATGATGCTGAAGAGGCGGCATGATTCACATATCAGAGGTTGCTCCCGGCAGGATAAGGAACATCCGCGATTACGTTGTCGAGAACAAGCCTGTTGTCTGCAAGGTCATTGGCGTTAACAAGGAACGGGGCCACGTTGACCTCTCCCTCAGGAGGGTCACGGAGAGCCAGCGCCGGGCAAAGCTAAACGAAGTAAAGCAGGAGCAGAAGGCTGAAAAGATTGTCGAGCTGGTTGCAAAGCAGCTCAGCATGCAGCCCCCGCAGATTTATTCCCAGCTATCCGAGAAGATTTCTGAGAGGTTTCATTCGCTGTTTGAGGCGTTCATAGCCATAGCGAAAGGGGATGTTTTGGTAGCTGACCTGAAGCTTCCGAAGGAGGTTTCGGACGGCATTAACGAGGCAGTAATGCAGAGAATCAAGCCGCCTGTGGTTGAGCTTAAGGGCAGGCTGGCGTTGGCAAGCTATGATCCTGATGGTGTTTCAATCGTTAAAGAGGCGCTGAAACTTGCTGTTCAGGAAGGGGCGAGCGTTTCCTATCTCGGGTCAGGCGCTTACCTGTTCAAGGTCGTGGCTGAAAATTACAAGTCTGGCGAGCAGGTCATGGCGAAGGCTTCCTCGGCTGCCATAAGCTTTATTGAGGGCAAAGGCGGGGAAGGAAAGTTTGTTAAGGTGTAGGGTGTAATCTTATGAGGCACATAATGCGTTGTCAAGGCTGCAGCGTTTATACGCTTAAGGAAATTTGCAGCAAACCTTTTTGCGAAAAAGGTTTATCAAAAACAGTTATTCCAAAGCCCGCAAGGTACAGCCCTGAGGACAATTACGCAGCTTACAGGAGAAAGGCGAAGGAAGGGCAGCTGAAGGCCAAGGGGTGGCTGTAAAAATGACGGTAAAAATGGCAGAATGGGCGGTAAAGCTGCTGGCAAAGAGCGTCCCGAAGCTTAGCAAGCCCATGCTTATCGCAGGGCTCCCGGGCATCGGGAATGTGGGCAAGGTAGCTGTTGACTTCATGATTGAGGAGCTTGGGGCTGAAAAGCTTTACGAGTTCTTCTCGTTCAACCTTCCTCATTCTGTTTTCGTTACAGAGGAAAACCTGATTGAGCTTCCTTCGATTAAGCTTTATTTTAAGAAAGGTTCAGGCAAGAGGCCTGACATCGTATTCGTTGCAGGCGACGTTCAGCCAATCAACGAGCAGTCCTGCTACTCCTTTTCCGAGGCTGTGCTTGATCACTTTACGAAGCTGAGCGGCAGCATGGTAATCACTATTGGCGGCATAGGGCTGCCGGCTGTGCCAAAGAAGCCAAAGGTTTACTGTACCGGCACCACGAAGGCAGTTGTTGAAAGCTACAAGTCTATTAGCATTGAGCCTAAGCTTTACGGCGTTGTTGGTCCGATAATAGGAGTTACCGGCGTGCTTCTTGGGCTCTCCAAGCGCAGGGGAATCCCTGCTGTTTCCCTCCTGGCAGAAACATTCTCCCATCCCATGTACCTTGGCATCAAGGGCGCAAGGGAAGTGGTCTCAGTTCTTAACGACAAGCTCGCTCTGGGCATTAACATCAAGGAGCTTGATGCAGAAATAAGGGAAATGGAAGCTGAAGCAGAGGGAAGGGCAAAGCTGAGCGAGCTGCCAAAAGCCCTTCGCGGCATCGGCAAGGCCCGGTCTGGAGAAGATGTCAGCTATATTGGTTAGGTGCATCGTCTAAGCGCATCTTCTAAGCTTGTATAAAAAAACTTATAAACACCGCTGCCTCTGGCTTTTTTATGTCCTTCAGGATAAAAAAGGTGCTTGCCCGGGAAATCCTTGACAGCCGAGGCAACCCGACTGTTGAGTGCGATGTTTTTCTGCAGGGCAGTGTGATGGGCAGGGCTGCCGTTCCTTCCGGCGCTTCAACAGGCAAGCACGAGGCTCACGAGCTTCGGGATGGCGGCAGGAGGTTTCACGGCCTTGGCGTCTTGACAGCGGTCAGAAACATCAACGAGGTAATAGCCAAGAAAATTGCCGGCCTTGACTGCAGGAAACAGCAGCAGTTAGATGGCTTCCTGGTTAAGCTTGACGGCTCTGAAAACAAGTCACTCCTGGGCGCAAACGCGATACTGGCCGTGAGCCTTGCTGCGGCAAGGGCAGCGGCAATGGCTTCAAGGCAGCCGCTTTACAGGTATTTGGCAAATTCGGCAATTGCTGCAGTTGCAACTTCAGCAGATAAAAGGCACAGAAACAGCAATGGCAGCAGCAATCGCGGCAGCAAAAATAATGGCTTTATTTTGCCAATACCATTCTGCAACGTAATAAACGGCGGGAAGCACGCCGGCAGCAGCCTGAAAATCCAGGAGTTCATGGTCGTGCCTGCAGGATTTGATTCATTCAAGGAAGCCATAACGGCAGTTTCCGAGGTTTACCACGGGCTTAAATCATTGCTGCAGAGAAAGTTTGGAAAGCCCTCGGTCAATGTGGGTGATGAAGGCGGCTTTGCGCCGCAGCTTTCGTCTGCAGAAGCAGCCCTGAGCCTGCTTGAGTCCGCGGTCGCAACAACAGGCTACTCCGGGAAAATAAGGTTTGCAATTGATGCCGCAGCATCGGAGTTTTACAACAGCAGGGAGAGGATGTACGAGGCTGAAGCCGGCCGCTTTTTAACAGCTGCTGAGATGATAGATTATTACGTTAAAATCGCAAAAGATTTTCCTATTGTATCGGTTGAGGACCCTTTCGAGCAGGAATCCTTTTCGGCGTTTGCCGAGCTGACAAAAAAGCTTGCGATGATGAATGTACAGACGGTTGGCGATGACCTGCTTGTTACCAATATTCACAGGATAAGGGAAGCAGTCAGGCGCAACTCGTGCAACTGCCTTCTTCTCAAGGTGAACCAGATTGGCACGCTTACAGAAGCGGTGGCTGCCGCAACACTGGCAACTGGTGAGAGGTGGAATGTCATGGTCAGCCACAGGTCTGGTGAGACAGAGGATACATTTATATCCGACCTTGCGGTTGCCTTGGGGTGCGGCCAGATAAAGTCTGGAGCGCCTGCACGGACTGAGAGAACTGCCAAGTACAACCGCCTTATCAGGATTGAAGAAGAATTGGCAGCAGCAGGGAAAAAGCATTCGTACGGTGTTATGTAAATGACTGGCAGGGCTGGCAGCACTAACAAATCTAAGCTCGTTTTCGTAGTTATGGACGGCCTGGCTGACAGGCCAATAGCTGAATTTAGCGGCAAAACCCCCCTGGAAGCAGCATACACGCCTGCGCTTGACAGCCTCGCAGCCAAAGGAAGCGGGGGCATGCTTAGAGTCATTGAAGGAGTAGCTCCCGAGTCTGACGCTGCCGTGCTCGCCATCCTCGGGTATGACCCCTACAAATACTACACGGGGAGGGGCCCTCTTGAAGGCGTTGGTACCCGTGCAAGATTCAAGGAGGGAATGCTTGCCTTGCGGTGCAACTTCGCCACAACTGCTGACGGGCAAAGCCTTTTGGACAGGAGGGCAGGGCGGACTTTGACCAGCAAAGAGGCAGCTGCATTGGCGGCAGCGATTAATAAAAAAGTAAAATTAACTGATGCAAATTTCAAATTCTACGCCTCAGTTGCCCACAGGGGAGTTCTGGTTATCAGCGATGGCGGCAGCAAATTAAAAACGAAAAAGCTTTCCGCAAATATCACAAACACTGATCCAGCTTACGAAATTCGGAGTGGCATTCCCCATGCGCTTAGCAGCTTTGAGAAAAAAGTGAAGAGGTCTGTCCCTCTCGACAACACAGCAGCTGCTGCGAAGGCTGCCGGGCTTGTCAACGAATTCACGGAAAAGGCATTTGATGTCATGAAAAATCATCCTGTAAATATCCGCCGCAGCAAAAAAGGGCTGCTTCCGGCAAATACCATAATATGCAGAGACGCAGGCAACCGCCTTCCCCAGCTTTACAGCATTTCGAAGAAATACGGCAGGAAATGGGCGCTTCTTGCTGACATGCCCCTTGAAATTGGCATCGGTGAGCTTGCAGGAATGAGCCTGGTTCACCTGCCGCTACCAACATTCACGGCAGCTGATTACAAAGTCCGCGTTGAAAGAACCATTGCAGCATTAAAGAGGTTTGACTGCCTCTACATCCACATCAAAGGCCCCGACCTCTTCGGCCACGATGGCGATTACAGGGGAAAGAAGCAGTGCATTGAGGAATGTGACAAATTATTCTTTTCGCAGCTGCTGAAAAAAATCAGCCTTGGCAATACCGTTGTTGTTGTAACTGCTGACCACGCAACCCCCTGCGAGATGAAAGGCCACTCAGCCGACCCTGTGCCTTTTATCATCAGCGGCGGAAGGGTGAAGTCTGACTTTGTTGAGCGGTTCGGCGAGAGCTACTGCAGGAATGGCGGCTTCGGCACGCTAAACGGCAGCGATTTTATGGGCAGAGTGATGACAGAAACCTTTAAATAAGCCCGCTGCTGCCGCTGGTTCTAATTTTTATCGGGGTGATTAGCTTATGGCGGTTGCAGTATCAACTTTGTACATTCTCGCGTTTGCCGGCAGCATTGTCGCGCTCCTGTTTGCCCTTTTGTCAACCATGAAGGTTCTCAGGCAGGACTCAGGCAGTGAGTCAATGCGCCAAATCTCCGCTGCCATAAGGGAAGGCGCTGCGGCTTACCTCAACAGGCAGTACAAAACAATTGCCGTTATTACCGTCCTGCTCGCAGTTGTGATAGCCGTCGCCCTGAACTCTTACGTCCTGGCTGTTGCGTTCGTGCTCGGAGCTTTCCTCTCGGCCCTTGCCGGATATATTGGTATGATGGTTTCTGTAAGGGCTAATGTGAGGACAGCCCAGGCAGCAACAAGGAGCCTGAAGGATGCTTTCTCAGTCGCTTTTACAGGCGGGGCTGTTACAGGCTTTGCAGTTGCCGGCCTTGGCTTGCTTGGCGTTACAGCGCTGTACTTAATCCTTAAGGACCCCCATCTGCTTATCGGCTTCGGCTTCGGGGCCAGCCTCATAAGCCTCTTCGCGAGGGTTGGCGGAGGGATATACACAAAAGGCGCTGATGTTGGCGCTGACCTTGTTGGCAAGGTTGAGAAGGGAATTCCTGAAGATGATCCTAGGAATCCTGCAGTGATAGCCGATAATGTTGGTGATAATGTTGGCGACTGCGCAGGCATGGCAGCTGACCTTTTTGAAAGCTACACTGTCACGATTATCGCTGCGATGCTGCTTGCATGGACAGCTTTCGGTGCAGGTTCAGCGAATGAGCTTGTCCTGCCGCTTGTTTTGGGAGCAATAGCAATATTAGCGTCAGTGGTAGGAAGCCTCTTCGTCAAAACATCGGTTGCCAGCGGCATATGGCCAGCCCTCAACAGGGGCATACTCATCAGCGCTGCCCTTTCCGCAATCGGTTTTTTTGTTGCCAACAAGCTGATGTTCAGCGATTACAAATACTTCATTGCAGCCGTGGTTGGTTTGGCATTAACTGTCCTTATTGGCTACGTTACTGAATATTACACGGCAGCAAACCGGAAACCTGTGCAGCAGATTGCAAACTCTGCAAAGACAGGCCCTGCTACGCTCATCATACTTGGCTTAGCCAAGGGAATGGAAAGCACTTTAGTTCCTGTCCTTGCAATAGCCGCAGGAGCTTTTCTCGCCTATACCTTCGGAGGAGGGTTTTATGGGGTAGCAATTGCGGCAACAGCGATGCTTGCAATGACGGCCATAATTGTTGCTGTTGATGCTTACGGCCCGATAACCGACAATGCCGGCGGGATTGCTGAGATGAGCAAGATGCCTGACTCTGTGAGAAAGATAACAGACCCGTTGGATGCTGTCGGCAACACAACAAAAGCGGTCACAAAAGGCTTTGCGATTGGCTCGGCAGGCCTTGCCGCCTTATCCTTGTTCGCTGCCTACAAGGACATTACCGGCGTTGACGTGATTAACATTTACGATGCCGGAGTTGTTGTTGGCCTGTTCGTAGGGGGGCTGCTGCCATTCATTTTCTCCTCTCTTACGATGAGGGCTGTTGGCAATGCTGCGATGGGAATGGTTGAGGAAGTCAGGAGGCAGTTTAAAACCATCCCTGGCCTGATGAGGGGCAAGGCAAAGCCTGACTATGCGAGGTGTGTGGATATAAGCACAAGGGCAGCAATAAGGGAACTGATACTTCCAGGAATAATTGCTGTTGCTGCTCCTTTGGCTGTTGGCTTCTTGCTCGGCCCCGAGGCCCTTGGAGGCTTGCTCGCAGGCGCAATAATCACAGGCCTTCTGCTAGCCATAACCATGACCACTTCAGGGGCAGCTTGGGACAATGCGAAGAAATTCATTGAATCCGGCCAGCTTGGCGGCAAAGGTTCTGACGCCCATAAGGCAGCAGTCGTTGGCGACACAGTCGGCGACCCCTTCAAGGACACATCAGGGCCGGCCCTCAACCCGCTAATCAAGGTGCTAAACACGATTGCGCTGCTGGCTGCGGGGCTGATTGTGAGCTATCACCTGTTTTAATGATGCGCCGGGAGCGGGACTCTCACCCTGCCTAGGCAGGAGTTTGAACCCGCATGATCGTTGGGCACGATCACTCGTTTTTCAAACGAGCGCACGACCAGCTTGTGCTTTCCCGGCACACTATCTTAGTAACAATGATTTTTCTTATGTCTTTCGGGTGTTTTTCCAAAAATCTTCCAGTATAGCTGCAGAAGTTTTGGTTTCTCGCTTTTTTCTTGCGCTTTTTGGCCGAATTTTCGGAAATCTTGCGGGAAAACCGAATTATTTTGCCGTGGTTTTTAGTAAAGTTTATTAATAAGTTCTGCGTAGTAGCCTATAGACCGTTGGGCACAGTCTAAGCGTTACCAGCTATGCTTTTTTTCTTATTTTTTGTTTTATTCTGAACGGTTACAAAAATTTTAAATAGGCGAAGGTATAAGTAATAAAACGATGACTTCGCAGTAACCTTTTGGGTTCGGATACCAGATTCTGGGCCCGTTTTTCTTTTTTTAATAAAGTTTATTAAGGAGTTCTGCCTATTAGTTAATCAGACGGTTGGGCACAGTTTAAGCGTATACCTTTTACGCCATTTCTTTTTTTATTTTCTATTCCTGGTCAGAAGAGAAGGCTTACGGTTATGGGCGGTGATAACGACACTACCCGAAAGCGTGGAAGATAAGAAGGTTTTGCATAAAATCAAGTAAGCTCTTTAGGCCTTTTCCTATAAAAGGAGGCAGTTACCATGGAATCTTGTTATTAACTAACCACGTAGGATACCTTACATATGGTTACATTACAGGACACGCCTATTCCGGTAGTGCTTCTATGGCGTAACATATTAGCATGAAATTCAACGGTCGTGTTCCACTTTTTAAAGATACATTCCGCCGCTTTTTGTTCGGTATCAACGATGCCACAAGGTTCGTTCTGAGTAAAAAGCGGCAGTTCATCTAGATTATATGCACCTCCTTGAAAGTACAGAGACTCGTACAGAGGCTCCAATAATTCTATTTTTGTGTTTGTATTATTTAACGGTTCAATAAGCATTTTTCTACTAATATTTTTGGCTAATTCCTGTAATCTCCAATTTATAACAAGAGGGGTGAGTATTGTATTATTCGAGGTATTTCTTTCCTGATTTATTTTTGATAATAACTGCCACTCTATGATTTGCTCATTTAATACGTGTACGCTTACCAAAGTCGCATTTTTTTGTTCACTCTCTATTAGCCCCGTCCAGTGTGAACTAAAATACCCCCAAAATGCACCAATAATCATAATGCCCAAAACGATTATAGCCACCCAACCTATTCGTTTTTTGAAAATTAGGAAAAAATTAAATTCATCAGATTGGTCTTTTTCCAGCCGCTTTATCTGTACCTTTTTAGCATCTCTTTTTAGTAGCCACTTTTGCACCATCTTTAAAATGTAATAAAGAATAATCAGCCAAACGATTGTTGAACCGAAAATTATTACTGGGTCTTCCCCTGCTTGTAAGTTTCTTCCGACTGAGGATAAACTCATTAATGCTAATGGTATATAAGTTAACCAAAGTAGCTTATCTTTGTCCATAGTATGAGATGTTGCTAATTGTGATTATTAAGCCTTTTGCAAACAACCATGCGATTCTTTGTTTTTGCCTTCGTGCCGGTTAAGCTTCATCAGCCTTTGGCCTCTACTGGTACACGTTGTCGTGCATCTTTCAACCCATACCTCTTCGCAAAGTCATCAACACGGATGCTTTTCTGCTTCGCAATCAGCCCCATTTTTTCAATAAATTCCGGCTTTGGCTCAGGCTCTTCCGCTCCCATCACAACACCTGCGCCTCAGCCAAGTCCCTGAAGGGTAAGTGGCAGAATCTGCGAGATACGCTTAACATACTCAATAGTTGCTGCCTCTTCTTTGCTGTTTCTTAAGCACCACTGAGTAAGCTCCGCAATGGTGGCTAAACTAGTGAAGTTTTCCCTTCCTTCAAGAATGCGCTTTATCTCTCTGCCCTTCTCATTGCCTTCAATGAAATCAACCCAAGCAGAAGTGTCAAGAAGCATAAATATTCCTCATTGGTATTCTTCCCTGTCAAGCCTGTCTTCTCTGTCCCTTTCGAACGGCTTTGCGCCCTTCATGCTGCCGAATAATTTTCGGATGGCTTCAAGCTTTCTCTCCTTCAATAAGCTTAACTGCACTTCCTCTCCCTCCTTAATCCTTTCTTTTGTTATTATTTCCATAGGTATCAGCACTCCAAACGATGTTCCAACCTTCCTTACCTTTGCTTTAAACATCTCCGCCATTATTATAATAAATTATAATTGACTATTTAAATTTATTGCTTTAATTGCGAATTTCAGAATTCTTATGCCTTCCTGTGATTTTCCCGTAATTTCTACGCCAACCTTGCAAATATTATGGCTTTCCCCAGATTTTTTGCACAAAATCGCCGATTTTGTGAAAAGCTTTCAGGCTTTCCGGATTTCTGCAAACAATTTTAAACCTTCATTCTTCCGCAGCACCTATGCACATTGACAAAATCAGGGACAAAATCCCGTCAAAGCTGTACGAAGCAGTTGTAGCTGCTGGCGTTACCGAGCTCAGGCCTGCCCAGGTCAAGTCAATAAGCGCAGGGCTGCTTGAAGGGAAAAACCTGCTTGTCTGCACCCCAACAGCTTCAGGCAAAACATTGATTGCAGAATTGGCGGCTGTTTCAGCAATCCTTAACAAAAAAGGCAAGGCTGTTTATGTCGTGCCTTTGAAAGCATTAGCCAGCGAAAAGTACAACGATTTCAAAAAGCGCTACGGCTCTTTCATAAAGGTCGCCCTTTCAGTCGGCGATTTTGACGCCTCAGACCCTTACCTGTCCGATTACGACTTAATCATATGCACCGCTGAAAAGCTGGATTCCCTTATTCGTCACCACGCTCCATGGGTAAGGATGCTTTCTGTCGTGGTTATTGACGAAATCCACCTTCTCAACGACCCCGGCCGAGGTCCTACTTTGGAAATTCTTATCACGATGCTGAGGCAGCTTCTGCCAAAATCTCAGCTTATTGGCCTCTCTGCTACAATAGGCAATCCTGAAGAGCTTGCAAAGTGGCTGGATGCCGAACTCGTTACCGACAGCTGGAGACCTGTCAGGCTGCACCAGGGCGTCTACAGGGATGGTGCAATAACATTCAAGAAGTAGAGCATATACGCAATGTTTAAATATAAGTTTGAAAAGCTGTTGTAGCCATGACAGCAGCGGATTCGTTAAAGGGCTTGAAGTTTGATGTAAGCCTTCTTGTAGGCCTGCTGCTCTTATTGCTGCTTGGGCTGCTGCTTATCGCCTAAGCGCTCATTGTTTTTTCTGCCAAGGCACGTAAGTGTTCCAAACGGAGTTCCAGATTCTCCAGTGAAAAAGCGTGTCCTGGCAGAGGAATAGGCAAACAACGGAAAAAACTTGAAAACAGGAGGAAAGTGAACATGACAACAGCAGGGAGCAATGCACCGGCCAGGACAGCGGCTGGACCTGCAGCCGCAGCAACAACACGCAGCAACGGCTACAAAAACGGCAATAATGGGAATCATCAGTCAGGCGCAGCCGACCTTACGGGCATGGTTCTTGCCGCAAAGCCGGACCAGGAGATGATAACAGTACCCATCGCCTATGTAACAGTGCCGTGGAATCCTCACAGCACTGCCCTTGCGGATAGACTTGGCCTTACTATCCGCTCTTTTTATCCTGAGCACGGGCCTCCAGGCGAGCAAGCTCGGCAGGACTACCACGCGGCCTTGTTCGCACCTGAACCGATAAAAGTGCTTGTGCAGCACATTGAAGCCGCAGGCTACAATGTGGAGCGGGATAGCATCAACTGGGTGCGCATTCCAAATCCGCTTTATCAGAGGTAGTGACCGAATGAGCCTCCGTTCAGCTATCGAGCCTTTCAGGGGCGGGCAGCCCCAGTTTTACCTTGCGGGGACGCCCAAGGCAGGTATTCATGTAGCTTCTGAAAGCCTTACCGCCCCTACTTTGTTCAGGGCTGTTTTTTCGGGTGCGCGTTACAACCAGACGGTCATCTATTACCTCACTGTCGATTCAAGCAGGCTTGTTGCCCTTGTGGATAAGGGCTATATGCTGCAGCCGGGCAGCATGCGGCCTTTTGGCTTGGCCCCGGAGCACCAGTTTAGGATGGAAGCAGAGCTGTTTGGCAGGCAATATGCTTTCTTCTTCATGAAATCAGGTGATCGCTGCAATGATGTCCAAGAAGTCGCTCACTCAATTAAAAAAGCGTTCCGCAGGTCGCCGCCGGGCAGGCAGGCCCTGTTCATTATTGGCAGGGAAGTTCCTTCAGGTGAAGTGGAAAATCTCAAGGTATTGCTTGGTTCCCTGCGTTACGAAGGCCCGTCAAAAGTTCCGCCGGACTATGCCAAGAAACGTGAGCCTAAAGCTGGCGGCCCGCTTTATTTCACTACTTCTTCCCGGGACCTTGTTTTTCCAGGTGCAAGTCGTCGCAATGCCACTGCCACTACGACCGTGAGATTTAGCCTTGAGAGTGAGGCCACCACGGGTGATGAATGCCAGGAGGATGGTCTGGCAGGGCTTGTCGCAGTAGCTGAAAGAATTTTCTCATCTTCCAACACAGGCGCAGTTAGGATTAGCCTTCCGGATATGGAGCCGTGGGAAAGGAAAGAGTTTGAGGAAATTCTGGGCAGTGCAGCCGCCAGGCACAGAAAGCAGCTTCTATCCAGCAAGCCCTAGGCTTTTGACCACCGTATCTGCGCTGAACGGCGTCAGGTCGCTGTAGCCCTGCCCTGTGCCAAGGAACAGTATTGGCTTGTGCGTTACGTAGCTGACGGAGATTGCTGCCCCGCCTTTCTCATCAACGTCAGCCTTTGCAAGGATTATGCCGTCAATGCCTATCGCCTCGTTGAATTTTCTTGCCTGCTCCACGCAGTCATTGCCCGTTATTGCCTCGCCAACAAATATTTTCAGGTCAGGCTTGGCAACCCTTGCAATTTTCTTCATCTCGTCAACGAGGTTAACGTTGCTATGCAGCCTTCCTGCCGTGTCAATCAAAACAGCGTCAATGCCATGCGCCTCAGCGTATTTTATCGCGTCAAAAGCCACAGCAGCCGGGTCTGCCCCGTAGTCGTGCTTTATCAGCTTAACACCCAGTTTGTCAGCGTGTTCCTGCAACTGGTGTATGGCTGCTGCCCTGAACGTGTCAGAAGCTGCAATAACCACTTTCAGCCGGTTTTCCTGAAGCAGCTTCGCGATTTTTGCTATTGTTGTTGTCTTGCCTGAGCCGTTTATGCCCACAAACATTATCTTTGCGGTTTTTTTCCCTGCAGCAATTTCTTTTACCTTTTCTTTCATGTCGTAGCCCTGAGCGAATAATTCCTCAATGCTGCTTCGGAGCGTTTTTCTTATTGCATCCTCAACTTTTCCCCGTTGCAGCGGCTTTTCAACAAGGTTTTCTTTCAAATCCGCCTTTATCTTGTCTATCGCCTCGACTGCAACGTTATTCTCAAGCAGCGTGATTTCCAGATCCTGGAATAATTCCTCAAACCTTGCCCCGGAAATCTTTGTCGTGGTTACGGCTTCTGTGACGGCGCCAGTTATCCTTTCAAACAATCCTTTCTTCTTGGGCTTTTCTTCAGCCCCTTCTGTTGCTTCAATAGGTGCTTCTTTGATAACTTCTTCAGCTTCTCTCTTTGGCTCTGCCTTTTTCGGTTCCAGCTTTGGCAGCGGCTTCTCCTCTGCCTTTTTCTCTTCTGCTTTTTTCTCTGCTATCTGTTCTTTTTTAGCCTCTTCCTCAGGCTGTTCCCTAGCCTTCTCCGAGAACTTGCTTATTACCTCGCCAAACATCGCAGCCACTCCCCCGGCTACTCCCCGTTCTGCAGCATCTGGCCAAGCTCCTTTTCCAGCTTGTTTGCCTGGTCGGTCAGCCTGTTAAGCTCCTCCAGCATGCTTTCCTGGTAGCCTGTCAGCTCCAGCAGTTTTGCCTTCAGTATGTCTCCTGCTTGTTCCGCTGTCTTACTTACGCACACGTTGCTCCCGACGTTTACCAGCATCTCATCGCTTTTGTCAAGGGTTGCCCTTGCAAATATTCCGCTTGTTACGGGCACAAGTATTTTTGTCCCTTTCTGGGCTTCCTTCAGCTTGCTTATGCTCTCGGCAGCCTCTTCCAGTTCCTGCCTCTTCTCGTCAACTGACTGAAGCTGCTCCTGCAACCCCTTTATCTGGGCAGCGGCAAGCCTGAACTCGGCATACTTCTCCTTCAGGGCCTCTTGAACATCTTCCGCGCTGGCTTCCCTGCCTTTCTCATTCGCTTTTTGGGCAGCGGCAGCAGCCGCGTTGTCTTTTTCAGCACTGTTTTTTGCATTTGTCATGGCACCGGGAAAACGCTGGGGTGTTTTTAAAGGTTTGCCACTTTCACTTCGGCAAGAAGATTGAAAAGTTAGAATGTCTTATGCCTTTTTGTCTGAGTTTGACCTGTAAGGGTGGAGCGAGAATCCCCTGGCAATCCTTTCTATGGTGTCTGCAAGCATCGGTGCTGTGGATATTACCTCATAGTTCTTCAGCATTTTCTGCTTCGGTATTGGGATGGTGTCGGTGAAAACAAATCCTTCCACTTCGCCAGAGTCGTTCAGGGCTTTCAGCCTTTCTGTAGCCGGGTCAGTCAGAAGAGGGTGTGTGCACGCTACCCATATCTTTTCCGCCTTGTGGTTCCTGACAGCCTTTACTGCCTCAACCATGCTGCCTCCTGTGTCTATGAAGTCGTCAACGATTATGGCATTCATGCCCTCAACCTTCCCTATTACATTCATGGCATCTGCCTTTCTCCAGTCCGGCCTGTACTTGTCAATTATGGCAATCCTTTCTGCCTGCATGGCATTGGCAAGGTCCCTCGCCCTCTTGGTGCCGCCCGCGTCAGGAGTTACAACAACCGTATCCTTTATCCCCTTGCTCCTGAAATATTCGGCAAAAAGATATATTGCCGAAAGATTATCTACCGGTATGTCGAAGAAGCCCTCAATCTGCTGCGCGTGTAGGTCTATCGTAACCAGCCTCGCAGCCCCGGCATTTTCCATCAGGTCTGCCATGACCTTAGCTGAGATAGGCTCCCTGCCTGTTTTCTTCTTGTCCTGCTTGGCATAGCCGAAGTAAGGCACCATCAGGTTGATTGAGTTGGCAGACGCCCTCCTGAGCGCGTCCATTATGAGCAGAAGCTCCACGACATTGTCGTTCACCGGAGGGCACGTTGACTGTATCAGAAAAACATCAGCTCCTCTTACTGACTCGAGAATCTCAACTCTGCTCTCGCCATTCGTGAACCTCCCTATGTCTGCCTTGACAAGCGGGATGCCAACGTTCCTAGAAATCTCTTTTGCCAGTTCAGGCACAGCGGTGCCAGCAACCAACTTCACGTAGCTGCCGTCTTCTTTTGCGATTTTGCCAACCCCTGTAGAAATCGAATCCGCAGTAGTATTTAAATTTGATTGTTTCATTGCTGAAGAATTGATGCGCCGGGAGCGTGACCCTTTTAGGAAAAAGGGTCAATCCAAAACTGACGTTTTCCGCCAGCGCTCCCAAGTCGTCTGAAAGACGACTGGGCCCAATCGTGCTATGCACGATTTGGGTTTTGCCGCAGCAAAAAGGGCTGTTTGAATCCGCATGATCGTTGGGCACGATCTAAGCGCATACCGATTACGCTTTTTCTTTTTTATTATCCAGAACCATACCAAACTTACTTCTCAAGCATCTCAATCTCTATATTGAGACCTTCAGGAATTGGCACTCTCATCACAAGCCTTAACGCGCGCTCGTCAACGCCGAGGTCAATCAGCCTTTTATGGATGCGCATCTCGAACCTGTCCCATGTTGCCTTTCCGTCACCACAGGGGCATTTTCTTGTTGTGACTTTTAGCTTTCTTGTGGGAAGCGGGATGGGCCCGTGCATGTCAACGCCTGTTCTTTCAACTATGTCCTTTATGGACGTGCATACAGAGTTTATCTTTTCAATGTCCGTGCTTGCGAGCTTTATTCTGGCCTTTTGCATGTTTGTATGCAACAGTAATGCCCTTTCGCTGCTTTAACAGCAATCACAGCAATTATTACCGCTGCCTGACATGTGCAGAATTCGGAGGGAGTTTATAAAGCTAATTGTTTCGGCCTGGCGCATTTATCGTGTTTAGAAACTCTTCAAAAAAATCTCGTATGGGGGCAGCCGTTAGACGTTGTATAAGTCGTCCCTCATGCGCAGGCGTTGAAAGAAATCACCATTCAGCTGGTTCCCTAGCGACTTAACAGCATCTTCCAGATAACCCCTGTAGGTTGGGTGGGTGAAAAACGGCGCAAAAGCCCGGCTGGACCGGATTTTCATCAGGACAACATAGTACATCATGAGCGCTTTTATGGGCAACCTTCTGCCCTGAATGGACGCATTTATCATATCTTGTATCCTCGCGGCAACCACATGATACTCCTTCCGGAATTCCTCCGCAGTCTTTGCCAGCTCGCCAACGTTTCCGTGGAAAAACCGATTCGCGACGTAAAGATTCACGAGGCAGTGCATCGGCCAAACCGCTTGCAGCCTTGAAAAGACCGGAGAATAGTGTCTCAGTATGCGTACGAACCCCGACGCGGCCAGAATAGACTCCAATATTGCCGTGCGGTGCCAGGAATGCGTGAGAACGCCGCCATACGTGACTTTAATCTCCCAGGACCTTCCCATGTTGTGGGAAGTCCACTCGTTCACGCTGAACATGCTCTCGTACAATCTGTGAATCTTCACCACGAGTTCATCGTATTCTTTTGCGTATTCCGCTTGGTCCATATTGGTGTTTCAGGCCAAAGGCATTTATAATTATTCTGCACATATAAGAAAAGAAAAAAGAAGCGGAAGAAAGCAATTTCTACTTCTTCACAACGTCAATGCACTGTCCCGCTGCCACTGTGCTGCCTGAGTCCCTGACTGCGAACCTTGCCAGCTGCGGTATATCCTGCTGCTTTTCGATGACAAGTCCCTGTCCGCCTGTTGGCTGGACCTTGACTATGGCAACCTCGCCGTTCTTCAGGAAGTCGGGTTTCTCCTTCAGCGTTTCGCCCGTAGCCGGGTTAATCTGCTTGACAAGCTCGGTTATCTTGCATGCAATCTGCGCCGTGTGTATGTGGAACACCGGAGTGTAGCCAACTGTGAGAACGTTCGGGTGGTTCAGCACGACTATGCGCGCTGTGAACTCCTTTGCGACTGTTGGCGGGTTTGAGGCATGGCCAATGACATCTCCTCTTGCTATGTCCTGCTTGTTCATGCCCCTTACCGAGAAGCCCACGTTGTCTCCAGGCTCAGCCTGCTGCATTGCCTCGTGGTGCATCTCTATGCTCTTGACCTCACCTGTTACGCCCTTTCCTTCCCTTGCCGGCACAGCGATGATCTTGTCGTTGACCTTCATTATGCCGGTTTCCACCCTTCCTACTGGCACTGCGCCTATGCCTTTGATCTCATAAACGTCCTGTATTGGCAGCCTGAGCGGGAGCTGCGTCGGCTTTTCAGGAGCCTTTAAGCTGTTCATTGCCTCAAGAAGCGAAGGGCCCGTGTACCAGGGCATCTTGTCTGACTTCTTGGTGAGGTTGTCGCCAAGGTAGGATGCTGTTGGCACGAACTGCAGCTTTGTAACGTCATAGCCAACCCCTTTGAGAATCTGCGAAGCGCTGTTCTTGACTTCCTCAAACCGCTTCTGGTCGTAGTTTGCCATGTCCATCTTGTTAATGGCTACTACCATCTGGGCAACGCCCAGCGTCCTGGAGAGGAATATGTGCTCATAAGTCTGCCCGCCTGGGCCTGAATCGTCAGGCCTCTTCATGCCACCTTCAGCTTCGCCCTTGTTTGCAGATATTACCAGCACAGCAGCGTCTGCCTGGCTTGTGCCTGTTATCATGTTCTTTATGAAGTCCCTGTGGCCAGGTGCATCTATGATTGTGAAGTAGTACTTGTCAGTCTCAAACTTCCTGTGGCTGAGGTCAATGGTTACGCCCCTCTTCTGCTCTTCTTCAAGTGTGTCCATCGCGAATGCGAACTCGAATCCGGGCTTCCCGACTTCCTTGGCCCTGTCCTGGAGCTTCCTCATGCTCTGCTCGTCTATGTTGCCGGTGTCATACAGCAGCCTGCCTACTGTGGTTGACTTGCCGTGGTCTACGTAAAATCGCAGAAGCGAGGATTTTCCAGTCCTATTTAAAGTTTGTGGTGGTTCGATTTCGGGTTTTGGTGCCCCTTTTCCTCTACTCTTATGCCGGCTGCAGCAAACTGCTTGCTTATTTCTCTGACTGCCGCCTCATTCCAGTCAATCTCCGGATGCTGCTTCATCTGGTCGTGCATCTTTCGGGGTATGCTTAACCTAATCTTTACTTCACTTTCCATCTTCACCGATTCCTTTTATTAGTTCCGCCAGCGCCTTTTCCGGGTTCTTTGCCAGCACGACCGCAGTTGCAACGAGTATGCCAACTGTTCCTAGCTCAACAGCTTTTCGAACATCTTCCCCATTAGCTATCCCGGCTCCGCACAGCACAGGGATGTTTTTTATCTTTCTGACTTCAGCAATTGAAGATGTGATGACCTCAGGATTCGCCTTTGATACAGAAACCAGCGTTCCTATCAGTTCAGGAAGCTCAATTGCTATGTAATCAGGCGATGGCGTGAGTGATGCTATCGTTTTTGCTTCTGCAACATCAGCCGCGCACACGACAGTTGCCAGCTTTGCAGCTTTTGCCGTTGCAATGCGCTTTGCGATGTCTGTAATCTTGTGCTCGGCATGGTTCAGCAGCGTTCCGGAAGCCCCTGCCTCCTTAACGGCTTCTGCAATGACAAACCCCGTTGATTTTCCCTGGCCGTTTGCGTCAATGTGCTGTGCAAAGACTTCAACCACTGCCGTGTCAACCGCTGCCGCAACCCTGAATATGTCAGTGGCCTGGACAGCAACAGCCACTTTTACCTTGTTTTTCGCTTTCAAAGCCGCTGCTTCGCACATTTTCGCCAGCTTTACTGCATTCCCGCCCGTGCCTTCCTTGTAAGTTTTGAAATTCACAACAATAAAGGGCACCATTTTTACTCAATGGGCAAATTCGGCAACAACTATTAAAATTTATCTGTCGTCGCTTCTTTTTTTGCCAGTCACCACTGCGACGGATAACAATTGCCGGAATTAAAACACAAACTTTAAATATGCGCTATATCAGGTAAAACTGTCTGAAAAACAAATCATCGAAATGTTAAGGCAAAAATCGTGAACATGATGGGCGGCAGGGAGCCCGAAGCCATCAGCGAAGGCGGGGAAAAGGAGTATGTTGAGCTCGACACAACCGCAGCCGAGGCAAGGGGCAAGGTTGTTGTAAGGCCTTTTGTTATGGAAAACTTCCAGGACATCAAGAATGTTGTTGATGCTCTGCGCGATGGGAACACTATAGCCATTGTCAACATCAGGCCCCTGAAGGACAAGGACATCATAGAGCTGAAGAGGGCAATAAGCAAGCTTAAGAAAACAGCAGATGCAGTGTCAGGCGACCTTGCCGGCTTTGGCGATGACTACATTATAGCAACGCCTTCATTTGCGCAGATTTACAGGGCAAAGATTGGCGCCACAAGCGTCCAGACCGAAGAGCCGCAGGCTGCCGGTCCCCAGGAAGAGACTTTCTAAAATTTTTGCGTTAGTTAAAGTTAAATGCAGAACTCAAAGCTCAAGCTCCTCATCAATCTGCCTTGCAATCTCCTTGACGCAAGCTCATCACTGGTAATGGGCCTGTTGCCCCTGGTGCTCTTGATAAGCTCGACGAAAAGCCTGTAAAGGGAGCTGTCCTTGTCCCTTTCGCTGAACAGGCCCAGCGAATGGCCAAGCCACTTGAGCTCGTCATTGACGTTGTGCTGCCTTGGCCTTGACACCCTTATTATGGTTATGCGCTGTTCCCTGATTATCATGGCAATTGCATATCCGTCTGTTGCCCTATTTAAACCTTTCCGGTTACAACGACACCGGTGGCAGTTTAGCTTCTCCACTACCGAAATCTTTAAATATAAGCTCAATCTTCTGTTGACCTAAAATCAACGAAAATGTCTTTAACCAAAATGGACAAAAGCAAGGAAAACAAGGGCGTTGCTGCAGCGGCTGAACAAAAGGAGCCAGAAGACAGCATGGCGAAGCAGCTGAATGATTACAAGGACTCTTTGCAGCGCCTCCAGGCAGAATTCGAGAATTACAAGAAGCGCGTTGATAAGGAAAAAGTTCAGTTCCGGCAATTCGCCGCTGCTGAGGTTGTGAAAAACTTCCTGCCTGTGCTCGACAGCTTTGAGCTTGCACTAAAGTCAATTGCTAACGGCAGCAACAGCGGGAAAATCATAACCGCAGCTGCGGATGACAAAATTGCCAGGGGCCTTGAATTAATTTATGGCCAGTTTTACTCTGCCCTTGAGGCCCAGGGGCTCAGGCCGATAAAAGCAGTCGGTGAAAAATTTGACCCTTACAAGCATGAAGTTTTGATGCAGGAAGAGACTGCAGACGAGAAAAGAGACGGCGTTGTGGTTGAGGAGTTCCAGAAAGGCTACGCGCTGAACGATGTGATTTTGCGCTACAGCAAGGTCAAGGTTTTGAAGTTTGCGAAAGCCAGCGCTGACAAAAATACTGATAAAAATGATAAAAATAATGTGAGTGGAGGTAAATGAAAATGGGAAAGACGATTGGAGTGGACCTCGGCACCAGTAATTCTGCCGCCGCATACATGGAAGCTGGCAAGCCGAAGATTATTCCAAGCGCCGAGGGCGCTTCGCTTTACGGCAAGGCATTTCCAAGCGTGGTTGCGTTTGCAAAGGATGACCAGATGCTCGTGGGAGAGCCTGCAAAGAGGCAGGCCGTCAGCAACCCTGAAGGAACGGTTTTTGCTGCCAAGAGGAAGATGGGAACGTCTTTCAAGTTCAAAGTCCGCGGCAAAGACTACACTCCCCAGCAAATATCTGCATTCATACTTCAGAAAATCAAGCGGGATGCTGAGGAATTTCTCGGCGAAAAGGTTGAGAAGGCAGTCATTACCGTCCCGGCATACTTTGATGACAACCAGAGGCAGGCAACAAAGGATGCAGGAGCAATTGCCGGCCTGGAAGTAGTGAGGCTTGTGAATGAGCCCACGGCCGCGGCTTTCGCTTACGGCGTGGACAAGCTTGGCAAGAAGGCGAACATCATGGTGTTTGACCTTGGCGGCGGAACCCTGGACGTTACCATAATGGAAATGGGCGAGGAAGGCGTGTTCGAGGTCAAGGCAACTTCCGGTGACACCCAGCTTGGCGGAACAGACATGGACAAGGTCCTGGTTGATTTTCTCGTTGCAGAGTTCAGGAAGCTTGAGGGCATAGACATTTCAAAGGACAAGGTTGCAATGCAAAGGCTGTCAGAGGCTGCGGAGAAGGCGAAGATTGAGCTGTCAACGACGCTGGACAGCGAGATTAACCTGCCATTCCTCTCTGCAACAAACGAGGGCCCGAAGCACTTTGCATACAAGCTTACCAGGGCCAAACTGGAGTCGCTCATACAGCCCATAGTTGACCGCTGCAGGCAGCCTCTTGAGCGCGCAATCGCTGACGCGAAGCTTTCAAAAGACAGTGTTGACAAGATAATCCTTGTTGGCGGCCCGACCAGGATGCCCATTGTGCAAAAATTTGTTGAGAGCTTTATGGGCAAGAAGGTCGAGCGCGGGATTGACCCGATGGAGTGTGTTGCCATGGGCGCAGCTGTCCAGGCTGGCATCCTTGCCGGCGAGGTAAAGGACATACTGCTTTTGGACGTAACCCCTCTGTCCTTGGGCATTGAGACTCTTGGCGGAGTATTAACAAAGCTGATTGAAAGGAACACCACAATCCCGACAAAGAAGAGCCAGGTGTTCAGCACGGCAGCTGACAGCCAGACCGCTGTTTCAATCAGGGTGTTCCAGGGAGAAAGGGCAATGGCCGGAGACAACAAGCTGCTTGGCAACTTTGACCTGGTGGGAATACCGCCTGCGCCAAGAGGCATTCCCCAGATTGAGGTCGCATTTGACATTGACGCAAACGGCATAGTGCACGTTACCGCAAAAGACCTCGGAACAGGGAAGCAGCAGAGCATTAAGATTACGGCAAGCCAGAAGCTTGACGAGAAAGAGCTTGAAAGGATGAGGAAGGAAGCGGAAGAGTTTGCCGGGCAGGACAAGCAGCGAAGGGAAGAAGCTGAAACAATAAACCAGGCAGACTCCCTTGTTTACTCAACCGAGAAGCTGCTGTCAGACTTCAAGGGCAAGGTCGCTTCTGACAAAATCGGGAAAATCGAG
>JACPBX010000003.1 GCA_016180085.1 Candidatus Woesearchaeota archaeon | reverse complement strand
CGAGTGCTGACGAAGCCAGAACAAGCATGCTGACAATCGACATCAAAAGAACAACAAACACACTCTTGGACATATTCATTTTCAAACCACCCCAACTGTTATTTCCTACTGAATTAGCACAAAATTATGCATTATGCATTCTCCGATAAACGAAGCTTCTATATAAACATTTCGCTATTTTAGCATATAAGAGTAGTTACTTTTGTTATCTATTATATAGTGGTGTCAAATCATTGCAGGATTAACGGCCTGTGCTTGACCCTCCTGCCACCGTCGCTGCTAAAGACTATCCTGACGAAAGGGTCGAACATGCCTGGTGAGGGAATCTCAAGGTGGACTGTCTTTTTGTTTGCCCTGGCAAAGTCAACATTGCGGCTGGCCCTCAACCCAAGCTCAGGAACAGAAACAGTAACCTTTGAATCTGTGTTTTTCCTTTGCGAGTCAAGGCTCACAGTAACAAGCGCTTCGGAGTTCTGGACTGCCGAAACCTTGGTGATTTTGACTGCTTTTTCTGCTGCCGCAGCATTCGCCGAGACCGAGATGATAGCAACAAGAAGAACAACTGAAATGAAGAAAAGCCTGAACGACGCCATTTTTTGAAACCCCCCAGCCACCGCTGTTAAAAACGATGAAGGATGACCTATTATTTAAAGTTTTTGGAAGTGACGCTACTTTAAAATAGAAACACGATAAGCCGTAATCGCTGCAGCAACAGATGCGGCAACAAATGCAGCAACAATTAAAAACTGTATGCAGTGCATGGCAGCAGCTGAGATGGAAGTATGGAAAGCAAAAAAATAGCAATTGCTGGTGCAGGGCCTGCTGGCGGATTTTCGGCTTACCTTCTTGCCAAATCAGGAATGGACGTGCATGTGTTTGAGGAGCACGGAACAATAGGGGAACCGGTGGCCTGCACAGGAGTCATAACAGGCGATGTCCTTTCGCAGCGGCTGCAGCTGCCAAGGGAACTCATCGTTAACAGAATTGCAAAGGCGAGAATAATCGCTCCCAACAAGGAATTTGTTGAGGTCAGGCTGAAGAACGACATAATAATAGACAGGGCGGGGTTTGACAGGCACATTACTGGGGTGGCGCAGGATGCGGGAGCAAAATACTTCACGAATCACAGGTTTGAAAGCTTTGAATATGCCAACAGCGGCAGCGGGGGAAAAAGCGGTAAAAAAATAATGGTTGATGTGAAAGACAAAATAAAAAACGAAATCAGAAAAATTGAAACCGATTATCTCATTGGGGCTGACGGGCCCATAAGCGCGGTTGCAAAATCCGCAGGATTGTTTGGGAACAGGCAGTTCTACGTCGGGCTGCAGGTTACCATGCCGGTTGAAAACGATAACGTGATTGACTTTTACCCTAGCGAGGAAGGCATAGCCTGGGTTGTGCCCGAAAACGAGAAGGTCGCAAGGGTGGGGATTGCCGCTAAAAAAGAAGCAAACCAATACTTCAGGTGGTTCCTGACAGCTGTTGCCGGCAAGGATTACGAGAAAAAGATAATCGGCAGGCAGGCCGGGCCAATACCGCTGTACGACCCAGGGCTGAAGTCAAAAACGAAGGACGGCAGGGTTCTGCTTGTCGGGGATGCGGCAACAATGGTAAAAGCCCCCACTCTGGGAGGGATAAACCAAAGCCTGATCGGGGCAGAGGCTGCAGCAGAGGCGATAACGAAAAACACCGATTATGAAAAGCTATGGAAGAAGCGAATGGGGATGGACCTGTATCTTTCTTTGCTCATGAGGAAGGCAATGGAAAGGTTCAGCAATGAGGATTACAACAGGCTTGTTGAGACTTTCGCCAAGGAAAAGAACAGAACTGTGCTGGAAAGCTACGACCGCGACCAGCCGTCAAGGTTCGCGCTAAAGCTTTTAATGAGGGAACCAAAGCTGCTGCTGTTCGCAAAGAAAGCGTGGTTCTAAAGTTATTTCAATTAAGCCGTAAATTATTCGCCATTCTTGAAATTTTGTGAAATTTATTCGGCTGCTCCGGCAAAAATTCCATTTGCACCGGAATTATTTCTCGAATATCGGGCATAGGCTTATCAACCCGAAAAACAACAGAAGAAGGTTTAAGCATAGAAAAATTTAAATATATATCAACGATATATCTCAAATATGGCTGAAGTGGTAAGGGATGTTTTTGTTCGAGTGGAAAGGCAAGACATTGATTCCTACAAAGAAGGCTTTGGACGAGATGAGTCATCATGATGTTGATATGCATAAAGTGAAAGAGATACTGGAAGAAGGGTTTGATTGTGCGAGAAGCAAAAGAAAACGCAATATTGCAGAGCGTGGCATAAGGAGAAGCGGAAAGATTGTCAAAGTCGTAGTTGCGGATGTGGGCAGCTACTGTAAGATAATCCATGTTGGAGAGTTTACGGAAAAGAAAGGCAGGTTTGGCTTACACGACGAGGAGTGGTGAAGGGAGATGAAAATGGAGGAAGCAAGGCTGGGCAACCTAAGACTGGTATGCGAATGCGGTGAAAACGCCCTGGAAACGCAACTGGTCTGGAAAGGCATAAAGGTGAGGGCTTGGAAATGCAGAAAATGCGGCGAAGAGCTAATCAACCCAGTAGACGCACAGCGCGCACTAGAGATTGACCGTGCCAGAAAAAACAGGGAACTGACAGTCAAGCTGAGAAGGGTTGGCAAAAGCGCAGTAATCACCATGCCTCAGGTTTTAAAGGAGATCTATCACATCAAGGAAGGACGAAAGGTTGAGTGGAACGTTGAAGGGGAAGATAAATTCTCAATTAGTGTAATTTAGCCCGTGCGAATTCCACAACACATTTAAATACGCCCTGAATTTCCGCAGTAGCTGGCATCACCTGGGTTGACGGGGCAGATTCATGGCTGAAGACAGAAAAGACGGGCACGCAAAAGAGAAGGGCTTCGGGGAGGGCATAGAGGTAGTAAAGGACGCCCACCCTGAAGAGAAAGAAGAAAAGGACATAGAGATAAACTTTGATTTTGGCAGGGTCTTCTCATTCTTCAAGCAAAAGGCAGAAGAAACAGAGGCGGCGAAGGCGCCTCTGCGCATCGGTTCTGCCGATGCTGAAAAGGAAGAACCAAAAACTGAGCACAAAGCTGAGCACAAGGTAGAGCATGGCCACGAAAATGAACACAGGCCTCATCACGAATGGCGCCACGATACAAAAACTGCAAAGGATGATGAATCAGAGATAGATGTCAGCAAGTTTGTTTCAGGCATAAAGGGCATATTCAAAGGCATGAAGGAATCTAAAACAGAAGCGGGAAAAAAAAAGGAAAAAGAAGCTGGTGAAAGCGAGGATGTTTCTGTCAACCCGCAAGCCATAGTCGAGTTTCTCAAAAAGAGGGGAACGCTGATACTCCTGATAACAGGCATTCTGATAGCCATGGGCATCACTGCAAACGTGAGAACGCAGGTTGCAGGGCTGCCATTCACTTACGAATGGGCCCAGAATTCTGTCTCTGGCACAATCCAAAGTGACATAAGCAGCGCCATAAGCCAGCAATACCCGAACCTTCCGGAAGCGAGAAAAAACCAGATACTCAGCGATGAGGTGGCCAAAGCCAGAAAAAGCAAAACGTACACCTTCAAAACAGGCCAGTACACAGGCCAGATAATAAACATCAAGGACCAGGTCAAATCAACAGCAGAATTCATAAAAGACTTCTACAAAGACGAAAACGGCAGGCCATACAGCCCGGACATAGACCCGTACTACTGGTACCGCTACGCGAAAAACATTGTAGAGACAGGCCATATTGGAGACGAAGTAAAGAATGGCGTGGAGTGGGATAACCGCCAGCTTGCCCCTCTTGGGAGACCAATCTATGCTGTAGACACTTTCTTCCCCTACTTCATCGCTTACCTGTACAAGACCGTGAGGTTCTTCAACCACTCGGCAACGCTGTTTGAAGTGCAAACAAATGTCTACCCTGCGCTGCTATCGGCCATTATCGTGCTGCTCATATTCCTGATAGGCAGAAAGATAGCGGGCAACGTGGCAGGATTCTTCGGCTCGCTAATGGCAGGGCTCCACGCAGCTTTCGTCAACAGGACAATACACGGCGACAACGACGCAGCAGTCATGCTTTTTGCGATACTCACGCTATGGCTGTTCATAGAGGCAATCTACGCAAATAAGACAGTAAAGAGGCTTGCGCTTGCAGCGCTCGCAGGGCTGGCTGCTGCAGTATTCAGCATAGGCTGGGGCGGGTGGTGGTTCATACTGATATTCATAATAATGGCCTCAGCAGCCACAGTTGCGGCAGGCGCACTGAACAGTTTCATTTCCTCACTGATGAAAGGTCGCGGCGCAGCCTCGGCAGCAATTGATGGGGTAAAAGCTGCCACAACAGGCACAGTAGGAAAACTTGTCACAGTGCCAACAGCCGTATTCATGCTAGCGACAACATTCTTTGTCAGCATATTGAGGAACTTTGACACAATCCTTCAACTATTAAGTAACATATTCGGCGTAGCCAAGCTGAAATCTGCAGTGCTTGGCAGTTCTTACTGGCCAAATGTTCTCACGACAGTGGCAGAGCTGAATGAAGGAAGCCTCCAGCAGACCATAAGCCAGATAAAACCAGGAATATTCTGGCTCTCGGCCCTAAGCGCAGCACTGCTAATTGCTCTCGCAGCCATACATTTCCTTCTGCCGTTTATGAGAAACCAAACAAGCCAGAAGCTCAGGCAGCACTTCCAGCCAAAGGAGGAAAATGCCCTTTACTCGATATTCTTCGCGACCCTCGTTGCAGTATGGTTCGTGGGAACAATTTACGCATCAACAAAGGGAATAAGGTTTGTGCTGCTGCTAGCCCCAATGGTAGGGCTCGGCTTCGGAATTACGCTGGGGTTCATATTCAAGGCGGCAATGTGGGCAAACGAAAACTTCCTGAAAATAAACAAGATAGCCACGGCAGCAACAATATTTGCAGTCCTGGCAATGGCAACGTACTCAACAGACACAATAAAAGGCGCATACAACATAGCCAGGAACGACGTCCCAATAATGAACGACGCATGGTATAACGCACTCACCGCAATAAAGGAGGACTCCAACAGCACAACAAAAGACGCAATAATAACCTCCTGGTGGGACTTCGGGCACCACTTCAAGGCCATCACAGACAGGAGGGTGACATTTGATGGCACAACCCAGCTGGGGCAGCAGGCGCACTGGGTAGGGAAGTTCTTCATGACAAGCAGTGAGACAGAAGCTGCAGGCATACTAAGAATGCTTGACTGCGGAAGCAACACGGCATTTGACGCACTAAACAGCGTCAAGAACGACTATCCCAATTCCACAAAGATACTGCACAGGATGACACAAACAACATCAAAAAACGAAGCTGACAGGATACTTATGCAGGAATACGGCCTCAATGCAGAGCAAGCAGCAAACGTTACCAGATACACGCATTGCAACCCACCGGAAGCTTACGTTATCGCATCAGAGGACATGATAGGCAAATCCGGAGTGTGGGGCCACTTCGGAAGCTGGGACTTTGAGAAGGGCATAATATGGCAAACGCTCAGGGGAAAGAGCCAGAAAGAGGCTGTTGCCGCGATGGAGGAAATGTTCAACTATTCCGAAGAAAAAGCCAGAGCAGTTTACAGTGATATGGCACGGGTAAAGGATGACCGCGAGGCGAACAGCTGGATAGCGCCATGGCCCAGCTTCTCCGGCGAAATAAGCGGATGCTCAATACTCGTAAGCTCGGAAAACGAGCAGGAGAAGCTTGTAAGATGCAACAATGGCCTGATAGTAAACCTTACTGCAAACGACGCCTACTTCCCTACACAGGAAGGGAATGCTTTGCATCCCGTCTCATTTGTATACATGACGAACCAGACAGGAACAGAAGAGATTGTTGAGAGAATATACGCGAACGACACTGTCCCGCAGCAGCTGTCGGTAATACTGGTTCCGCAGGGCCAATGGGATGGCAACATCTATGCAGGCTACTACGCAGCCGTTGCAAGCCCAGAGCAGGCTGCCGGCATGTTCACCAGAATGTTCTTTATGGAAGGCAGGGGGCTCAGGCACTTCAAGCCGCTCACGCACCAGCGGGGCCTGACAGGCACAAACGTGTACGTTTACAAAGCCCAGTGGGATACGCTCGGATAAACATGACCTGCAAGATCTGCAAAAGGTCAAAATGGCAGCTGCAAAAACTAATTCAAAAATGGACTTCTACGCCATAATGCCGGCTTACAATGAGGGGAAAAACATAAGGGCGGTTCTGGAGCGAGCCAAAAAAATTGTTGGCGGCAAAAGGATAATAGTTGTTGATGACGGCTCAAAAGACGCGACAGCAGCAGAGGCTGCAAAGCAGGGCGTAACTGTGCTGAGGCACATAATCAACCTGGGAAAGGGCGCTGCGCTGAGGACCGGCTCGCAGTATGCGCACGACAAGGGAGCTGATGTGATTGTCTACATGGACAGCGACGGCCAGCACGACCCGGAAGACCTGCCAGGAATCATTGAGGCGCTGAAAGGCAACGACATCGTGTTCACCTACAGAGACAGGAGAAGCCAGCACATGCCAATTGTGAAGAAGGTTGGCAACTGGTTCATAGATGCTGCCATGAAGCTGCTGTTTCACATAAACGTGATAGACACCCAGTGCGGCTACAAGGCAATGACAAGGCAAGCATACGAAAAGCTGAATCTCATGTCAAACGACTACAGCATAGAATCAGAAATAGTCGCGAAAACAGGCAAGTACAGGCTCAGATTCACGCAGCTGCCTATAAGAACCTTTTATTCAGACAGGTACAAGGGCACAACAGTCTTTGACGGAATAAACATTGTGCTGAAAATGCTGTGGTGGAGGATGGCGAGGTAACGCTGCGGCTGCAATTACAATCGTATCCGGAAAAACCACAGAAAAACATTTAAACCAGCAGGAAAAAGCGATCATTGCACATGGCTCTTGGCATACAGGTCTTCGGGATTGTGTTTGGGGCGTTCATGCTATACATGACGTTCCTGCAGTGGAAGAAGAAGGAGTTCACATTCAATGAGTGGGCATTCTGGAGCCTGTTTGCGCTGGCGTTCAGCGCGGTTTCCCTTTTTCCGCAAGTGCTTGACCCCGTCATAGCAGTGCTTGAGCTCGGGAGAAAGCTGGACCTGTTCATCATACTGGGGTTCATGTTCCTGATAGCAGCCATATTCTACACATACAAGGTCGTAAGGACAACACAGAAAAAACTGGAAGAGCTTGTCAGAAGGACTGCGCTCGAAAGGGCACAGCAACATGACCTTTTTTCTAAAAAGGTCAATCAAAAAACGCAGCTGAAAAAGTGAAGGCGATATTGGAATTATAACGACACTAGCTGCGGGAAATATTATTTGCGTGGTAAAAAAGGTGAATGAATGGAAGTAGGTATAAAGCTGTGGAGCAAGAATTCTGTAAGTTGCATTGATGAGGCTGACTTTGCGGACTTCATAGAAGTGCTGCCCACAAGCACCAGCAGCATTTCAAAGTTTCAGAGAAGGAAGCGCAAATATGTCATACATGTGCCACATGAGATATTCGGCTTCAGCCCGCTCGTCAACATGGAGAAAAGCAGAAAGCTGCTGGACTTGGCAGTAACAGCTGCAAGAAAGCTCAAGGCCAGGCTGCTGATAATGCATGGCGGCTTTGCAAAAGGCAATCCTGACGAAGAAACCATAGCAGAAGGCCTCAGTAAAGTAGCGAAGCTGGCAAAAACCGTAAGCTACGGCAGGCTGTTAATAGAAAACAGCATTCCTAAAGGGACGTTTCACATAGACCAGGGCAAGCACTACATATGCTACAGCTACGAGCAGCTCAGGCGCGTCATTGAAGAAAGCGGCATAGGATTCTGCCTGGACTTTGAGCACGCAAAAATAACCGCACACCAGCTGGGGCTTGATTTCAGGGACCACATTGCAGAGCTCATGAGGCTCAGGCCGGAGTATTTCCAGCTTAGCGGAGTGAAACTGGCTGCGAACATGCACCACACCACAATATTCAACAGCGACATAGACCTCAAATTCGTCAAGAGAATTCTGAAAAAGGCGAACAAGCCCGTGTGCCTGGAAACGCCTCTAGACGTGGAGCAAAGAAGAAAGGAAGTGGCTTTCCTGAAACAGACAACAGCGTAGCAACCAATATAAAGAACTCCTCCGGATGATACTTCATGGGCAAGAATGACAGGAGAAACTACCGCCTGCTGACGATTGCCAATGCCATTTCAGCGGCATCGGGAGGCTTCAGCATACCATTCTTTCTTGTCTTCTTCTTTGAATTTGGCTATAGCGCGTTCGCAACATCAATCGCGATACAGGGAATATTCACCGCAGTTGCCGCCTACTACGCCGGAAAGGCGTCCGACAGGATAGGAAGGAAACCCCTGCTCGTATTCTCAAGCATTGCTGCCGGCCTGCTTGTGCTGCTCTACGTATTCATACAGGAGCTGTGGCACCTTTACGTCCTTCAGGCGCTGATTGGCCTGATAACAGCAATATTCGGCGTGGCTGAGCAGACATTCCTTGCGGACATTACCCGGAAAGTCTCCCGGGGAGCAGACATTGGCAGGTATGTCATGATTATCGGAGTGCTTTCAGCAGTATTTACCATCATCGGCGGCTTTTTTGTAGGAGTAATTCCATTCCGCATAGCATTCCTGCTCCTTGGCGCAATATTCATACTCGACACTATTCCGCTGTTTTTCCTGACTGAGGAACCGATGACTCGGAAAAATAAACACGTTTAAATAGCACAACCTTTTTAAGAAAAAGGTTGATCAAAAACAACTTATGAACATACTTTTCGTGATAGAAAACTACCTGCCGCACATAGGCGGGGTTGAGGTTGTTTTCAGGAACCTTGCAGAGGGACTCGTCAAAAGAGGCCATACTGCAACGATAATAACCCATAGGCTCAAAGGCACGGCTGCAGAGGAAACAATCAATGGGGTGAAAGTGAAAAGGGTGAGCTGCTTCGGAAGCAGGGAGCTGTTCACGTTTTTTTCTATACCGGCTGCCATTGCCTCTGCCAAAAAAGCGGACATCGTGCACACAACAACCTTTAACGGCTTCTTTCCCGCATGGGTGGCTGCAAAATTTGCACGAAAGCCCCTCATTGTGACTGTTCATGAGGTATGGGTCGGTAAATGGAGGGAGTACACGGACTTTAACCCAGTCAAGGTTTTCCTTCACGACATGTTCGAAAGATTCCTCTACCTGCTTCCTGCCGTCGATAAGTACGTTGCAGTCTCAAACTCAACACGGCAACAACTATTGAGGATAGGGAAGAAAAACGCCATCACCATATACAACGGCGTAGATTATGGGCACTTTAACCCTAAAAAATACAGCGGCGAAAAGATAAGGAAAAAATACTCGCTGCAGAACCCAAATCGTGCAAAAGCACGATTGGGCCCAGTCGCCAAAGGCGACTTGGGAAATTATGTGCTGCTCGTTTACGGAAGGCCGGGCACAAGCAAGGGAATCGAGCATGCAATAACTGCGATGAAGGATATAAGCCAAAAAATTCCAAATGCGAGAATGATGCTGCTGCTAAGCCGCGACAAACAATACGCGAAAAAATATTCGCAGCTGATGCAACTGATAAAAAAACTGCAACTTGAGGGCAGAATAATAAACGTTGAGCCTGTCGCCCATTCCGAACTGCCAAGCTACATAAAGGCGGCAGACTGCGTTGTTGTGCCATCAATAAGCGAAGGGTTTGGCTACACTGCTGCTGAAGCGGCTGCTATGGGAAAGCCAATCGTCGCAAGCAACACCACATCATTGCCCGAAGTTGTCAGCGGAAAGCACATCCTTGTTGAGCCAAATAACAGCATGGAGATAGCAGATGCTGTTGTGGGCATGTTTCATGGCAAGTGCCACAGGACAAAGCTGAGAAAGTTCACGATTGAGGAAAACGTGAGAAATTACCTGTCCGCTTACACGGGGCTGCTATACAAAAAGCTTTAAAAACGCAGCAACAGAGTAGGGCAACATGCCAAAAAAAAGAGGCAGTAAGATAGCAATAGCCCTTTATTTCGCGCTGCTACTGCTCATACTGCTGATACTTGGCATTTACATCTTCAACCTATACCCCCTCCAGTCAGACTTCTTCGCAAGATACCTCATAGCCCTGCTGTTCGTGCTCATGCTGCTGCCCCTCATCCCAAAAATAAAGATATTTGACATGATAGACATTAAAAGGGAAGCACGCATGTTCAAGGCTGCCGTGGAAAAGAAAAAAAATAAATTACCTTGATTTATCCTCCATCCTCCTCAACATGCCTTCAATTCTATCGAGTCTTTCTAAGATTTCTTCATGAGGCAGCCGTTCATAGTGCCTTTCATTAAACTCGTGCGGTAGTCTTGGCATTTTTCTCACCTCAGTTTCACTTTAATTATTTTCTACTTGAACCATATAGCCGATGGTCAATGTCCCAATCCATATTGGAGCGCTTGACGGAATTATGACGTTAACTGGTATGCCGAAAAACTTTAGCACCGAGGCAAAAGTAAGTGTAAACAATGACGAGATGATAAAGCTGGCAAAGAGGAATTTTATTCTGTTTTCCAGCCTTACAGGCAATGCGTGCGGCGGCATGGCGAAATCATGGTGAGGCGGCATTTGCATCACCCTTTGCTTGGAGTTTTGTGATTTCCTTGCCTATTACTCCCTCCAAATCCGGATTTAAAGCCATCATAGTCATGGCTTTAGTTCCCCAAGCTGCTACAGCTGTGCGGTCCATGCCCTTCTTTAACCCCTGCGCATATTGCACCGCAGCCAATAGCACAGGTGCGGCATTTGAGCTGTATCCCGCTTCTTCAACCGCGCTCCTGTAGTGCATGAAGACAGCTACGTAGGCATTATCGCCTTGGGCTTCTTGAGCCATCCTTACGCATTCATCAACAGTTGTCATTTTTTACCTCCACAGAAACTCTTTCGGGTTTCCTAGTATAGTGGAAAGTAGGGCAAGTATATAAATGTTTCGACTTTTCTAGTAAAATAGAATGAAAAGGTTTTAATAGTAATATCGAAGTCAAACAGCACTATGCCTCCTTTGCATGACGAGATATTCCACAAAGCTCTCTCTTCGGACATAAGAAGGGGAATACTGATTAGCCTGGCGAAAAAAGAAAAGTACCTAAGCGAGATTTCTGCAGAGGTCAGTAAAAAACCGCAAACAGTGGATTTTCACCTTAACTTATTGGAAGAAATCGGCTTGGTAGAAAGCGAGTGGAAGGAAGGCAAAAAGTATTACTTTCTGAAAGACAAGAGGATTTTGGATTTTTTACGCGGGCATAAGCCAGTGCCACTGCATTTAAGGCCCAAGCCGCCGCACGAAATAGTGATTGACGCCTGGAATGATATCTCTAAAAAGCTGGACAGGATAGAGAAGAAGGTTGACGAGATACTCAAAAAGTGACACTACTATTCAGAGGTAATTCTACAAAAAACTTATAAACGATTGCGAATTAGCAGTGCGTATGCCATTGGATGATGTAACCAAAAAAGCCGCAGACGAGATTGAGAACGCCCTGATTACCAGAAGAGAATTTGTAAGAAGGGCTTGGATATATGTTTCGTTTGGCGGGCTGGCGGCATTAGCAGCAGCCCGGGGAGATTTACTGGAGAGCGGGGAAAGGGAACAGGAGATTGCGCAGCTCAAAGGAGAAGAGAGCCCTGCCGCAAAGTATGCACCGAGAATAATAGTTGCCGCCCGAAGACTGCTGAGCAGAATAGAAGATTTTGATTATTATGATAGGGTGATAGGAGCCACCCTCTACACTGGGGCGATAGTTGGGGCAGAGCTTACCATGAGAAGAGATAAGAAACTGCCGCCAAGACAATTTTCAGAAAAAACTCCGCAATCAGGAAGGATTTTAGCGAGGACATACTCAACTTTATGGGACGTTTATCGTGCGCGAAAACCCTCTTCCACCAGAAGACTTTTGCTGCTTTCGGCTGGTGCAGCCCTAGTGAGCAGAATAGCCGACAACTTTTCAACCGTACGCGTCGCACAGGCTCTCAATGATCCGCGCTTCATACGATACGGCATTAACAGGTATATGCCCGTTCACGAGAAAAACCTGCTTCTGGGTGCGCGCCCCACACCGGAAGAGGTAATAAATAGAAGAAATTTGTTGTTGGACTTTGTGGCAGTCATGCTCTCGTACTTCAGTCCTATGCTTGGCTTCAGCATAGCTCTGTCAGGGCCGTTCGTGTACCTGAACAACAGAGGGATAGAAAGAACGCTGCAGGTTGCCTACATGGTAGGAGACTCTGTGGATGTCAAACTGAAGGCCGGCGCTTCTGACGGCGAAATCAGGAATTACCTGAGAAATGTTACTTTGGAAGACCTTGCCAAGCAGGAAGTAATGCCGGCACCGAAAACGTTTTAAAATAGCAGAAACCGGTGCAAAGCCATGAACATCGCAATACTCACTCCAACCTTCTCGAAGTTCTCCGGTCCTGACAGGGTAGTTTACAATGAAGCGACAGAGCTGGCAGCAGGCAAGAATGATGTTACAGTAATAACTTTCAAAACCGATTTTGATACGCTGCAGCTGCAAAAGAAAGGCATAGCTGTTGAAGTGCTGGGAATGCCAAAGCAGCCGCTGCTGGAGAGAATTTACAGATTACTCTTCTTCCTTGATGCTGCGAAGGTAATAAGAATTGTCAACAGGCTGAGCGGGTTTGATAAGGCAATCAGCTTTCTTTACCCGATGACATTGCCTGCGATGCTGGCAAGGAAAAGAATGGGGCAGAGGCTGAAATACGTTTATTATGATGTTGGAGTTGCCTACCCGCAGCTTTTTGACGGGTTTTTTGAGAGGGTTTACATGAAGATATTCGCTGCATTCACAAAAATAACCGTTAAGAATGCTGATGCGGCAATATCGATAAGCAAGTTCTGCGGCAGCGAGCTGAAAAAGGAAACCGGCCTCAACAGCCAGGTCAAGTATGTGAAGATAGACACAAAAAGGTTCAATAAAAATGCGGCTGCGAAATATAAAAAAGAGATTGCTGCGGTTGTGAAAAAACACAACCTGAGGAAGCCGGTGCTGTTATACGTTGGAAGGATATCACCCCATAAAGGAGTTCACCTGCTGCTTCAGGCGTTTAAGCTGGTAAAAGAGAAAATCCCTGCCGCAACCCTGGTTGTTGTCGGAAAGCATACCTTTCCGAAATATTCAAGGCAGCTGCAAAAAACGGCTGCGGAAATCGGAGGAGTGGCATTCACGGGATTTGTTGCTGACAAAGAACTGCCAGCTTACTACGGCGCATGCGATGCATATGTGACTGCAAGCATGTGGGAAGGGTTCAATATTCCACTTTGTCTTACGCCAAAATCCCTGATTAAATGCTATGACGGCTATACTGCAATAGGCAACCTTAAAGCAGGAGATAAGGTAACTACACACCTTGGCAGAGAAGAACTTATTACTGCTGTCTCAAGAAGAGCTTACAGAGGAAAGTTAAAAAGCATCAGGGTGTATGGCTGTAACATACCGCTCGAAATAACTCCAGAGCACAGGATTTATGCGCTACGAACAAAGATGTGCAAGTCAAACAGAACTTGCAAACCAAATCATAAGTGCTTAAAAAAGTACCATTTGCTGTATCGGCCTGAATGGATAGAAGCAGAACAATTAAATGAGAAGGATGTACTTATTTACCCGTATAACAACAAAATAGTTGATAAGACATATTTAAATCTAAAACGGTATTTGCCCGGCACAATTGAGGGAAACGACAGGCTTTTTTATAGATACAGCAGGAAGACCGAACGTGGTAAAGAAACCTACGAAGCGATCGGGAAAAAATTGCGCCTAAGTAAGAATGCAATATATCGCTACCTAAATAATATTCCCAACCAACTAAGCCTATCCAAACGTTTCTTAATCAGCGCTTATTTAAAAAAGGCGAGGTACGTTCCACGAGCAAAAATTTCTGTACCAACCAAAGTAAGAGTTAATGGTGACTTCCTTCGCTTGTTTGGCTACTACCTGTCTGAAGGACACGCTTCAAAGACAAAATCAACACTAATCTTTTCGTTTCATGCAGGCGAGCAAACATACCAAAATGACGTCTTAACACTGGTAAAAAGAATTTTTGATATAGAAGGTTATCGTGAGATAAAAAAGAACGGCTGCCGCATATTCTTCACCTCACAACTGCTCAACAGGCTTTTCTCAGCTTTAGGAGAGACTGGTGCTAAAAACAAACAGATTCCTGCCGAGTTCCTTAGGCTGCCACCACATAAACTAAAAGAGCTTGTCAAGGGGTTGTGGAGAGGAGACGGCTGCGTTTTCAACGATGCCAAAGGCAATACGATTGTTTCATTTAGCACAGCTTCACAAAAATTAGCGGAACAGATACGGGACGTGCTTTTCCGATTAGGAATTGGTTGCAATATTCATGTTGCCAACAGGGGAGATAAAGGCATAGAGTACAATTTAAGCGTGACCGGACAATACAAACATGCTTTTTGCAACATCCTGGGAGAAAGGTGCCAAACTAATAAAGCCCGAGGGGCACATAACCGTTACTGGCTTGATGACAGGTACTTCTACACCCAAATCCGCCGCATACAGGACAAGGCCTACAATGGTCCTGTTTGCAACATAGAAGTAAGCAAAGACCGAAGTTATACAACGTTACAAGGTGCAATACATAATTGCGAGGCAAACGCTGTCGGAAAGCCTGCAATTGCGTTCAGGATTGGCTCACACCCTGAGGTGCTAAAGAAGGGAATCCTTGTGGAAAAAGGGAAAGTGAATGAGTTCGCTGCTGCCACAGTCAAGATTGTTAAAAGCGCAGGCAAGTGACGCAAATGGCGGCAAAAGCTTTATAATCCTGCCATTCACACTTTCGCCCAATGGCTGAAGAGGAAAAAGCAGGAGAAGCAGGCAATACGGCAGGCAACGCGAAAGGGGTAGAAGGCCTTATTGAGGTTGCCATCCTTGCTGCGTTCTTCACTGCAATACTTTTTCTTGGGGTTGGAACCGCTTCAGGGCACAAAATAAACCATGACTATCCTGTTGGGTATGGGGCAAGCGATTCCTACCAGCACCAGGCAAGGGCTGAAGCCATAAAGCAGATGGGGCAGTACAGGGCAGAAGCGCCGTACATGATGGCCGGGCTCAAGGATGTGCTCGGGTTTTACCCGCCGGTAACTTACCACGTAACAGCTCTTTTGTCAAACCTTAGCGGACAGGCAAGTTATGATTCGCTGATGCTTGTCATAGGCCTGGCCCTTGCACTTGCGGCACTTGTGGCCTACCACATTGCCAAAAGCCTGGGCAGGCATGTCGGCATGCTTGCTCTGCCACTAACACTGTTCGCAGCAACAGGAAAGCCGTTTCTTGGCATGGCGACTTTCGGGCAAATGCCCTTTGCATTCTCAAGCCTTTTTTTGGCAACAACAGCCTGGGCGCTGACCAAGCTCGAGCTGCCGAGGGGCTACCTTCTGCTGGCAATGCCGCTCGCAGGAACGATAATGACGCACACGTCAGAAACGCTTTTTTTAGGCATACTGCTTTCTGCAGCCTTTGCTGTGCTTTTGGCAGCAAATTTAGCAAAACACAAGCTTGCAGGGCTGAAGATTTTCTTCCAGGAGAACAGGAAAATCCTTACAGGCCTCATCCTGGCGATAATACCCACGCTTTATTTCTGGCCGCTGTTCATAGGCATCTGGCTAAAAATGCAAGGCTACCGCTTCAATGTTGAAACCGTAAGTGCAAGCTTCCCGGCAGCCACTGTTTTCCCGACTACTTTCGGGTTTATGCTGATTGCAATCATTGCAGGGCTTGTTTTTGCTGTGCTGTTTGTCCTGCAAAAAAGGGACGAGCTTGAAAGGGTATTTTCAAGCCCGAAGCTTTTGGCGCTGCTTTTTTCGGGCTACATGCTACTGGCCGGCCTGGGAACTTATGCGGGATTCGGGCTCAGGTCATTCCAGACAAGGCTTTTCTGGCCAATAACACTCGCGCCTCTCGCAGGGTTTGGCATCTACCAGCTGGTGCGGCTGTTCCTAAGCCCTGTCCTGAAAAAGTTTAACATGTTTATTGCTGCAGCTGCAATCACAGCATTGCTGGGCGCAGCTGTCCTGGCTGTTTACTATGAGCCAACATCAGGCGGCGGCATGACGAAGGAGCACTGGGAAGCGATGAGGTGGATTGCGGACAACACGCCAAAGGAGGCAACAGTGTATGTCCCATTTAGCCTGATGTACAGCCAGACATCTGTTCTATACAACACTGAAAGAAAAAACTACTTCCTTGACATACCGGAGTTTGCAGAGGCCATAAATAAGCTCATCACTACAGGAAAGTTTGACAGAATGCTGACAGTAACTTATACCTCAGACAGCGGCTCAGGCCTGCCGTACAGGAAAGGCCTGTTCAGCTTCGGGCAGCACACGCAGGACACCGTAATCAGGGGCCCTGTGGACATTTGCAGCGCAGACTATTACCTGATAGACAGGTCTTCACCACAGCCTGCGCTGCAGCAGGCAAGCCTTTACCTGATACAACAGTTCCTCAATGCAAACATGAGCGCCGAATATGAAAACCAGTACCTGACTGTGCTCAGGAACAACGGCATCGGGGGTGACTGCATTGCCTGACTACGGCCTGGCTGAGCTAAAAAGGGAAGCGAAATTTGCCGTTGCTGCGTTCATTGCTGCGACAATCATTTTCAAGATAGCCTACTACAAAGAAGGGCTGATTGAAGTAGTAAAAACAACAGCATCCCTCTTCTGGCTGTTTGTGATTCCAGGCTACGCACTGACCTTTTACTGGAGGGAAAAGCTTGGCTTTGTGGAAAGGACTGTTGCAGGCACTGTTGCTGCCATGGCGGTAAGCGGAGTAGCAAGCTATTACCTGGGGCTTGCAGGGCTGAAAATACAGAACCAGACAATACTGCTCCCAGCTGCAGTCATTGCGCTCTCGCTTGCCCTTTCCTCAAAATTCTGGGCGCGAAAAAGCCAGCAACAACAAGGGCAAAAGCCGCAATGACCGAAAGCCTCAATGATGGCAGGACCTGGTTAACCGCCCATGCAAGCAAAGGAAACATGCCAATCCCAATAAACAGGGAAAAGAATATTTTTTCTTCAATATCCAAATTGGCATTTTTCAGGATAAGCAAAGGGGGAATGACAAACAAAACTGCAATCGCAAGAATTGTGCGAAAGCCGGCAATGCCCAAGAGGGCAAATGCGGCCACAGCTATGGCTGCCAGGGCAAAAAGCCATGCAACGCCTTGCTGATTAACCCTGATGCCAGTCATGCTGAAGCTGCCTCCGAACTGCTAATGCTGCTGTTGGTAAGGCGTTCGTAAGGGTACTTGTAAAGGCGCATGTTATTGCCATCATACAATGGAATGCTGTTGTTGAACAGGCGAAGCTCAACAGCCTGCAGCTCATTGGCCAAGGCCAGCCCAAGCTGCTTGGTGCCCTGGTCCGAAGAGGATGCCAGAAGGGCAAGGTCAGAGTAGTCAAACAGGACATAAACCTCGCTCGGGTCGGCAATTTTATGCGGAAACTCATCAGGGAAATCCCTGCCCACATAACGCTGGCTGATGGCCAGCATCCACCTCATCTTCGGATAGCGCCAGGTGGTGTAAGAAAAGCTGCCAACATTCGGCAGAACAGGGTCGTAGATGAATGCTTTTTCCGGAAGCGAATGAAGGACTCCAGCTGCAAACTCTGCCTGGAGAGGCGTAATCCTTTCAAGGCCGCCGTAAGCGCCCTTCAGCCTTGCCTGAGTGGAACTCCACCCGCCGCCTAACAAAGCAAGAACCAGGACAGCGGCAAGGATGTATTTCGCTGCATTTGCAGCAGGAACAAACCTGGCGCCCAGCTTCAGAATAGAGGAAACGGTCTGCGGAAGCCATACAACGCTTAAGGCAGCCAGTGAGAAGAACAATGCGGGTTCTATCACCTGCATCCTGGCGACCCTGCCCTGGTCAAGTATGCCAAAAACATCAAGGTGGAAAATGATGTACAGCCCAGCAAGCCAGCTGACAAGCATCAGCTCCCTGTAATTGGGCCTGATGAGAAATGCCCTTGCAATAAGCAGCAGTATTCCCGCAAAAAGGAAAAGCCTGACAGGAAACGCATACTCATGTGAAAAAAGCACGAAAGGCTCAGGGAAGCTGCCGGAAACAAGGTTGTGTGGAATGTTCCACTGCATCAGCCTTTCAACCGATGAAACCGGTGGAACATCAGAAGGCGCTCCCAAGTAAATCGGGGCGAAAGGGGCAACGACAGCTGAGAAAGCCACCAAAGCAGCAGCAAAGGGGACAAGGTTGCTCCTAGAAACAGGAAGCTTCCTGAACTTCGCAGCCATCACTGCAGTAAAAATGCCGAGAACCAACAGGCTTGCAAGGAAGCCCTGAATGTGCAGCATGAACTGGGAAGCAAGAAGGGCAAAGGCGAGATAAAGGTAAACCCTTCTTTCACCCCTTTCGCCTGCTGCGTAATAAGAGACCAAATAGCTATACCACGAGTAAAGCACGACAGGCATAATTATCAGGGATACAAGGGTGGGCTGCTGCCCCCAGAGGAAGATCATCTGCTCCCTAAAAGAGAAGACCAGGCCCAGCCCTGCAATGAAAGCAGGCAACACGCCAAAAAGCCTTGACAAAAGGAAAAAAACGGAAAACACGCCAAGGAAGCTTGCCACTGCCCTGTAAATGAAGACAGGAATGAAGCGCTCACCCCCAAAAAACTGCATCAGGGCGTAGTTGACATGGTTTGGGGGAGGGTATTCCAGGGCGAAAGGCCCCAGGATTCTGTTGAAGCCATAATACCACACCCCAACATAGTAAGGAAGCCTGAAGGTTGCCTTATCAGATGATGATATCTCATCGCCAATAGCGAAGTGCCAAGCTGAATCGCCCTCTCCAAAAGGCAGCCTGTTCTCCCGGAAAGGCAGAGTCCAGAGATAAAGCGAAACAATAAAGAGCGCTGCAACGGCTGCAACAGTGAGAACCTTAGGACTTACACGGAGACTACTGAGGCCAGCACCGGAGCCAGCCGGACCAACCGAGGCAGCATTTACACTGACCCCTTCCTCATCCTTACTCTCCCCCATCCACCCAGTGCCAATAAACGAGACTTATAAATATTTGCAAAGCGTCGCTAACCAGGCTTTCTCGCCTTCACCAAAACGTAATGGGAATGGCTTTTGTCAAGCCTTGCCAGAACATTTGCAATAAAAGGAGGGAAGGGATGGTAGCCAAAGCAGCGTGATTCCTCTATTATGAAGCCCTTTGACTTAAGCAGGCTCACAAGTGTTTTGTAAGTCATCACGACGATATGGCCAAGGGCGTGCTCTCCCTCTGCCTTGTTTTCAACTTCTGATAACAGGCATTCCTTCTTTTCGCTTTTCATTTCAGAGACCATACCGCCATCGGCTGACTGCAGCTTTACGGTTGGCCCGCTGTAAGGCTGCTTCCCGATAAGCAGCGCAAACAGGTTGTGCCAGCTTGCAAGGTTCGGAGTGCCAACCAGAACGTAACCGTTTGGCTTCAGGATGCGGTAAAGCTCCCCTGCAAAGCCGTCAACGTTGTAAAGGTGCTCTATTACGTGATTGGCTACAACCACGTCAGCTGTTGCAGGCTTCATAGGGATTTTCCTGTTGAGGTCGGCAATAAGGACACTAATGCCTTTTTCCATCGCTTTTTTTGCAGCACTACGCACAAGCTCCAGCCCTATCAGCCTTGTTGTGCCAACCGCTTTTCCATAATCGGCAGTATTGCCGCCACTCCAGCACCCTGCATCAACGAGGACAGCTTCGGGGTTCTTTTCCAGAAGCAGAAAAAGGGCTTTCATGTAACGCCTTGTTACAGAACTGTACAGGTATTTGAAATATCCCTTCAGCAGAGTCTTCATTCTTAATCAGTTCTGGACCTTTCGCTCATTTTTTGTTCATTTGATGAAAATAAACAGCTTATTCGCTGCGAAGTTGACAAGCGACAAAACAAAGGTTATCACAAAGCTTGCCTGCACATCAGGAAAGCCGAAGTAATGGGTTGCTGCCACAAACAACAGCCAGTTGGCAGCTGCAATGAAAACCTGGAGCGGTGCAAACTTTGCAAAGCGTTCCTTGGTTTCTGACTTCACCCCGAAAGTAACGTGGCGGTGATAGGCGAACGTGAAAAGTATTGCCAGCACAAGCCCAATGCCGTATCCAATGCCTTTCCATATTCCAAAGCCAAGCAGGAACTGCTCGGAGCCTATGAGAATAAGCCAGCCGATAAGGCCGCCAAAGACAAAGATGAAGTAACTGGCAGCCAGGAAATAATACCTCTTCAGGGGCGAGGGCACAAAATAGGAAAAGAACATCTCAACAGAATCAAGCGCTTTTCTCATTTTTGGATGCTCCTGATAGCGTCACAGACAAACCTGATGTCTGACTCGGAAAGCCTTACAGAGGAAGGAAGGTTAATGCCTGCCCGGGAAAGCTGCGCGGCAACAGGAAAATCCTTGTCAGAGCCGCTGCCCTTGTAAGGCGGAAGCTGGTGCATCGGGCAAAAGAACGGCCTTGAGTCAACACCCTTTTCCTTCAGCCCCAAAATCAGGGCATCGCGGCTGCAGCCGAATTCCTTCTCATCAACCAGAACAGAATGCATCCAGTAAACGCTTTTTGCCCAGGTCATCTGTGGCTGAAATGCCAGGCCTTTAACGTTTTGCAGCAGGGTGCGATAAAGCTTTGCATTTCTTATTTTTGCAGCAATGAACTTGTCAATCTGCTCAAGCTGCGCAACGCCAACAGCTGCCTGGATGTTTGTCATGCGGAAATTGTAGCCAAGCTCGGGATGCCAGTATTTCCTAACCTTGTCCATGGCGTGGTCTTTAAGAAAATGCATTCTCTCAGCCAGCTTGGCATCACTGGTTACGCACATTCCGCCTTCACCTGTGGTAATTATCTTGTTGCCGTAAAAAGAGAAACACCCTATGCTGCCGATTGAGCCAACCCTCTTGCCCTTGTACTCCGCCCCGTGGGCTTCGGCAGCATCTTCAATAACAGACAGGCTATGCTTTTCGGCCACTTCCATAATAACATCCATGTCACATGGATGGCCATAAAGGTGGACTGGAATGATGGCTTTAGTCTTTTTTGTGACAGCAGACTCAATCTTGCCGGCATCAATATTCCACGTGGCAGGCTCTGAGTCGACAAACACCGGCTTTGCGCCCAGGTAGCGGACAGCATTGGCTGTTGCAACAAAGGTTAAGTCAGGAATGATTACCTCATCGCCCTCTTTGATGCCCAATGCCGCAAGGGCAAGCTGCAGGGCCACAGTGCCGTTCATCACAGCAACGCCGTATTTGCTGCCGCAAAACCCTGCAAAACCTCCTTCAAATTCCGGGATAAATTTCCCAAGTGAGCTAATCCAGTTAGTACTGATGCATTCAAGAACATACTTTTCCTCATTGCCTGACAGGGACGGCTCTGAGACCGGAATTCGCCTGACAGGCTGCCCACTCTGCCCACTACGCCCATTACCCATATGCAGAACGCACTCCCCCGGATTTAAAAATCTTTCAGTTTCCCAATCAGCTTAACCAGCTTAAATTGCTCAGCATAAGCTCTTCTTTTACCAGCTGAACCGCAAGGCTCTGGCCAGCCACGTTCCAATGGCCTCCATTCTCCCAGAATAATTGCTCGGCTCTGGAGCGCTCAAGGAAAATGGGGAAGAGGTCAACGTAAGAGATGTTGCTTGCCCTGGCAACATTGTCAAGGAACAGGTAACGGGACTCCCTGTCATAGCCAGCATTGTTCAGATTCAGTGAAGCATTCAAAGAAGCAACAGCCTCGCTGAAGTCAGGCTCTTCCACTTCGTATTTTGAAGGAATAACCAGCAAAAGCAGGTGGACGCCTTTCGCATCAGCCACTTCCTTCATCCGCCTGATGATGCCGGCCATCAGATTCATCTTATACTCAACACAGGGGCTCTCAGGCTCCACTGAAATGTCCACATCAAACGTGTCAGCAAACAGGTTCGTGACAACATTGCTCATGTTCACAACAAAATCAGTGCACTCCTCCCTGTTCTTGGCAAGGTTCTGGCTGTAAGACAGTTCCATGCTGCTCGCGGAAGACCATCTTAGGGTGTCAGACAACGCAAGCAGAACCCTGATAAGGTGGGAACGCTGGTATATGGCTTTTTTGGCTTTCATTGAAGGGCTCAGGAAATAGTTATTCAGAACTGCGTTGCCTGATGCATCCAGCCGGTATATCTTATCGCGGATGTTATCCCCAAAGTCATTACCAACAAAAATGGAAACTATGACTGCATCCGGATTAAACAAGCCAATCTCATCCTCCATGCGCAGGCTTACCTGGTCAGGGCCGTAGCCTGTAACGCCGCCATTCAGCACCTCAACACCAGCCCTGCCCACGTCTTTATTCGCCTTATTCAGCACAGACTCGAGCTCCTTGGCAAATGTTGCATTCAGGTCGAAGAAGTCGCCTGCAATGAACGAGTCGCCATAGACAATAATCCTCACCTTGCCCTTTTTCTCAGCACTGAATTCCTCATCACGGAAGCCAAAGCTGTTAACCTTAAGAAGGTGGTGCTTGCCATCGCTCTCAAGAGGGTTTACAAAGACCCGCTCAGCGTGGGGAAGGTACTTATAGAGGTAGCGGTCATCATAGCTTACAGTTTCGCTGTACTGGGGGAAGAGAAGCCTGCTGGCAAACTCAAGAGCCAGTAAACAAAGAAGGACAATGGCAACGAACAGCAGCAGCCTCTTGGCAAACCCAGACACCATTCCGGCAGAAGCTCACCATTTGGCTTAAATAGTTTACGATGGTTTACGGCAAAAACCGCAGCTGCATGACCCTTTTTCGAAAAAAGGTTCAATCCAAAAACCGAAGCTGGAATGCCCTTTTGCCATAAAGCCAAGCGTAACCAAGCAGGAAACTGAAGCGCTCGGCAGACTTTGACTGGCCCTCTTCCCTGAAGTTGTAAATGAACGGGACCTCGGCAATTTTAAGGCCTGCCCTCTTTGCCCTGTAAAGCATCTCGAGGTCAAACTCACCCCACTTGGCGCGGTAGCGGAAATCAAGGCCCAGAAGCTTTTCCCTTTTGGCAGCGTGAAACCCGCCGGTCCAGTCGGTTATGCTGCTGCCCATAACGAAGCGGATTATAAAATTAAACAGGACAGTTGCGGATTTCCTGAAAAAGGGCGCTTCAATCCCGCCGCCTTTCTTGAACCGAGAGCCTGAAACCATGTCAAAGCCGCCTTCGCCCATCCTGCGAAGAAGCTCAGGGACCTTTGATGGCGGATGGGAAAAATCAGCATCCATTATGACAACAGTACCGCTCCTTGCCATTTTTACGCCGTCCATTATGGCGGAGAATATTCCCCTTATGCCGTAGCGGTGGATGGCGGAAACTTTCCCTGCAGCAGCATACCGGTCAATTACCTCAGGCGTCTTATCCCTTGAATCGTCATCAACAACAACTATTTCAAAATCAGAACTGCCAGTGCTTTTCAGGCTTGAAGCCAGTGCCTCAACCAATCTGCCTATGTTGCCGGATTCGTTGTAGGTTGGAACTATAATGGAAACAGACCTTTTCCATGCAGTGGCTGGAGCTTTTGAAAGACGCTGCCGCAGCCCAGAGATGGATTCTGCTTCCGCTTCCAGCCTGCCCGACCTGTAAACGTAACGAACACTGCCATCCATAAAAAGGAAGGAGCACGTGCACTATAAAAAACTATGCTGCGGTGTGCCGGCTGCAAAACAACCATATTTTTAAATACGCTGCGCATTCAATCCCGCAATAGATGGGCAGGAAAATGGGCAGAAAAACAGCAAGGAAAACAGAAGTATCAATTGTGATACCGACGTTCAACGAGCGCGGCAACATCGAGAAACTGGTGCCGGAGATTTTCAGAAGCTGCAGCGGGCTGAACGCGGATATTGAAGTCGTTATCGTGGATGACAACTCCCCGGACGGCACAGGAGGCGTAGCTGAGGGGCTGGCAAAAAAATACAACGTAAAGGTCATCCACCGCACTGGAAAACTCGGGCTGGCTTCTGCAGTAATAAAGGGCTTTGAGGAATCGAAAAGCAAAATCCTGGGAGCAATGGACGCTGACCGCAGCCATCCGGCAGAGGTCCTGCCAAGGCTTATAACGCCGCTGCTCAACGGCAAGGCGGACATTGCCGTTGGAAGCAGGTATGTGAAGGGCGGTGGTGTTGAGGTATGGCCGTTCCACCGAAGGATAGTGAGCAAGGTTGCAACCCTGCTGGCAAAGCCGTTAACGCCAGTGAAAGACACAATGAGCGGGCTGTTCTTCCTCAGAAAAGGCGTAATTGATGGAATAAGCCTGAACGCCAAAGGCTACAAAATCGGGCTGGAAGTCCTTGTGAAGGGAAATTACCGCAAAGTGTGCGAAGTGCCCTACGTGTTCAGAAACAGGTTTTACGGGAAAAGCAAGCTGACATTCACAGAATACATCAATTACCTGAGAAACCTGCTGGCATTCGCTGCTTACAAAATAACCCATAACAGGAAAAGGGCAAAAGTTGACTATGTTGAGTGCTAAGTACCTCGGAGCTGTTGCCAAGGGCGAAATGAGAATGGCGCACCTGGCCTTCTCGCTTCTCGTAATCGGGGCAGCGGCAGCAGCTGTGCAGGTGTCCGTACTTAAGGCCTTCAGCTTTCTTGCTGTTGCCGCAATATTTTTTGCATCATGGATGGCGTATTCTGCTGCTGCCGCAGCTTTTTTTGGCAGGGATGGTTTTGGAAGGGGATTCGGAGGGGCATTGCACAAAACCCTTTTCCTTGACTCCCTCACATACCTGCCAATGCTTCTCCCGCTAATCGCGAAAATAGCCACAGCTGCAGCAGGAATTGACACCGGAAGGTACGGCAATTTGGGAAACATACCTGTAGCAATGGCATTCGGCATTGCGATAGCTGCAAACATTGCAGGCAAGGCGGTTTTATTCCCGAAAAGCCTTGAGGAAACCCTTAACAGCGAGACCATTAAAAAAATAATCGGGCTTGCCGTTGTTGCTTCGGTCGTTTCTTACTTCCTGTTCTTCTCCATCGTTTCGGTTATGAAGCACAACAGCTTCAACACAACTGCTTTCGACCTTGCAATATTCGACCAGACCATGTGGGGATACTCACAGGGCTATGGCCCTGGCTTTTTTAACACTGTAAGAGGCCTCGTGCTGCTCGGCGACCACCTGCACCCCATACTATTTATTTTCTCACCACTCTACAAGCTTTTGCCAATGCCAGATGCCCTCCTTGTGCTGCAATCACTGGCTTTAGCCCTTGGGGCATTTCCTGTTTACTGGCTGGCTAAAAAGCGGCTAAATGCGGCAGCCGCTGCAGTGATCGCTTTCTCTTACCTCTTGTACCCTTCGCTGCAGTACATGAACCTGTTTGATTTCCACCCTGAAGCTCTGGCAACACCGCTGCTGCTGTTCGCGATTTATTTCGTTGAAGCGAGGAAATATCTTCCTGCTGCTGCCATGCTGGTTCTCACCGGAATGAGCAAGGAGCACCTTCCACTTGCCCTGGTTGCATTCGGGGCCTATATTTTCGTGCTCCAGAAGAAAAAGTTTATCGGAAGCGCAATGGCTGCTGCAGGGATTGCCTGGCTGGCGCTCAACTTCGGAGTGCTGCTGCCTCACTTCTCGAGCGGCCAGGGGTATGGCTATGTGTCCTGGTACAGCTACCTGGGCAACAGCCTGCCGGAGGCTGCAAGGAATGCCATACTGCACCCGCAGCTGCTGATAGGCAGGCTGCTCTCGGCTGACACATTCTCTTATGCTGCGCTGCTGCTGCTTCCCCTGGGAGGGGCGGCTGTTGCACTGCTTGGCTTTCCTTACCTGCTGCTTGGGGCACCATTTTTCACCATAAACTTCCTGAGGGGGCAGGACATAACCACAGCACTCATCTACCAGTACAATGCGGAACTGATACCGTTCTTATATATGGCAACGATAGCAGGGGCACAGCGCCTGGCAAAGCTACCGGCAATGCTAAAGCTATACAACAGCAGGGTTGCAGTCTCGGCATTTGTGCTGGTTTCAACGATTGCAGCAGCATTTGCATACGGGCCATTTTCAACGCTATACGACGTAAAAGACTTTGCGCCAAGCCAGCACGCCGCAGTTGGAAACAAGCTGCTGAAAGAGATTCCGGATGCTGCTTCTGTATCAGCAGACCCGCAGATGCTGCCGCACCTGGCCCACAGGAAAGAGGCTTACATGTTCCCTAACCCGTTTATCAGGCTGATGTTCGGGAAAGGGAATGGAACCGCTGGAAACAACAGCGATTATGGCAGCGGCACTGGCGACGTTGAATACGTGATAATGGACTTAAGCATGGCAGGGCCGACTTATAACGCTGAACAATACACGGCATTTGTTGCCAAATTTTTAGACAACAGCAACTACGGCCTTGTGGCGCTGGAAGACTCTTATGCGCTGTTCAAAAAAGGCAGCAGCTACGGCGAAGGGCTGTGCAGGCTGGACAGCTACTTCAAAACATCAACAGCTGCTGCTGTGAGGGTAGACCTCGGCAAAGCACTTGGCGACAAAGGCAGAACGCTTTTAAAGCAGTGCTAGAAAGCGGAAAAGGCAGGGGAAAAGGGGAAAGCAAGGGAAACCAAAAATGAAAATCGGAATGGTAAGCAAATACCCTGAGCAGCAGGACGGCATAGCGCTTTACTCTGCGGCCCTGTGCGAGGGGCTTGAAGAGGCGGGCATCACAGTAGTAAAGATTGGGGACAGGGAGTCAACAACAGCGCACCACAGGATTGATTTCAAGTCGTTCTCCTTGAAATCGCAGCTGAAGCGGATAGCCGAAGAAGAGAAGCTTGACCTGCTGCACATACAATACATAGCACCCCATTTCGGAAAGCTGACGCTGAACCTCAACCTCCTCGTGGCGCTAAGCCAAAAAGTCCCGGTTGTGGTGACGTTCCATGAGGTGCATACAGCAACAGAAACGCTAAAGGAAAAAGCGCTGTCCTTCCTGCAGAAGTGGATAACAAAAAAAGCGTCTGCAGCCATAGCGCACACAAGGCAGCAGAAGGAGTTCCTGCAGCTAAAGTACAAGAAAAAGCAGGCATATGCAGTTTACCACCACCTCATCACAAAGCTTATGCCAATGCACATCACCAAAGGCAAAAACATTCTGCTATTCGGAATGCTCAGCCACGGCAAGGGAGCTGAATACCTCATAAGGGCGATGAATGAGCTGCCAGGCTTCAACCTTACTATTGCAGGAAAGGCAGTAACGGCAGACTACGAAAATCTGCTGAGGGAAAGCGCTTCAGAGAACAAGCTGGGCAATGTAAGGCTCGACATAAGGTGGGTGCCTGAAAATGAGAAACTGAAATACCTTGATAAGGCAGACATAATGGTTTTCCCCTATATCTGGGCGCCTTACCAGTCAGGAACACTGCATAATGCGTTTGCCTATGGAATACCGGTTGTGGTTAGTGACGTAGGCGCACTTGCAGAAATAGTGAAAGAGTTCAGATGCGGGGTTGTTGTTGAGCCACGCAGCCCAAAAGCGATAGCAGCCGGGATAAGGAAGGTGCACAGCAGCTACGGCATTTACCAGAGAGGAGTGGAAAAATACCGGCAGGATGCCAACCTTGAAAAAATCGCAAAAAGGCATGCTGAAATTTACGATGAAACGCTGCAGGAATATTACGAGACCCATGGCGTGATTGAAGAGGAAAAAAGAAGGAAGGCGGAACTGGCAGAGAAAATTGCAGATGATCTTGCAGAAGAATCCTCCCCAACTTAATCGCCAGGCTTTTCAAGCACGGCAAGTATGGAAATCCCGAAGCTATTCCTCAAAATGTGCTTTTCAATGAACTGCAGCACAGGGACCAGGGCATTAAGCGTTTGCATGCCGGTATAGCTGAAAACTTTTTTCCTCATCAGATTGCCATTAACAAACCAGCCAAGCACTGCCACGAAATTGAAATAGGACAAGTGCCTGATACGGAAATTCGCCAGCTTCGCCTTTTCCACGACCTCTCTTTTCGAATAACGGCGGTAGTGGCGGAGTGCAACATCAATTGTGTTGTAAAGCATCTTATGGGCTGGGACTAAGATAACGCATCTGCCGTTTTTTGGCAGAATGCCATAAATGTGCTTCAAAGCTGCGACATCGTCTTTAATATGCTCAAGGACGTTTAAAGCGAAAACAGAGTCGACCCTCTGGCGGATTTTCCCGTAATCAGCGGGCTTCCCCATGTCAAGCAGAAGCACAGTCACATCCTTGTTTGACCGGAACTTTTGCCTTAACTGCCTGACATAATCGGGATCTATGTCGGAAAAAATCAGCTTACTGCCGGGAAAATCCCTTGTAAGCCTCTCAGAGTATGTGCCTCTTCCCGAACCTATTTCCAGGATGTTCCCGTAAAGATGGGGCCTTACCACGGCGTACATCCAGCTGACAAAGCGCTGAGCCACGTGTATGCAGTCAATGATTTCATACCCTGCGTCAGAGTAACGCGTTGCCATTTGCAGAAGACCCCAGCACCTCAACCCTTAAACCTGCACTTCACCAGCCACCATGCAGCCTTAACGCCATCCTTCCACGTAATCTTCTTTCCCTCGCTAAACTTGCGGGCAGAATAGCTAACCGGCACTTCACACAGCCTGACGTTCTTTTTTAAAAGCTTTGCAGTTATCTCCGGCTCAATCTCAAAACGCCGGGCAGTCAGGCTAAGGCCCTTTATAACGCTGCTCCTGAAAACCTTATACCCTGTTTCCATGTCACTGATCCACTTCCGGTAAAAGAGGGTTGTGAGAAGGCTTAAAATCTTGTTTCCCAAAAAGTGGGTTGGCAACGCAAGCTTATTGCGCCATGTCGAGCCAAGGAAACGCGAGCCGTAAACAACATCAGCGCGGTTTTCAATAATGGGCTGAATGAGCTTTTCATAATCCTGGGGGTCATATTCAAGGTCAGCATCCTGAAAAAGCACAATATCGCCGGTAGAATAAGCCAGCCCTGTCCTCAGGGCACTGCCCTTGCCTTTGTTCCTGTCATGAAGAACAACCCTCACGTCCTCATGCTTGGCTTTGGCAAGTTCTGCAAGCTTTTCGCGGCTGCCATCAGTTGAAAAATCGTCAACAACTATTATTTCCTTTTCCACATTACCGAGCTCCACTGAAAAAATCTTGGCAAGGATTTTATCTATATAGCGGGCTTCGTTATAAACCGGCATAATAATTGACAGCTTCATGATAAAAAAGCCTCTGACAGATTGTTTAAATATCTTTCTGTGAGAAAAAACTTTTTAAATAATCCGGAGGTGTTCATGCGCATGGGGAGAATAAGCGCTGAAACCAAGCTTATGCTGGTGTTTTTGGTGCCTGTTGCTGTGATAATGATTCTTCATTATATGGTAACGGGGTTTGTCGTATATAATGACGGCAGGGGCTATTACTCATACCTGAGGTCAATGGTAATTGACAAGGACATCAATTTCACTAACGAATGGACTTATTATAACACCACTTACAGCAAGTTCTCAGCCATCCAGAGGGTTGAGAATATTCCATCAGTGAAAACAAAAAAAGGTTACCTGGAGAATATTTACCTGATAGGAAATGCCATAATGTGGGCCCCCTTCTTTTTGGCCGCGCATGCGCTTGCGCTGCTTTTGAACATTGCCGGACTCCATGTAAGGGCAGATGGCTTTGGCTTCCTGTATGAGGCGGGCATTGGCATTGCAAGCCTTGTTTACGGGCTTCTGGGGGCATTGCTGATTTACAAGCTATGCAGAAAATGGTTCGAGAAAAAAACAGCCCTGCTTGCCACTGTCGCGGTTTGGTACGGAACAGCCTTTTTCTGGTACCAGAGCATTGAGCCAAGCATGTCACACATCAACTCAATGCTTACAGTCACATTGTTTGTGTACATCTGGTACACCACGCTGGGGCTGGGGAAAAGGACAAAGCTGCAATGGCTGCTTCTTGGAGTGCTCCTTGGGCTTGTTTACCTTATCAGGCAGCAGGACGCGCTGATAGGGTTTTTGCCCGGACTCGAGCTGCTCAAAAGCCTGGCGGGAAAACTCAGCTTTGCCAACTTAAGGAAAACCGTCATTAACTCTGGCCTGCTTGGCATTGGCTTCCTTGGAATGATCTTCCCGCAGATGCTCCTGTGGAAAGAAATGTACGGAAGCTACATTGTGAACACCTACGCCAGCTCAGTCAAATACAATTTCTACCAGTGGACAGCTCCGCAGCTGCTGCCACTGTTGCTTTCGACAGAGGCAGGCCTGTGGAGGGTGCCTCTCCTGCCGCTCTCAATGGTGGGGCTGTTCCTGTTTGCAAAAAGGATAAAGGGAGCGGCATGGTACTTCCTCGTGCCTGTTGCAGCACAGCTGTTGCTGACCACGAGCTGGTCGGCATGGCTAAACGGCTACGGGCTGAGATTTTTGCTTGGGATGAGTGTCTTCTTCGCCCTTGGAACAGCAGAGCTCATCAGGATTGCAAGGATAAAAGCCGGGATGAAGCCGGTCTATGCGGCAGTAGCCATACTTGTGGCTGCTAACTTCGTGAACATGCTCGCTGTAATGCTGAAGGAGGTCACATCAAAAGTGCCCCTTTCAGAGATACCGGGAACCCTCATCAGGGCCCTAATCGGGTCTTGACAGTATCAAGGAAAGCATTAAAAACAAGCCGAAATTTTTATTGGCATGATGCGAAAGCCGCTTGTCAGCATAATTCTGCTGAACTGGAACAACTACGATCTGACAAAAGACTGCCTTGAGTCGCTGGAAAAGATAAGCTACCAAAATTTCAAAATTGTTGTGGTTGACAACGGCTCGGCAAATGATGCGCCAAAGCTGAAGGCGCTCAGGAAAAAAGGCTTTAGCTTCACGCTGATAGAGAACAGCAAAAACCTCGGCTTCGCAGAAGGCAACAACGTCGGGATAAGGCGCGCGCTTGAGGATAAGGCAGACTATATCCTGCTGCTGAACAATGACACTGTAGTCCATCAGGAGTTCCTCGGCCACCTCGTTGCCGAAGCTGAAAGGGACAAGCGGGCAGGCATAGTGTCGCCGCTAATATACTATTATGACGAGCCAAAAAGGGTCTGGTATGCCGGAGCTTCGTTCAACTTCTGGCATGGGGATGCAAGGCACCAGCACCTCAACGAGATTGACAAAGGCCAGTTCAAAGAAGTCACAGATACAGATTACGGCTCAGGATGCGCAATGCTTGTGAGAAGGGAAGTATTTGAAAAAATCGGAGTCCTGGACGCATACTTCTTCCTCTACTATGAAGAGGCTGACTTCTGCACAAGGGCAAAAAGGCAGGGCTACGGCATAAAAGTCGTGCCAGCCTCAAAAATATGGCATAAGGTGTCCGCATCAATCAGGAAGGGGAGCCCGCTCATGATAAGGCAAAATATGAGAAACAGGCTAATATTCATGCGGAAGAATGCAAGATGGTGCCATTGGCCAAGCTTCGCCGCCTTTTACCTTGCAGAGCTGGCAGCCCTTGTAGCGTACAAGCTGCTGAAGAGGGACAGCGCAGCCGCGAAAGCCGCAATTTTGGGCTTTATTCAAGGCATTATGTACAGGAAAAGCCTTTCCGGAAAGATGCCATGGTAAACCTGCACAACAGCATCGCTAAGTCGATATACAGGAAAATATTCCCGGACTACCCAAAAGAGCTTGAAAAAGCAGTTGGAGGCTGCAAAACAGCATCGGCAAAAGCCGATGCGTATAGGCGGCCGAATGCCGCCTATACACTGCTTGATGTTGGCTGCGGGGAGAACTCACCAGTCAGGCATTTCTCCAATAAACCATACTGCGTTGGCGTGGACGCGTTTGAGCCAAGCATCAGGAAAAGCAAGGCAGAAGGCATACACGACAGGTATTATAAGATGGACATACTCGAAATAGGAAGAAAATTCAAGCCGAACTCTTTCGACTGCGTGCTTGCCTCAGACGCCATAGAGCACCTAACCAAAGAGGAGGGACTAAGGCTTTTGGCAATGATGGAAAAAATTGCAAGGGAAAAAGTGATTGTGTTCACGCCAAACGGCTTCCTGCCGCAAGGCGAGTTTGAGAGCAACCCGTGGCAGCTTCACAAGTCAGGATGGAACGCAGAAGAGATGAAAAGGCTTGGCTACAAAGTCACAGGCATCAACGGCTGGAAACCCCTAAGGGGGGCTTATGCTGCGATAAGGCTAAAGCCTAAATTTGCCTGGAGCCTGCTTTCAGACTTAACGCAGCTGTTCACAGGAAACCATCCGGAATACGCCTTCCAGCTGCTGTGCGTAAAAGAAACATTGGCCAAAAATGCAAAAAAGGAAATAAAGCTGAATGGCAGGAAAAAGAAAACGGAAAACAGCGATAAAAATGGCTGAGCAACACAGGACAGACTCCGAAATAGTAATTGGCAATACCGGCTTCCTGTTCGTGGGAGAGGTAACAACCAGAGCCCTTTCTCTTCTGTTAGTATTTGCAATAGCGCGATACCTTGGCAATATCGGGCTGGGCGCCTACGCCTTCGCATTTGCATTCATAGACCTCATACTGAACTTTATCGACCTTGGCATACCGATGTACATCAACAGGGAGATGGCCAAGAACAGGGCACTGGCAAGCTCTTACCTGAGCAACGTGCTGGGGCTGCGCCTCATGATGGCGCCGCTTGCACTCGCCATAGGCACATTAGCGGCAACAGCGGCGTTCTTCCTGAATTTCATAACGCCTGAAACACTCCTAATAACAGTCATGGCAACAGTGGGCATGGCGCTGAACTTCGCGACAGAGCCGTTCAGGAGCGTTTTCATGTCACATGAGAAAGGCTCGTACTATTCCGGGCTGCTGATTTTCGAAAGGCTGCTGTTCACAGGCGCAGGACTCTGGCTGCTGGTTTCAGGATACGGCCTCAAGTACGTTATACTCGCATACATAGTTTCACAGCTTGCGGCATTCGCCACGAACGCATACATTGTCAGGAAAAAGTTCTTCAGCTTCGCGCCAAGGTTTGACAAGGCAGTTGTGCTGCACATAGTCAGAAACTCAATGCAGTTCTGGGCAGCGGGCTTCCTGAGAATGGTTTACCAAAGGGCAGACACGATAATGCTCAGCGCCATGCAGGGATTCGCCGCAACAGGGTGGTATGGCGCAGCCTACAAGATAACAGAAGCGCTGAGGCTCATACCCCTGGTCATAGTCACTGCATCATTTCCCACGATGAGCAGGCTGCACGCCCAGGCAAAAGGGTCTGTTAAGGCGCTGTATGAAAAAACATTCTACTACTTACTTGTTGCAGCAATACCCTCTGCCATAGGCCTCACCCTCATTGCGGACAGGGTCATACTTCTTTTTTACGGCCCCGGCTTCACGGCATCAATTACTGTCCTGAGGCTCCTTATCTGGGCTGAGGCTCTCATATTCCTGCACTACCTCATGGGCTTCCTGATGAACGCAATCAACAAACAGCACATATTCACAGGAGTCACAGCAGCGTATGCTGGCGTGAACATCGCGCTAAACCTTTTCCTGATACCGAAGTACAGCTACATCGGAGCAGCGGCAGCAGCAGTCGCAACACAGCTTATTGCTGTAGTGATGCTTTACTATTACTGCACGAAAAACGGCTACGGCCTCAGCCTTCCAAGGCTCCTGTACAAGCCGCTAATAGCTGCCGCAGCAATGGCAGCTGTGATAACCTCGCTTAAGCAGCTTCATCTCCTGATGGTTGTGCCAATCGCAGCGGCAGCCTACTTCTCAGTGCTCGCAATGCTGAAAGGCATAGGGAAGGATGAGCTGAACCTTACAAAAACTATGCTTGGAAGAATAACGGGAAGAAAGTAATACATCAGAGAATTGCACACTTGTTTAAAGCCATTCCTTGTGTTCCAAGGTCCACTTAACTGTTTTTGCCATGGATTCTTCAAACGTTTTAGGATATTCAAAGCCCAGTTCCTTTAATTTTGTGCCATCCAACGCATACCTTAAATCATGCCCGGGCCTGGAAGAATGAAAATCCACCATCTCATACTTCAGCTCTTTCCCGACTACCTTGGCTATAAACTTCGCCAAATCAAGATTTGAAACTTCCCTTTCCCCAACCAGGTTGTATTTCTCCCCGATTTGGCATTTTTTGGTAAGGAACAGCAATGCCTCGCCAACATTTCTGGCATGTATATAGAACCTTGAGCCGGACTTTGTTTTGGTTTTATCCGAATGGATTGTCACGGTTTCGCCATTCAGGATTTTCCTGATGCACATCGGGATAAACTTTTCGGGATGCTGGCGCTCTCCAAAACAATTCATAGTATGGGTCACAATAATCGGAAGCTTATAGGTGTTTTCAAATGCCACGCATAATTCCTCTGCCCCTGCCTTGGTGGCAGCATAAGGGTTTCCTGACTTGTACCTGTCCCATTCCTTATAGAGAACCCCTTCCGGAGCAGGCCCGAAAACTTCATCAGTGGAGAAGTAAATGAACAGCTTTAAGCCCTTAATTTCCCTGGCAAAGTTCAGGATATTGCACGTTCCAACAACGTTGTCCATTACAAATGACAATGGGTCCTGAATGCTGCGATCTACATGGCTTGAAGCAGCAAGATGCCAGATATAATCCAGCTTGCCTATCTGGTTTGCTGCAATCTGGTTAACAGGCGCTTTTAAGTCCCACCAGATAAACTTGACCCGGTGCTTTTCCCTTTCCCAGATGGATATATCCCTTAACCTTTCCAGGCTTCCGGAAACATCCAGCCGGTCCATGATTACGATTTCCCAATCTGTTTCCTTCAGAACTCCCTCAACCAGATGATGGCCTATAAAGCCCGCTCCCCCCGTAATCAGAACCCTAAACTTCGCCATACAGGAAAGGAGCTGCTGGCAGAAGGTTTTTAAATGTTTCTGTCGCGTGCTATCGCATGGCAACGAAAGATATTTAACAGCAGCCAGCTTGCATGCCTGGATGCAATCGATAACATTCATTTACCGCTCAGTAGGAGATGAAAGCAGGGAGCAGATGCTGAGGAAGAAAAGGCCGCCATACTTCTCGAAGCTTGCCTGCCTCAAAAGCTTCCTTAACGCCGCAAACAGGCTAAGCAGCAATGAGTGCAAAAAAACGTTCTATTTCTGCAACGACTCACCCATTCCGCAAGACAGGCTCGCGCTAATGAAAAAATACGGCAAGATTTTCGACACAGGAGGCAAGGGAAACATCGAGTCATGCAGGTTCATATACGGGCTTGCAAGGAAGCAGGACACAGGCTATATCTACTTCGGGGAGGACGACTACCTTTACCTTGACAACGCCTTCGTCTCAATGCTTGACGCCTTAAACACCATGAAAAATGCAGACTACGCAACCCTTTACGACCACCCGGACAGGTATGCGAACATACGCACAGAAGGCATGAAAGAGGCACGGGTTTATGTTGGCAAATACAACCACTGGCGCACAGTCTCCTCAGCAACAATGACCTGGGGAGGAAGGACAGAGGCATTCATGAAGGACTGGTGGAAGTTCTGGCTCTTCAGCTTGGGGGTTGAAAAGCGGGATGGCACTTTCAGGAAACTGGTCAATGCTGTGCTTTTCTTAGGCTACCTCTACCCAAACTGGGAGCAGAACGCCTGGCATTTTGTGCAGGGAATAAAGCAATTCTGGTTCGCCACCCCAAAAAGGAAGCTGGTTGGAAGCATGCCTTCACTGGCAACACACTGCCACTCTGACTTCATGGCACCACTGGTAAACTGGGAAGAAACGAGCAGAAAAGCGCAGCGGCTAAGGCTATGACAAAATTTTTATATGCACCTTTTCTGCCGGCTGCCTGACAAAAAATGGTTGAATTCGTCAAAGCATACATCGAACAGCTGAAAAAAGAAATAGACACAATAAAGCCCGAAGACGTGACGAAGGTAGTTGACGTGCTTTTCGATGCGTGGAAGAACGACAAGCAGATATTCATATTCGGAAATGGAGGAAGCGCGGCAACAGCATCGCATTTCGCCTGCGACATAGCAAAAGGCACGCTCCAGAGGGTCTACGACCACCTGGAAAAGCGCTTCAGGGTCATGTCCCTGACAGACAACGTTGCAACTATGACGGCATTCGCAAACGACCTTTCCTACGACGACGTTTTCTCGCAGCAGCTCAACCACTACGTGAATGAAGGGGATGTTGTTATTGCGCTGACCGGCAGCGGCAACTCGCCAAACGTCATTAAGGCAGTCGAGCTGGCAAAAAAATTCAAGGCAAAAACAATAGCCTTCCTCGGCTTTGACGGCGGGAAACTGAAAAACATAGTTGACCACCATGTCCACGTCAGATCAAACAACTACGGCAGGGTTGAAGACTGCCACGACATGCTGCACCACCTGGTAACTTACTACCTCCAGAAGAAGATACAGGAACATTCTGAATCTTCCCAGCACGGCAGACAGTAATGGAAAATTTTAAGAAAGCCCGCAGTTATCCTAATCCTATGAAGAAGGACAAAAAGAGAGCTGTTGTCACAGGAGGCGCAGGCTTTATCGGCTCACACATGGTGGAGCTGCTGCTCAGCAAGGGCTTCCACGTCATTGCCATAGACGACATGTCCAACGGCCAGCAGGACAACATCGACCTGTTCAAAGGCAATCCGGACTACGAGTTCCACAGGATAGACCTCGCAAAGGAGTTTAACGACTCAACATTCAAGGACGCAACCTACGTCTTCCACATGGCAGCGCTCGCAGACATAGTGCCTTCCATTGAACAGCCCCTGAAGTACCACGAGGCAAACGTCACAGGCACAATACGGGCGCTGGAAGCTTCAAGAAAATACGGCGCCAGAAAATTCATATATGCCGCGTCGTCGTCATGCTACGGCATACCGGACCAGTACCCTACGCCCGAGACTGCTGAGATAAGGCCGCAATACCCTTACGCGTTCACAAAGTACGTTGGAGAGCTTTGCACGATGTTCTGGCACAGGCTCTACGGCCTCCCCGTAATATCATTGAGGTACTTTAACGTGTATGGGACAAGGGCGAGGACAAACGACACATACGGGGCAGTGTTCAAAGTGTTCCTCGCGCAAAAGCTTCACGGCAAGCCCCTGACAATAGTCGGAGACGGAACCCAGACAAGGGACTTCACATTCGTAACTGACGTTGCAAAAGCCACGCTGATTGCTGCAGAATCCGATGTGGTTGGGGAGATAATCAACATAGGCACAGGCAAACCCCAGTCAGTGAACTACCTGGCAAAGCTCATAGGCGGAAAAGACGGGAAGACTATGCACATTCCAAAACGGCCGGGTGAGCCTGAAAGCACCCACGCGGACATAGCAAAGGCAACAAAGCTGCTCAAGTGGAAGCCTGAGGTTTCATTTGAAGAAGGGGTGAAGATTATGATTGACAACATTGATTACTGGAAAGCTGCTCCGCTTTGGGACGAAAAATCAATCGGGCAGGCAACCGAAAAATGGTTCGAGTACCTGGGAAAGGAGAAAGGTGGTAAACATTAACCATGCTGGCATAAAAAAAGTATTCATCACTGGCGGTGCCGGCTACGTCGGCTCAGCGCTCGTGCCAAGCCTCCTGGCAAAAGGCTATGAGGTTGTTGTTTACGACCTCTACATCTACGGCGATGTGTTTAAGGGCATTAAAGACAAAAAGCTGACCGAGATAAAAGGCGACATAAGGGAAAAAGAAAAAATAGTGGCGGCAGCAAAAGATTGTGATGCAATAATCCACCTCGCGTGCATCTCCAACGACCCAAGCTTCGAGCTCAATCCTGAACTTGGAAAGTCAATCAACTTCGACGCATTCTATAACGTAGTTGAGGCAGCAAGGGTTAACAGAGCCAAAAGGCTGATTTATGCAAGCACTTCCAGCGTTTACGGACTGAAATCAGAGAAGAACGTGGTTGAAGAAGCCATGCTGGAGCCCCTGACCGACTACTCAAAATACAAGGCAGACTGCGAGAAGGTGCTGAAAGAGGAAGGGGAAGACATTGAGTGGGTAACGATAAGGCCGGCAACAGTGTGCGGGTATGCGCCAAGGCTCAGGCTGGACCTTGTGGTCAACATACTTACGATAAACGCCCTTGTTAACAGAAAGATAAAGATATTTGGCGGAAGCCAGCTAAGGCCCAACATAAACATCAAAGACATGGTAAGGGCATACGAGCTTTTGCTTGCAGCTCCATGGGAAAAACTGAGGCACCAGACCTTTAACGTGGGCTACCAGAACATGAAGGTAACAGAGATAGCGATGCTTGCAAAGAAGGTTGTTGAGAAGGCGCTCGGCAAAGAGGTAGAGCTTGAAGTTGTGCCAACCAACGACAACAGGTCCTACCACATAAACTCAGACAAGATACTGAAGGCTCTCGGCTTCACTGCCCGATACACTGTTGAGGATGCCATCGAAACCCTCACGGATGCATTCAGGAAAGGTCTGCTCAAGGACCCGCTGAACAACCCAATGTACCACAACATAAAAAGAATGCATGAATTAAGGCTGAAGTAGTTCTGATTCAAACAGCCGAATAAGCCAGAATGCTTACGCCAAGGACTATGCAGGCAACGCCGAGCCACTTGAACCTGTTCATCCTCTCGCCAAGAAACCTGACAGAAAGCAGGGAAACCCAGATGTAGGTAAGCGAGTTGACAGGGTAAATCAACGAGAGGTCTGCATTCTTCAGCGCCCAGAGGTAAACGGGGGTGGGCGCTGCGTAAAGAAAAACGCCAATGAGGAGGTTTGTGTTACCCAGGATGCCGGCTGCAAGCTTCAGGGGATTAAGCGACAATGCAAATTTTGCAGAGCCCCTCTTGAAAAAGAGGGCGCCAAAAGCCGCAACAACTGTAAAGCCAGCCACAATCCCTGCAACGATAAGCTCGCTAACCATGCTCAGCACCATAACCGACAAAGCTGACGCCAGCCACTATAAGGCCGATGCCCAGCCAGTTAACCAGCATGAGCTGCTCGCCGAAAAAGAAGAACGCCAGCAAAGCAACCCAGACATAGCCCATGCCTATAAAAGGATAAACCACTGAAAGCTCGGCCTTCTTCAAAGCATACGTGAGCAGCACTGCCGCAACAAAGTAAAAAAACAAGCCAATAATGACAGGGTAGTTCGTGATAAGAGCCAGAGGCTCAAGGCTCAGTGAGCTTGCGCCAAGCTTGTAGAAGTACTGGCCAGCTGTTGAGAACACAGTGAACAGAAGCATGAGGAAAATGGCTATTGCGTTCATTTTATTTCAGCTCGTACACCCTGACATTGCTTTTATTGTAAACCTGCACTGACTTGCCAGCATCCTCTGTGAGATTGCGCATGAGCTCAATGGCGTGAGTGCCGTTGGCTGCCTTGCCGTACGTGTCAGGCAGCGCATCGTTTATTAGTATGTGGCTTATCCTGAGCTCCTCCAGCCTTGCCAGCAGCCCTTCGCTGCCATTCATGCTCCAATAGTCTATATAGTTTTGGAAGGGCGAGCTGACCACATACGCCCTGTCAAGGAAGTATCCTCTTGGCTCGTTGAACAGGAGCACCACTGCATCCGGCTGTGTGTTGGAAGCTATCCATGCTGCTGCGCCATAGGCGTTGTGGTCGGTAAGCTTCCCGTAGTACTGGCTTTCGCTCTCCCCAGAAACGATGTATAAAACGCTTTTTGCGTTTATGCCATACCATATGGCTGCGCTGAACGCAAGCGAGAAGGCAAGCATAAGGACTATTGCTGCCTTTAGCAGCCTGTGCCTCAGCATAGGTTCCATCGTTAATGCGGCCGCTGCGCTCAGAAGCGCAAGCCCGGCAAACATGTACCTAAGCACAGGGTGAACAAAAAAGGTTATCATGATTACGGCTGCACCCATAGCAAACAGCACAAGCCACTTCTTAAAGTCCACAATGTCTTTGAAAAACAGGGCTGCCAGAGGCAGGAGCATCATCAAAAACGGCGTGATGCCTATTACTGTGCCGAATGCCGCGCTTCTGAATGTCATGTTCCAAAGCACAAGAAGTACGCTGGCAATGCTTTTATCAAGGCCGACATTGCTGTGATATGTTTCATACGCTGTGCCAAGCGAGGGCAAAAGGTACTTCCCTCCGAAGACGCCGTAAGCCAGGGGGTAAACCGGGTTGCCTGTGTAAGCATAGCTTCTTACAAGCCAGGGGGTTGCAAGCAGCAGCACAACAGCAAGGAATACGGCAATTTCAACAGCTGTTCGGATTGATTTTTCTTTTAATCCGACTTCCTTCCCGTACAGGAGTCGTGACAGCACCATTCCAATAACAAAGGCAGCAGCCACAAAAAAGCCTGTAAGCTTTATGGATGCTGCTAACCCCACCAGCGCGCCGCACAGCAGCACCAGCAGAATTCTCTTCCGGTTATCGGTTTCGCTGGCATACTTGAAAAGGACAATTACTGCAGCCAGGAAGAAGTATGCAACGCTTATGTCAACCATTGTTTGCGGCAGCCTTTCAATCACGGCAGGCATTGTGAAAAACAGCAGCGCCCCTGCTGTTGCCGCTGTTTCCGAATGGTTTTTCCTGACAAGCGCATATATGGCAAGGCTTGCAAGGATGCCGAACGAGTAAGCTATGAGAGGGGAAAGGTTTGGCGCTGAGAAAAGCTCTGATATCGTATAAAGCATGGTCATGCCCTGCGGCATGGTGCTGTAGAACTGGCTTGGCTGGTAAACAAGGCTGTGGCTGCCGGCATACACCTTTGCAAACGCCATGTGGTAACCCATCGAGTCAAACTCGTAAGCAGGAGTCAGTGCAGGTATGAAGTTTATCAGCGCAAAGAACAGGAAGGACAATGTCAGGAACCCTGCAACGCTTGGCTTCATTGGCTTCAGCACCTGCCTCAAATGAATGGCAAAAGACATTGCCAGCTGCCAGAGGCGCCTTACCTCCCTGAAGCACAGCACCAAAACTGCCAGAGCTATTAAGATGTAGGCTTCCTTGTACAGAACCTTAAAAACTCCGAGCAGGATTGTGGCGTTCATCAGGAGCCCTGCCCCCAGGGCAACGCTGATTAAGAATTCCTCGGCCTTGCTAAAATTGAAATCGGCCCGGAACAATGCAAGCAGCTTCCGGCCAGAGGCAAAAGCTACCGTGAGAAAGACAGCAAGCATCAGAAGGCTTAGGGCCATAACCAGCAGAGCCACGCTTATCCCCCCAGATAAAAGGCTATTATTTCAGATGTTTTCAGCCAGTAGTATGCCAGAAATATTGCTATCATCCACAGCAGGGCAGCTGCCAGTTTGACTTTTCCCATTCCTGCACGTGCAGCCTGAAGTTTTTATAAACTTAATGCTTTGAACATGTTGAGGCTGAAGTAAACTTTATAAATCTCGGTCTGCGGCTGGCTTCCAATGGCAGAATCGCAAAAAAAATTGTCCATAGTCATTCCCGCATACAATGAAAGGAACACCATTGTTGAGGCAGTCGAGCACACCAAAGGGGTTGACATAGGCGATTACGGCAGGGAAATAATTGTCGTTGACGATGGCTCCAGTGACGGGACTTCTGACCTGATAAGGAAAATTCATGGGGTCAAGGCTGTTTTTCTGCAAAGAAACACGGGCAAGGGCGCAGCCCTGAAAGAAGGCATAAAGCATGCCACTGGCGATTACATTGTCTTCCACGATGCCGATTTGGAATACGAGCCTGCTGATTTCAGGTATATGCTGCCACTGATGGAATCAGGCCTTGCCGATGTCGTCATAGGCTCCCGCTTCCTGGGCAGGAAGCAGCACCTTTTCGGCAAAAGAAAGAACGTCCTTTTCATGAACTACGTCGGCAACATGGCCATAAAGTGGCTTTGGAATTTCCTCTTCAGCCATAACCTGACCGACATTTACCCGTGCTACAAGCTCATGCGGCTCAGCGACTTAAAAGAAGTCAGCATGAAGGCCAACCGCTTTGTTTTTGACCTTGAAATGATGATTAAGCTGAAAAAGAAGGGAAAGGTGTTTGTTGAAGTCCCCATCCACTTCCGCCACCGAGGGTATGGCGCAGGAAAGAAAATCGGCATGAAGGACGGCTTAATCAGCATCTGGTACCTGCTGAAATATAGATTCTTCGATTAGATTCGGACTCTGTCCTAAAAGTCGTTTTAGCTACCGTGCCTTGCTACGCAAGGTCACTTTCCTCCCTCCACGCTTAGGCGAAGGAGGGAGAAAGGGAGTGTTGCTAAACACCACGGCAGCACGCAAAACTGAAGATTCAGGACAGAGCCTTAAATTCGCAAAACTTTAAATACGCCCTGCTTTTCTGCCAGATTCGGTGAGCTGCGTTGGAAGTGTTCAGAATCAGGCCTGAGTTTGCTGACGAAAGGGGGGAAATTTCCAAAATACTGGATGACGGCAAAACCGTGATAAGAAGCGTGCTGCTCATAACCTGCAGGAAAGGCTCTGTCCGCGCAAACCACTACCACAAGAAGGACTGGCATTACGCATACCTCCTGTCAGGCAAAATGGAGTACACCGAGCAGCCGGTTGACAGCAATGGAAATCTCAAGGGCAAGAAGGAGTCAGTGGTGATTGAGGCCGGCGACATGGTCCTAAGCCATCCCATGACTGTGCATGCCATGAGGTTCGTTGAGGACTCTGTTTTTCTGGCTCTCGCCACCGAGTCAAGGTCGCAGCGGGCTTATGAGGAAGACACTGTCAGGGTAAGGCTGATATAGCACGCTATAACGCGCAATACGCAATTGGCAAGGTCTGGTGTTTTTTATGGCTGAATCTGTACAGGAAAAAACATTCTGCAGGGTATGCACAGGCAGGAAGCTGGCTAATGTGCTGTCTTTGGGCTCCACCCCGCCTGCCAACGCCTTCATCAAGAGCCCGACTGATAGTGAGCAGTTTTTCCCCCTTGGGCTTTCCTTCTGCAGCGACTGCGGCTTTGTCCAGCTTACCAGCGTTGTTTCCCCAGAGCTCCTCTTCAGGGATTATGTTTACGTTTCCTCAACCTCCCCGGTCTTTGTGCAGCATTTCAGGGACCTCGCAGACACGGTTATTAAGCGCTTCAAGCTGAAGCCAAGTTCCCTTGTAGTTGATGTTGGCAGCAACGACGGGGTATTGCTTCGCCCGTTCAAAGAGAAGGGAATGAAGGTTCTGGGCATTGACCCGGCAGAGAAGATAGCTGCAATGGCAACCAAAAGCGGCATCGAGACATTGCCTGTTTTTTTCACACCCATAATTGCCAAGGACATTGCCAGAAAGTATGGCAAGGCAAAAGCCATAACAGCAACGAGCGTCTTCTCCCACGTTGATGACCTTGATGGCTTTGTCAGCGGCGTAAAGGAGCTTCTTGCTGACGACGGCGTTTTTATCATTGAGGTCTACTACCTTTACGAGCTGCTGGAAAAAAACCTGTTTGACCTAATCTATCATGAGCACCTCTCGTATTTCACTGCAAAGACAGCCTCAAAATTGCTGCACCGCCTTGGCATGGAGGTGTTTGATGTTTCTGAAACAGACACCCATGGCGGCTCTCTCAGGGTGTTCGCCCAGAAATCCGGCGGCCCATACAAGATTGAGGAATCTGTGGGAAAGTTCACGGAAATGGAAGATGCCAGGCACCTTTCAAAAGCGGCAACGTACGCTGAGTTCGCGAAGAAGATTGAGCAGAACAAGGTAAAACTGAAAGAGCTGCTGAAAGAGCTGAAGTCCAGGAGCAAGAAGATTGTAGGCTATGGGGCACCTGCAAAAGGCAACACGCTTCTCAATTATTTCCAGATTGGCCCCGAAGTGCTTGACTACATTGTTGACGACAGCCCGTGGAAACAGGGCATGCACACCCCGGGCACGCACATTCCTGTTGTTGCGTTCGACGAGCTTTACAAGCACAGGCCGGACTACATCCTCATACTTGCCTGGAACTTTGCCGAGCCGATAATGAAGAAGTGCGCTGATTTCAGCAACTTTATCATTCCTGTTCCGGAGCCGCAGGTTATCAATGGCATTGTCGAGCAGGACCTGGATACAATTGCAGGGGCAATAAAGGAAGATGCCAGGATGCTTGGCATGCTCGAAGGAAGCACTGTCCTGATTACAGGGGGCTCTGGCTTTATAGGCAGCTGCATTGTTGCCACAATTGACCTCCTCAACAGAAAGTTTCTTGCGAAGCCGTGCAAAGTCATCTCCCTGGACATCCACATCACAGGCCAGAACTCCAGGAACAACATGCTGAAGGAAATCAACAGCAAGCACATAAAGTTTGTAAAGCACGATGTCAGATTTCCTGCTGCCATTGAGGAGCCCATAGACTACATAATCAGTGCTGCAGGAGTCGCCTCACCCATATATTACAAGCGCTACCCCATAGAAACAATAGAAGGAACCATATTTGGGGTTAAAAACGCGCTTGAGCTGGCCGGGCAGAAAAAAGTGAATGCCCTCCTGTACTTCAGCTCAAGCGAGATTTACGGAGACCCTGACCCGAACTTTATCCCAACTCCGGAAACGTACAAAGGCAATGTTTCCTCAATCGGCGAGAGGTCCTGCTATGACGAATCAAAGCGCATGGGGGAAACAATGTGCATGGCCCATTACAGCGTCCACAAAACCCCGGCAAGGATTGTCAGGCCGTTTAACGTTTACGGCCCCGGCATGAAAAGCACGGATTACAGGGTAATACCAACAATGCTGAGCCTGGGACTTCAGGGCAGGGAGCTGACTGTTTATGACAAGGGCAACCAGACAAGGGCATTCTGCTACATAACAGATGCAGTCACAGGCTTTTTCAAGGTCCTGCTCCTCGGGAGGGCTGGCCAGGTCTACAATGTTGGCAATGACGCTGAGGAAATCAACATGCTTGCCCTTGCAGAAACAATAGCCGGAGAGGTCTTCAGCAACAAAGTCCACGTAAAGCTGATAAGCTACCCTGCAAACTATCCGCAGGACGAGCCAAGGAGAAGATGCCCTGACCTTTCCAAGATTAAGAATGAGGTTGGCTATTCACCCAAGGTCAGCCTCAAAGCAGGGCTGCTGAGGACAGCCGCCTGGCTGCGGGATAACGCCGGCTGACTCAAAATGAAACCTCTGCGCTTTGGCTTGATTGGCGTTGGCTATTTTGGCAGGAACTATGTCAAACTTCTCCAAAGCATTCCTGACGCTGTTCTTTCAGCTGTTGCCACAAGGACTAATGAGTCGCTTGCCGGGATTAAGGATGCGATTCCCAAATCCGCAGTTGCCACCACAAATGCCTCGCTTGTACTCAGGAACAGGGATGTTGACTGCGTTGTCATCGCAACCCCCCCATCAACCCACCTCGCTTTTGTGGCTGAGGCGCTGGAGCATGGCAAGCACGTCCTTGTCGAGAAGCCCATGGCCACAAGCCTTGCGGAAGCAAAACAGCTCAGGGCAATTGTCAGGAAGGGCAGCTCAACTTTTATGGTTGGGCACCAGTACGTCTACAACGACTATGTCCGCTTCCTGAAAAAGCTGATAGGCGATGGAGGCCTGGGGAAGGCCAGATACGTTGTTGGCGAGCACATGTGCTTCCCTGTAAGGAAAGACATTGGCAGCTTCTGGGATGCTGCACCCCACCAGCTTTCCCTAATCCAATTCCTGCTCAGCCCGGGAAAAATTGTGGAGGCTGGCGGGAAAAGCATAGCTGTTTCTGGTGCGAAATCTGACGCAAAAAGCGGCTTTGACGATTTCACAGCAGCCACTGTAAGGTTTGAGAGCGGCCTTTCAGCAACGCTGATAACAACGTGGTTTGGAGCCAAAAAGACGCGGCTCATGACCGTAGTCGGTGACAAGGCCGTAGCTGTCTTTGACGATGTTGAAGAGAAAGAGAAGCTAAGGCTCTTTCCATCCCAACATTTGCCTCCAGTCACAGCCAAAGAGCCCTTGAGGAACGAGGTTGAGCACTTCATCAGCTGCATCAGAAACGGGAATAAGCCTCTCACAGGCATTGACAGCGGCTACGAAATCATTGAATGGCTTGACAGGATAGCGAGAAGCGTGAAAGGCGGGAAAGATTAGGCCTATTTTCTCTTGTAAATCACGGTCCCTGTTGCGCTGTTATCGTAGACCTTGGTGAAATTACCCTGAACCTGCCCAAGCAGTTGCGGCTCCAAAATGCTTATAGGCTCAAGCCTGAAGCCCTGGTTTACCCATAGGTAGTCAACCTTGTCGAGCTTGAAGTTCGAGAAGCGGTGCACGTTGTAGCTCATGCACTGCCCCCTGTATCCTATGAGCGCTTTTTGGGGCGTGTTCTGCCTTATCCAGCTGAAGTCCTCTTCGTACTTTGCCCACTCATTGGCACCGGTAATTGTTTTTGCAGCCTCAACAGCAGCAAATGCAACAACACTGCCTACAACCACCATAATTACAAGTGCTGTTACACTAAGCCTGCGCATCCCTTCAATGCCTTGAATGCTGCCTGCCTTGCCGAGTATCCTGTCAATCCCGACTGCCCATATAATCGCGAGTGCCGGCGCTGATGCAAGGAAAAACCTTGCAGACCCCATGCCTACGTTGATTATGTAAACCATGGTTACCAGCAGGAATGCCGCCATCCATGCATAAAGCAGCCAGCGGTGCTTTACACCCCTGGCAAGGACTCCGGCAATAACAGGCACGGAAAAAATAATCACCAGCGCAAGCCATACTGCAAGCATTACACTGACTGCGCCAGCAAACGGCAGCTTCAAAAATGCCACAGCACCGAGGCTTCCAAGAGGAGCTCCCATAAGCTCAAGGAAAAACCTCAGGGCATGGCCAGCTGAGAACAGGTAGGCTGCTGAAAACCCTTCCGCCACTTCCGGAGCTACTGTGCCTCCTATCAGCTTGTAAAGGAAAGGCCAGACAGGATTTTTGAGCAGCACGTAATTCCTGATAAGCCACGGCAGCCCTATCACTGCGGCTATGAGCGCTGAGGCCAATGACTTTGCTATGAGGGCTTTCAGGTTTTTCCTGTAAAAAACTGCCAGGGCCAGGAAAAACACAGGCACCAGGGCTATCATGGTCTGCTTTGCAGCCAGGCCGAGGCCCAGGAAAACGGCTGCGGCCAGCACCCTTCTTGAAACAAGGAAATAAACAGCCAGAGCAGCAAGCAAAGTGGTGAGCGAATCAACAAACGACACAACGCTGGAGTTCATGTGCAGCGGCAGGAACGCCAGGAAGAACGTGGCCCAGAACGCAATTTTTGGATTGTACAGCTTCCTGCCAAGCAGGAAAACCACAGGCAGCGTTAATGCGCCGAATAGCGGAGAGACGAGCTTGTATGCTAGCTCGGCAGCAGGTATGCTTACCAGGCTGAAAACCTTGTAAACAGCTGCAGCAATCAGGTGAAACAGGGGAGGGGCTGTAAACACCTGCCTGTCTGTTATGCCGAACGGCTCAAGAAGCGGTATCCTGCCGTTTTCGGCGATAAACCTCGCAACCGAAAGGTGCCAGCAGCTGTCACCGGCAGGATGGCTAAGCGCTGCAAGAGAGAACCTCACTATAGCCCCTATTATTATAACTGCCAGGGCCAGCTTTGCATAGCTGTCGTTTCCAAACAATCTTGATAACTTATACAGCTTATTCATGCTGTCCTGAACACCACCGCTGACTGGCCGTTGTAGGCAACAGTAAAGAGCCTTGACTCAGCAAACTCGTTTATGAGCTGGACTGTCCTGTTCAGACCGTAGTTCCTGGCTTCAATTCCTCCCAGAATAAGGTATTCGTAACTGTTCTCGGCCATGAAGCTGTTTAGTTCTGATGCTGTGACATTGTAGAACCTCTGCCGCATGCCATATTCCGGCGCACACCACCCGCACGAGTACTTGTCAAACCCTATCACCTGGTCAGGGTTGGAAAAAGTAAACACCTTTGTCCCTGCAGGCAGGGTCTTCAGCCACTGGTAGGACAGCAGCTCTGCCTGGACCGGGCAGTTAGAGCCTGGCTCAAGCACAAACTCCCCGCTCCAGAACGCACCGGATGGCCAGCAGCTAGTGTTTGTGTCATACTTCTGCTTCGCAGAAGTGAAAAGCACTCCCGCGACAACAACAGCTATTATTGCCAGTTTCACTGTTGTTGCTGTTGCGGCATCAAGCTTCAGCGCCTTAACCAGCCCCAGCATGGAAAAAAGCCCCTCGGCAGCCAGCATTGCAGCAGGTATGGCAAAAATCATCCAGAACCTGAATGCAAAAAGCCCCACAGGCAGGTTGAACGTCCGGCTGTTCACGCCCAAAAATGTAAAAAGCAGCCAACCCAGCAGTATCGCTGCTATAACAAGGCTGCTTTGCCAGTTTTGCTGATTCTCCTGGTCGCCTTGGTCGCCTTGGCTGTGGGATTTCCGCCTCAAAATAATTATGGCAGCAATTGAAAGAACAAAAGCGACCGCCAATGAGCTTAACATCAGCGACATGAGAAACACGCTTGCATAGCTTGGCGGCGACTGCAGAAACTGTGCAAACCTAGACCCGGTCTCGTACAGGTTTGTCTGGTATTCATAAGTGTTTGAAGCTATAATCACAGCCAGGACTATAACCGCCGCAGCTGCCGCAGCTATTGCGGCTTTCCTCTTTGGCAAATGCATTACAATTTTTGAAGCAGCAGAAACAATCCCTGCAACCATCAGCACGAAGGCAAAAAAGCCCAGCCCCACGGGATTGTTTATCATGTTGTTGCCCTGGACAACCGCGAAATCCCTCAGCAGATAGACCCTTGTTGCTGTGCCGCTTTCTGCGTTGAAGATTCTTGCCGGCAGCGAAAGGAGCTTTGCAAGCATGCTGCCTGAGCTTCCAACAGCCCCTGTTACAGCCTCGCTCCCTGCCCTGAAGCTTCCCCTTGCCACGCCGAAAAAGCCTTTCCACTTGGCTGCCCACCAGAACAAGGACAGGAAAACACCAAAAGCAACTGCGGCAAAATTGCCGAGGCTCGGCTGCAGCTGACGCAGCAGCAAAGGCAGAGATTTTGTGCTGAACGTAAGGTTGGCAACAGCCTTCACGCCAACATATATCAGCACAAGCCCTGTCAGCTTGACTGCATGGGTTGGATGCGAGAGCAATATTGCTGCAAAGCAGACGCCTGCAACAGCCCACCACTTCCTGTCATGCTTTAACATCTCCAACGAATACATTGCCTGGGAAAAAACAGCCATTGCAAGCGCAGGCGCCCATATGAAATGACTCAGGTAGGCAGGCACTGACGCAAGCACAAAGGCCGCGAAGAGCGCCTTGTTCCTGTTGCCAAAGAACTCCTTTGTGAAGAAATAAAAGAACATGATGCTAAGGGAGATGAAAAGCGCATTGAAGAACTTCAGTGTCCATGCTGTTGATGACGAAACCTGATTCAGAATGCCCAATACCATGTCATAGCCCGGAGGATACGGGTCCATGTAATGGAAATCAAGCGTAGCCGGGTCATTGGCTGTCTTCTCCACAGACACGTACTTTACAGCAGACGCGTGCCCCCACGGGTCGTCATCCTCAAGATATGGGTACCTGAACGCTCCTGACAGATACATGATGAGTGTTGCGGCAAATATCACCAGGACAACAACAGCGTTGATGTCAGATAGCTTCAGCTTCATGCCTGCCTTTCCGCCTGTTTTTTCCTGCGAGTTTGCTGATGGCGTTGCCTTTGTTTTCCTGAAGCCCTTCCTTACCAGAAGCTCGTAGGCGGGCATCAACCCGGAAAAAACAAGGAAAACCCTGTAGTCCAGGGGGATTCCAAGAGCGTTAAATATCACTCCAAGCACGACAAAGGATGACAGGCCTATGCCTATCCTCATGACGTTGCGCTCAAGAAAGCTATCCTGCTCCCCAGCCCTGGCGAGCCTCAGGACAGAGAACCCAAGGCCCCAGGTGCATGCCAAAAACACGAAAACCGGAACAAACCCCATTGGCTGCAGCGCGGCTCATGCATTATTTAAATTTATTCCATATTCCAAAAACCCCAAACCTCAAAAAAGTTTTTAAAGGCAACGGCTGCCACGAAACCCCGAAAAACGATGGAAAACGCTGATGATGAAAAAATGGAAAATCTGCCTGACAATAACATACTTCTTGGACTTTACAGCTCGATGCTCCTGATAAGGAGAACAGAGGAAAGGATAGCCGAGCTTTACCCAGAGCAGGAAATGAGATGCCCGGTGCACCTCTGCATAGGCCAGGAGGCAGTGCCTGCGGGCGTGTGCCAAAACCTGACGAGTGAAGACAGCGCATTCTCCAACCACAGGGCTCATGGCCATTACCTTGCAAAGGGAGGCAGCCTGAAAGCCATGATTGCAGAACTATACGGAAAGGAAACCGGCTGCGCAAAAGGCAGGGGAGGCTCAATGCACCTGATTGACCTGGCAGCAAATTTTGTTGCCTCAACTCCATTGGTTGGAGGGACGATACCAGTTGCTGTAGGAGCTGCGCTCGCAGCGAGGATGCAAAAGAAGAACGCAATTTCGGTTGCTTTCTTTGGCGATTCGGCTGTTGAGGGGGGGGCGTTCCACGAGGCAACGAACTTCGCAGCACTGCACAGGCTGCCTGTGCTGTTTGCCTGCGAAAACAACCTCTACGCAAGCCAGACGCACATAAGGGAAAGGCAGCCTGAGCGCGAAATAACGCAGCTCGCAAAAGCACAGGGCATAGCAGTTTTCAAAGCGGATGGCAACGACGCCATTGCAGTCTACACAGCAGCGAAAAAAGCGGTTGAGCATGCGCGGTCAGGAGCCGGACCGGCGTTCCTTGAGTTTGCAACATACAGGTGGCTTGAGCACGTCGGCCCAAACGATGACTCAAAGCTCGGCTACAGGACAGCACAGGAAATAGCAGAATGGAAGGAAAAAGACCCAATCAAAAAACTCAGGGAAACCCTGCTCGGCAAAAGGGTTTCAACGGAAAAGGAGCTTGAGGCAATTGACGAAACTGTAAAGAAAGAAGTGAACGAGGCATTCAGGTTCGCAAAGGAGAGCCCTTTCCCTGCAAAGGAAACCCTGGCAGACAACCTTTACGCTGACTAATGCTGATGGAAATGGAAAAAATGGAAACAACGGCTGAAGCTGCTAAAGATGAAAGGAAGAGAAAGATAACCTACGCAGAGGCAGTGCTGGAAGCAACAGACCAGTGCATGCAGATGGACAGCTCTGTGTTCGTAATAGGCGAAGGCGTGCCTGACCCGAAGCACATCTTTGGCACAACAACAGGGCTCCGGGAAAAGCACGGCAAAAACAGGGTGCTTGACATGCCGGTATCGGAAAACGGCCTCACAGGGGTGTGCATAGGGGCAGCACTGAAAGGCCTAAGGCCGATTATGGTGCACCAAAGGCTCGACTTCATCCTCCTTGCCATGGACCAGATTGTAAACAATGCAGCGAAATGGCACTACATGTTTGGAGGCAGGCTGAGCGTGCCAATGGTCATAAGGGCAATAATAGGGCAGGGCTGGGGGCAGGGAGCCCAGCATTCGCAAAACCTGCAAGCCATTCTGGCACATGCGCCTGGGCTGAAAGTCGTGATGCCAAGCAACGCCTATGATGCAAAAGGGCTTCTCATCGCAAGCGTAAAGGACAACAACCCAGTCATATTCATAGAGCACAGGTGGCTGCACAACATAACAGGGTATGTGCCTGAAAAGCCATACACAGTGCCCATTGGAAAGGCAAAGGTGCTCAGGGAAGGAAAAGACGTGACAATCGTAACAAGCTCTTACATGACTGTTCAGGCTATGAAAGCGGCAAATGCACTGGCCGGGAAAGTAAGCCCTGAAATCATAGACTTAAGGACGATAAAGCCTCTGGACTTCGAAACAATCAGGCAGAGCGTTGAAAAAACAGGCAAGCTCCTTGTCATCGACTCAGGCTACTACTCAGGCGGGCTTGCAGGCGATATCATAGCGAGGGTCAGCGAAAACAAATCCTTGTTTGGCAGGCTGAAAGCAGCGCCAAAAAGGGTGACGCTGCCGGACATCCCGACACCAACGAGCCATGCGTTGAGCAAGCATTATTATCCATCGCACATCGACATAATAAAAGAGGTGTGCGAGCTGGCAAATGTGCCGGAAGGGCAGGCGAAAGCCATAGCCGAGTCAGAGAGGCAGAAGCTGCCTGCCAAGCCCGACGTGCCAGACCCGAGCTTCACGGGGCCATTCTAACAGCTTAATTAATAACATAGCTATGTGGGAGCATGACAGCATGGAAAGGTCAATAACCATCCTAATCTCTGCATATAACGAGGAAAGAAACCTTTCAGCAGCGGTCAGGAACATCATTGAAGCTGTCGGCAGCGTGTTCAACGACTACGAACTAATAATCCTTGATGACGGAAGCACTGACAAAACGCCAGAGATGGCAGACCGGCTTGCAAGGGAAAACCACAGGATAAGGGTCATCCACAACAGGAAAAACATGAACGTCGGCTACAGCTACCGCGCAGGGCTTACAGCTGCAGCCAAAAAGTACATCATGATTCTGCCTGGCAGCGGCGGCATACCACCCGAATCAGTGAAGGCATTCCTGCAGCACGTTGGCGAAAAAGACATCATCGTAGCATATGTTGCCAACAGGGAAACAAGGCCAGTAGACAGAAGGCTGATATCAACAATGTTCACAACAACACTCAACGTGCTCTTCGGGCTGAGGCTGAAATATTATCTCGGGATGGTGTGCTATGAAACAAGCCTCGCAAGGCAGGCAAGGATAACAACCAACAGCTACGCCTTCCAGGCGGAAATACTTGTAAGGCTGCTCCGCCGGGGCCACAGCTATGAGGAAATACCAGTCAACATAGCGCCGAAGCCCAGCTCAAAGATGTTCAGGGCGAAAAACATATTAGGGGTAACGGCCTTCATACCCAAACTATTCGCCGAAGTCTGGCTTGAAGCAATTATCAGGAAGGTTAAAAAGCTTGCAGGAGGCGGAGGCGGCAAATAGGGCTGCATTGCAGATGATAAAGGAAGACTCACCCAAAAACTACAGGTCCGACAAGGTCATAAGCCTTGCCGAGGCTGTGGAAAAAAGCGAGGAGCTGAGGAAGCAGGGAAGGAAAGCCGGGCTTTGCAACGGCGGCTTTGACCTTCTTCATCCAGGTCACATAAAGCACCTGGAATCAGCAAAAAAGCTTTGCGACTGCCTTTTTGTTGCAGTAACCGCAGACAGGTTTGTGGCAGCCAGGAAAGGCAGCGGCAGGCCAATCTTCTCAGAGGCATTAAGGGCTTATTCAGTTGCAAGCATCCGGTATGTTGACTACGTGATTGTCAGCGACTTTGAGAAAGCAACCGACCTGATTAAAATGCTAAAACCTGCCTATTACATAAAAGGGCCCGATTTTGCTGAAAAGACAACACCAGGAATCACTTCCGAGAGAGAAGCGATAAAGGCTGTTGGCGGCGAAATAAAGTATACCACAGACCAGAAAATGTCAACAACGGCCATCATCAGGCACATACAGGAAAATGCAAAGAGCGAAAAAGTGCTGCTGGTGATTGACAGGGACGGCACATTGGTGGAGAAGGTTAATTTTCTGGGCAAAGACTCTAACTGGAGAGATCAGATAAAGCTAAAGAAAGAAGTTGTTGACTTGCTCATCTACATACAGACAAAGTACGACACTGTCAGGGTCGTTATTTCAAATCAGCAGGGAGTTGCCAGGGGCTATTTTGATGCGGAAAAAGTTGAAGCTGTAAACAAGCACATTCATGAATTATTGAGAAGAAAAGGTGTTATAATAAACAACTGGCAATACTGCCCAGACGCTGATGCGGACTATGCCGCCTTACAGAAAGAAGCTAATTTCAACCCGGATTTTGTAAAAAAGAAAACAAAAAGGAAGCCGAGCCCCGAGATGCTGCTGCAGGCCTTACAGCAGCTGGGCAAGAACATAAAGGAGTTTGACAAGGCAGCCGTTATCGGCAACAGCGAAGACGACGCCGGCATGGCACGGAACGCCAATGCTGCATTCATCGACGTCACAGACAAAAGCTATGAAGAGCTGAAGAACGAGTTTGACAAGGTAATGGAAAGATGACGAAGTAAGCGATAAGCGCTATAATCACCGCACCTTCGTATTGCCATTATACACTTCTTCAACAAAGCTGACAAGCGCGTTCCTGGTTATGAACTCCTTGTTGCCCATGTACGAAACAGCAATCCCTCCCACGCAGTTGGCAATGAAGGGAATCAGCTCATCATGGCTGCTGTAGGAGAAAAGGGATGCGATGGAAAAGACAGCGTCGCCAGCCCCGACAGTGTCCTGAGGCCTTGTCACAAAGGCAGGGAAAAAAGAAAGCCTGCCGCTGCTGAAGAAGCCAGCGCCATCCTTGCCCATAGTCACGAGGAACTTGTTAAAGCCTGCCTTTTCGTGCAGCTTCTGAATAAGGACAGGCATGGGGCTGAACCTGTCGCCAACAGCGTACTGGAGCTCCTGGACGTCCATTGTCACAAAAGCGGGCAAATGATACCTTGTCACAAAGTTGAAGCCCAGGTTTGAGCTGTTGCTCTGCGCATTGACACAAAGGTATTTCGCCTTTTTCTCCAATACCTCAATAATTGCCGGGGTTATCATGCCGTGGCCAAAGTCACCGACCAGGACAAGGTCGTGCCTGGGCAGCTCAACATTAAGGAAAGCTATCAGTTCAGCCTCAAGCTTTTCAGATATGGGCCTGTCGTTAATGTACTCAACCTTAAACAGCTTTTCGTTGCGAAGATAGTTCAGATAGCGCTTTTTAACAGTTGTAGGTGAGTTCTCCTTCATAAAGGATTTCAGGGTAACGTTCCTGTTAAGCGAGCCTTCAACAAAGCCCTTCCTGTCGTCCTTATTACCCAGAAGCGTTACGCACGTAACGCTGCCAACAAAGTTGCTGACATGGTTGGCAATTGCCAAAATGCCGCCGGCATAAACCTCGTGGTTGATGTAGTCAACGGACAAAATAGGGTCCTTCGTGGCCCTGCCCTTCGGGATTGTGAAGTGATACTCGTCAATTATGGTATCGCCCACCACCATCGCCTTAACACTTCCAAGGCCCTCAAGCATCTCCTTGAGCCTGGAAAGCGGATACTTTGATTTCACTGCTGAAATAACGTCTTCATTTCCCATTTTTCTTACCTTTTCCTGCCAACAGCCATGATTGCCTCAACCTCTTCCTTAGGCAGTTTTGGGTCCAGGTCCTCAATGCCTGCGCCAAACCTGAGCATCGGAACAATCCTCTGGTCTACAGCAATCTCAACATTGCACAGCACAGGGCCCTTGGCGCCAAGGACCTTGCCAAGCTTTGCCTTAAGCTCTTCGTGGTTTCTTATGGCAACAGCCGGAAGCCCGAAGGCCGGGCCGATTTTGTCAAAATCAGCGAAAGCAAGGCCGGAAGACTCGTCAACAGCCACGTAATGCGAGTTAAGCCAGGTATCGATGGTCTGCTTCTGGATTGCATGGCCATGGTTGTTAAAAACGAAAATTTTTATTGGAAGGTTGTGCTTGGCAATAACCGCAAGCTCCTCAAGGCACATCATAATGCCGCCATCGCCGATGATGCACAGGATGTCCTTGCCGCTGCCTTGGCCGATTGCAAACGCAGCGCCAATGGCTGCAGGAAGCGCATAGCCCATGGGCGAGTGGTTCCAGGCTGAGATGAGGCGCTGGCCTTTTTTCACTTCGAAGGCCTGCATGGTCTGGCTCAGGTTGCCGCCTGCATCGGTGAAAATGACATCACCTTCCTTGGCTGCCTTTGACAGCTCCCTGATAAAAACGTATGCATCAACCCTTTCCTTCCTGCCGTAGTTTGACCCGGGACAGATTGGGTATTTCATTCTCCACTCATTGATTTGCTGCCTCCACTCCTTCAGCCTGCCCTTTTCGGCAGGGCCGGTGCCGCTGTAAAGCCTTTCGCATTCTGCAAAAAAATCCCTGAGGCCACAGCTGATTTTCACGTCAAGGACAACATCGCTTGGCGAGAACTTGTTAAGCTCCTCAGCATCAACGTCAACCATGATTTTTTTCGCATAGGGAGCGAAAAGGTTTTGCTTGCCGCCTGTAATCATCTGGGAAAGCCTTGTGCCAAGCGCAACAACAAGGTCTGACGTCTGGGCTGCAAAATTACCTCCTCTTGGGCCGCAAACGCCAACACCGCCCATGTTAAGCTCATAGCCGTGCTCAACCATGTCCATAGCGCCCCACGTCAAAAGGAACGGAATGCGGAAATGCTCGGCAAACTTCAGGGCTTCAGGAACTGTGCCTGAAAGCCTGATGCCCGCGCCGAGGATAAGCACAGGCCTTTTCGCAGACCTTATGGCTGCAAAGACATCCTTAACAGCTGACAGGTCATTTGCCGGGTTTACTGCACCTGCCTGGGCAGCCAAAGGCTTAAAATCCCGAAGCTTTTCAGGGTCAATCTCGACCCTTTGCAAATCATCAGGAATATCAACAAGGACAGGACCCATCCTCCCTGACGTGGCTGCATGGACAGCTTCCTGAAGGACGAACTTGATGTCCTCTGCTTTCCTGAGCTGTATCGAGTATTTGGTGATTGACTTAAATATGGAAATAACATCGGTTTCCTGAAAGCCCTTCTGGCGAAGCCTCTCGCTGGGCCTTATGCGGAATGTCGCAACCTGGCCTGTGATGAAAATAACAGGGATTGAGTCAAAATATGAGTTGCAAACGCTCGTCACAAGGTTGGTGGCGCCAGGCCCGCTCGTCGTGAACACGGCACCCATCTTCCCCGTTATCCTCGCATAGGCATCAGCAGCAGAGCCTGCGTTCTGCTCATGCTCAGGGCACACGTAAGTCATTCTGGGGTTTCTTGCTGCTGAATCAACAAGGTGCGCAACCGCCCCTCCTGAAACTAGAAAAACGTGCCTTATGCCCTGCTCAACCAAAAACTCCACAACATAGTCAGACAGCTTCATTTTAATCAGTGGCAGCCCGAAAATAGTGCCTGCTCTGGCCGCCATCAACAGGGAAAATGGAGCCCTGGCAGAACTTTGCCTGCTCTGAGCACAGCACAACAGCCATGGTACCTATGTCATCAGGCTCGCCAAACCTGCCCAGGGGGAGCCTTTCCTCCAGGTATTTGCGGATGTGCTCAGGCCTTGTCTTCATGGCAATGTCCCAGGCACCGCCCTCTGTGAAAATAGCGCCAGGCACAATGCCGGACATAACAATGCCTGTCTTTGCCAAAACCCTGGCCATGCTTCTCGTATAAGCCGAGAAGGCAGCCTTGGCAGTGCAGTAAGGGACAGGCCCGTTGTTCTCGTAAGATGCTGTTGACAAAACATTAACTATCCTGCCCCATTTCCTCTGCTCCATATGCGGAATAACAAGATTGTTCAGCTCAATGGCGACCTCAAGGTTGAGCCTTATGATTTTTCTCCAGTCACTGATTGGGATAAAAGGGTCTCGGAGCTCAAGCGTATCGCCAAGGTTGTTGACAAGAATGTCAGGGGAGCCAAAATCCTTCAGAACCTTGTCAAAAACTTTCTTCGGGCCGTCCTCGGCAGTCAGGTCAGCAACAACCATGTAATGGCCTTTACCTTCGCCGCCCATCTTTGCAATGACTTCCTTAAGGTCAGGCTCGCTCCTCGCTGTAATAGCAACCAGCGCGCCTTCCTTTGCCAGGTTTATTGCAATGGACGCGCCAATGCCGCGGCTCGCTGCAGTAACCAAGGCTTTCTTGCCAGTCAGACCAAAATCCATAAAAAACAACCCCCTTCAAGACTGCTGCAAACACGCAGCTGTTTTCCGGAAGCTGTCCCGAATCCGTGAGAGTATATAAATTTTACCCCCTCTTACCGTCATAGCCCGAAATTTTATGGAGGAGAATCACATAGCGCTGCATAATGGCTACACAATGTTAAGGGGAAGGATAATTTTCTTTGGTGCGAGCGAGATAAGCTTTGGCACAAGTATCCTGGAATTGTCAATGGCTGTAAGGAACAGCACAACATCCTTGAAGTCCTTAACAACAGAAGGGGACTTTATGGCAACAGGAAGGTTGATGTAGTGCATGCCCTGCTTGCGCTCATCATCATCCAATACAGCCTGAAGGCAGGAAAGGTCGTTCTTCATGTGGTAGCTCAGGACGGGAAGCATGTTTGCTGCGCCGTAGCCGTAAACCGTGCTGCCCTTCCACGCTGAAAGGCGCTCACCTGCCAGCTTCATGGCATCCTGAAAAACCCGGTACTGCGAGAGGACTGCCTCATCAGTGAGCTGCACAGCATCATGCTCAAACCTCTTGTGCCAGGCTGTTGAGCCTGAGGGGTTTTTCCTGAACACTATCATCAGCGCACCCCAGTGGTAAGGGTTCACCTTGTAAGCAACAAGCTCTGCGCCCAGGTCCGTAAGCATGCGGACGACTGACTTCAAAGTGAAATAGTTATAGTGCTGGTGGAACACCTGATCAAACCTTGCATCCCTCACCAGGCTCTCGAAACCCGGGAACTGGAAACCGAACAGCGTGTTATCTGTTGAACTGTCAAGCACAGTCTTGACAAGCCACTTAGGGTCCTTCACGTGCTCCAGGGTGTGGCTGCTAAGCACAAGGTCCTTATCGAAAGATACGTTGTGATTGGCAACAGCATTCTCAAACAAGTCCCCAATGACAACGGTCTTCCCCTCAGAAAGCTCCTTCTCCCTTCCTGCGAGGACAGGGTCAATCCCCAAAAGCCTTTTTGCCTTAGCGTCAAGCTTCTTCAGCATGTACAAGTCGTTGCAGCCAATGTCAGCAATGGTATCGTAAGCCCTGCTTTTAAGAACGCCCTCGACAAAGTCGAGAAAGAAGTCAACAGCTGGCACAGCAGTCCTGCTCTGCGAAGTCCTGAAAAAGTAGCTGCTGCCAAAGTAAAGGAGCTCCGGCGGGATTATGTTAAGCAGCTGGCCATGGCCGCAGCTTTTGCAAAGGCAGAACTCCTGGTCAACAAATCCTGCTTTCTCCTTAACAGGGCGGTCCGTGTAAATCTCGCTCAAAGGAAAATCAGGCAGGCTTATCAGCGGCTTGCCAACAGCTGCCCCGCAAGCCATGCACCTTGTCCTTTTCCCATATTGTATGTTCCTGAACCTGCCAACATCAATCATGCATTCCACTTCCAACAAGGAAAGGCTGCCTGAAACGCTCCTTTAAATAATTTCTCCAAAATAAAATCACTCAACCGGGCAGGCGCCTTTGTTGTTTACGGCTGAGATGATGCCGCTCGCCCTTTTGCCCAGGCCCTCAAACCTGCCAATCATGGCTTTCTTTACAGCCTCAGCATCTTCCTCATAAGCCACTGCAAAAACAGAAGGGCCTGAGCCAGAAATTGAAAACCCCTTTGCGCCAGCCTCAAGGGCGGCCTTCTTGACATCGTAATAGCCCGGAATAAGCCCTGCCCTTATTGGGGTAACAATGCCATCTTTCAGCGTGCCCCTGCCAAGCAGCTCAGCATCATTGCCAATCAGGCCTGTTAGAACCTCAACCGTTCCCTCCAGGTAAGCTGAAACAACATCAGCCGAGCCAGTGCCAACAACTGAAGCAGGAATACTGCCTGAGCTGCGGCTGCCCGAGTCAAGGTATTGCCTAACCACTGAGCTGGAAAGGCTTACAAGCTCACCGATGTTGTATGGCGAAGCCCTTAATGCATCCCTTGCTTCCTTTGTGCTGACGACAATTTCAGGCGTAACAACTACAAAAAACACGTCTCTGCCAACGTCAAACTTCCTGAACCTGAATGAGGCTGGGTCCTCGATGAAGACAAAGCCGCCAAGAAGGCCAGGGAAAACATTATCAGCGTGCCTGGAGCCGCAGGCAACAAATTCGCCTTCCAGGACAGCAGCAAGCATCTCGGGGCTGTCACGGGCAAAAACCCCGCCCAAAGCCTCATTAACTGCAACGGCAGCAGCAACAGAGCTTGAGCCGCTGCTGCCGAGCCCTGTGCCTATTCCCATCCTCTTAATCAGCCTTACCTCAACGCCGGTGTCTTTGCGGCCAGCTTTGCAAGCCGCATCATACACTGCCTTTGCAACGGGAAAAACGAGATTTGCCTCATCCATTGGAAGGTCCTTTAAGCTTTCGCTGTCTGAACCGACAGCAACCTCCGCCAGCCTTACACCACTGAAAGAATCAGACAAGTCAGCTTCGACAATATCGCCTACGCCATCAAGTGCAACGCCAAAGATGTCAAAGCCCGGGCCGACATTGGCTGTTGTTGCCGGTGCAAAAACCCTGGCCTTTCCCACTTTTCCATCATTCCCGTTCACGGCAAGCTGCTGGCTGACAGCTGCGATTTCACGATTTTCTCCATCTCGGCAAGCAGCTCCCCTGTATCAGCAGGGGTTATATCGCCCATGTGGCTTATCCTGAAAGTCTTGTTCTTCAATGGGCCGTAGCCGTTTTCAATGACATAGCCCTTTTCAGAAAGAAGCCTTATCAGCCCTTCAGTATCAACGCCAAGGTTATTTGAAATGACAGTAACAGTATTTGAGTAGCTGCTTGGCACGAAAAGCCTGAAGCCCATGCCCCTGATTCTGCTGCGGACAAGCTCGGCCATGGCTTTATGCCTGTTAATGTAGCTGCCAATCCCCTGCTTCCCAATCTCCTGCAGCCTGTACCTCAGGGCATAAAGAATCGGCAGGGCAGGCGTTGTTGTTGTCATGTTCTCATCGCTCCTCTTCTTGAGGAGAAGGAAGTCGAAGTAGTAGCCCCTGCCCTTGACCAGCTTGGCACGGCCAATTGCCCGGCTGTTCGCAATTATTATGGACATGCCCGGAGGCAGCGCAAGGGATTTCTGCGTTGCAAAAAGCAGCGCATCATAGTCAGCCATGTCAACCTTTGTCCCAAAGACAGCAGAAACTCCATCTGCCAATATTATAATGTCCTTTGCGGCATCCCCTGAAGCAGCCTGGACAGCTGCTTTCAGCGCCTTTGAGTCGTTCTCCATGCCTGTTGACGTCTCATTAATTATGAAGGTCACAGCATCAAAATCGCCTTTCCTCAGCTCATCAGCCACAGCGCCGTAGTCAACCAGCGCGCCATCGCCAAAGTCCAGCAGCCTGGCATCCTTACCGTTTGAAACTGCCACAGAATGCCATCGCCTTCCGAACTCGCCGTTGGCAATGCACAGCACCCTGCTTATGACGCAGCTCCTTATGCAGGCCTCCATGGCGCCGGTAGCAGAGCTTGTGAGGAGAAATATGCTGTCCTTTGTCCCAAGGAGCTCTGACAGCAGCCCGTTTATTTCCCTGATTAGAGCAACGCATTCAGCAGAACGGTGATGCATCATAGGGCGGGCCATTTCCTCGAGAACCCGCCTGTCCACCTGAACCGGCCCGGGAATAAAGAGTTTTTTCATGTTTGCCATAGTGAATAGCAAAAGCATCCAGAGCAGCCTTACTTAAAGTTTTCGATAGTTAGGGAGTGAAACAGGTTGCAAGCATGCAAAATAAGATTTATAGACAACTTTGATTAACCCCGTCGTATAGCAAAGTTGTCTAAGAGAATGTCAGCTTAGAGCTGACATCCCTCAGCGATACGCTGAGAGGACTTTAAACAAAAATTAAATATGAGCGGTTATTCAAAGTCCTCTATATATTGCCCTTTATTGCCGCAGAAACCTGAGAGGAAAGGAAAGAGGGGATTAACATGATAAAAGCTGTAATCTTTGACATGGACGGAGTGGTTGTAGACACTGCACAGCTCAACTTCGTTGCCGACTCAAAGGTGCTGGGCAGCGTTGGGCTGAACATCGGCAAAGAGGAATACCTGAGGCACACGGGCAAGCCCGGAAAGCAGATTTACGACGAAATCCTGAAGCAGCACGGGATTACAGCAAATCTTGAAGAACTCGTGGCAAAGCGCGAAGAGCACCTGAAAAGCGCCATGGCGGAGCTCAACCTTCAGCCAAATCCCGGCTTCCACGAGCTCGTGGCAAAACTCAAGGCAAGCAATTACGCGATTGCACTTGCATCAAGCAGCTCAAAAACAAAGGTCCAGAATGTCCTGAGCTTCCTAAAGCTGGAAAAAACATTCGCAATAGTGGTCACGGGCTCAGACGTGGCAAAAACCAAGCCTGCGCCGGACATTTACCTCGAGACTGCGGGAAGGCTCAGGCTGAAGCCGGGCGAGTGCGCTGTCATAGAAGACTCTGAATCAGGCATCCTGGCAGCAAAAAATGCAGGCATGATGTGCATAGCCCTGCTCACAGAGCACACAAAAGACCAGAACATTTCAATCGCAGACAAAACCGTTGACAGCTTCACAGGCATAAGCATCAGCGACTTCTCAGTGCAGCCTTAGCAAAGCCCTGCCGACGTTTCCCTTGCCAAGCTCTGCAAAGGCGTCATTGACCTTGTCAAGGGTGAAAACGTGGGTGATGAGCTTTTCGAGCTTAAGCTTCCCGGCAAGGTACTGCCCGGCATAGAACGGGATGTCCTCGTCAGTATGGGTTTCTCCTCCATGCGTCCCAAGTATTTTCTTCCCAAAAATCAGGCCGTAAGGGTCAATGCCCACTTTCTCTCCCTTCCTGATGTTGCCTGCAAGGACCGCAGTGCCACCATTCCTTATGGCCTCAAATGAAAGCTCCATGACCTCCCTTACGCCTGAGGACTCTATTGCAAAATCAACGCCCTGCCCCTGCGTGAGTTCCCGAATCTTCTCAAGCACATTGCCTTCGGAGCCGTCTATTGCGTGGGTTGCGCCCAGCTTCATCGCCAGGCCGAGCTTTTGCTTCCTGATGTCAATGCCAATAATCTTTCCGCAGCCAACCGAAGCGGCATAAAGCACTGCACTGAGGCCCACTCCTCCCAAGCCAAAGACCGCAAGAGTGCTGCCGGGCTGGGCCTTAAGAGTGTTCCTGACCATCCCCGCACCTGTAGGAACTGCACAGCCCAGAAGGGCGGCAACGTCGGCAGGCACTTTTTCAGGAATTTTTGTGATGCGGTTTTCTGAAACAACAGAATGCGTTTGAAAAGTCGTGACTGCTCCGGCATTTATCTTTTTCCCGCCAAGCGAGTATTGCGAAGAAGGAACTTCAAGCCCTGACCCTTTCATCCATGAAAGCACCACATAATCACCAGGCTTAACCTTGGTAACGCCCCCGCCAATGTCCTGAACGATGCCAGATGCCTCATGGCCAAGCAGGTGGGGCAGGAAGCTGTCAGGGCCCTTGACGCCCTTAAGCTCGTTAAGCTGGGTCTGGCAGATTCCGCTGTAAAGGACCTTCACCAGAACCTGGCCCCTGCCAAGCTCCGGAGTTTCAAGCTCCTCTACCACCATAGGCTTGTGCTGCCCGTAAAGAACTGCTGCCCTGATTCTCATTTTCTTGCTTAACCTCATCTAAGGAATAAACCAGTAGTAGTCGCCAGTATACCCGACTTCATTGAAAAGCCTCTTCCAGTCGTCAACGTGCATGAAAGTCTCTGCTGTAATGTTCCACTTCTTCATCCTGACTTCCTCTTCGGGAGTGCGCCAGGCATCCATGGTAATGAAGGCACGCTTTCCAACACGCTGAATCTCTTTCAAAGCCTTCTTGCACTCCTCAAGCTTCAGGTTGTGGATTGTGTTAATTGAGATGACAAGGTCAAACGACTTGTCGCCAAACATTGAGAGGTCTTTTGCATTTCCAACCTTTAGGAAAGGCCTGACGTCCTCCATGGAATTGTCAATGGCGTATTGCGAAATGTCAATGCCTGCAACCGTGATGCCAGGAATAACCTGCCTGAAGTCGTGAAGCATGAATCCCTTGGCACAGCCAACATCAAGCACCCTGCTGCTGCCGGTCAGGTTGTAGTGCTCCGCAAAGCGCTTGACAACAGGAACCCACCTCCCATCGTACCTGTAGCCGCCATAGCCCCTGTTCCTGGGCCCGTCAAAATACTCGCTGCCGAACTGCTTCGCAACCCTCCTGTCCTCATCAGTGAGGGAGGCTGCCCTCTCGTCAGGATTGCGCTTAGTCCTCGGATAGCGGTCAAGAAGGTCAATCTCAGCCATAAAAACCAGCCACGCAATTCATAAAAAAAGCTACCTTGCGGAATTTTATAAAGGTTGCGGTCAGGAATGCTCTGCCGGCCTAGGAAGAAAACATGAGCTGAATCCTGAGTTTGAGAAGCTCCAGGGCCATCTTGGCAGGGTCGTAAACCTTGAACCTGCTGCCGGCCTTGTGCACCCAGGTAATTGGCTGCTGGCAGAGGCGCAGATTCATCTTCCTTATCCTGAAAAAAAGCTCAACATCAAACACCCAGCGCTCAGAAATCAGGTTCCTGAACAACGCCATAGCAGCATTCCTCCTGAAGCCCTTAAAGCCGCACAGTGTGTCCCTGACATTAATCCTGTAAAGCAGGTTGACGTAGCGGTTGAAGCTGGTGCCAATAAACTTCCTCAGAAAAGGCTGGGTAACATTGGACTGCGCGCTTGCCCTGGTGCCGACAACAACATCATAATCGTCAAGGTTCTTCAGCATCGCAGGGATTTCATCAGGCACAATGGAGCCGTCAGCATCAATGAAAAGAACCTTTTCTCCTTTGGAGGCAAAAACGCCCTCCCTCACGGCATGGCCCTTGCCCCTGTTCTGGACATAGCTCACGACCCTGACACGCTTATCCAGCTTCGCCAAGTTGCTCAAAATAGCCAGCGTATTGTCCACTGAGCCATCATTGACAAGAATGATCTCATAATCCTTCAGCCCTTTCCTGCAAAACGCCAGCAGGCTTGCAAGGAAGCCCGTAGAACGGCGCTCCTCGTTATAAAGCGGGACAATGACCGAAACCGAAACCATGATTGCAGACACGGAAAAAGCCCATATAAAAAAGTTTTGAGGGATGGAAACATATTTAAAGCCAAAATCAAGACCGCCGGGAGTGGAAACCGAGGGGGAAGCAGGGGGAAAAAACAAATGAACGTAGTTGTCAGCATACCAGCATACAATGAAGAGGCAACAATAGCCCATGTAATAAGGAACATAAAGGAAGTCCTAGGAAAGCACCGCAGCTACGTCTACAGGGTGCTGGTTGTGGACGATGGCTCAACAGACAAAACAGCCGAGGCTGCAAAAGGCGAGGGCGCTGTTGTTTACTCCCACCCGAAAAACTACGGCCTTGCTGAAACATTCAGGACAGAGATACAGCAGTTCCTGAAGCTAAAGCCCGAGGCAGAAGCCATTGTGCACATTGACGCTGACGGCCAGTACAAGGCAGAGGAAATACCATTGCTTCTGAAGAAAATCGAGGAAGGGAACGACTTCGTGCTTGGCTCAAGGTTCAAGGGCACAATAGAAAAGATGCCGCTCATAAAAAAGCTCGGGAACAAGGCGTTCTCAAAAGTGGTTTCCCAGATAGCCAAGGCAAGGATATCAGACGCCCAGACAGGGTTCAGGGCATTCACCAGGGAAGTTGCCGAAAAGATAGACATAATCTCAAACCACACCTACACGCAGGAGCAGGTAATCAAGGCAGTAAAGAACAAATTCAGGATTGCTGAGGTGCCCGTTTATTTTTCAGAGAGAAAAGGGAAAAGCAGGCTCATACGAAACCCGTTCGAATACGCTGCAAGGGCGTGGATAAACATCCTGCGCATCTACCGCGATTATGAACCAATAAGGTTTTTTGGCATGATTGGAGGGCTGGTCTTTGCTGCTGGCTTTGCCCTGGGGCTGAGGCTGCTCTACTTCTACTTCACAACAGGCATCGTTGGCCACATACCGAGCTTGATACTGAGCGTGCTGCTCATGAGCGTGGGAGTCCAGATTGTAACGTTCGGCTTCATAGCGGACATGATTAAGAAATAAAAAATCAAAAAGATGAAAGTCGTCATATTGTGCGGAGGGAAGGGGACAAGGTTCAGGGAATACCCTGAAGAGATACCAAAGCCGCTGGCTCCAATCGGTGACAAGCCGATACTGTGGCACATAATGAAGACTTATGCTCATTACGGCTATAAGGACTTTATCCTCTGCCTCGGCTATAAGGGCGACATGATAAAAAAATACTTCATCGAAGAAGAGTGGAAGGCAGCAGACTTTACAATGAACCTGAAAGAGAAGAAAAGGGTAACCCACGCAAGCGACGAAGAGGACTGGAACATCACATTCGCAGATACGGGAACTGAAACAAACACAGGCGGCAGGCTTAAGAAAATAGAAAAATACATACCTGCAGGCGAGGACTTCTTCGCAACATACGGCGATGGCTTGGCGGACATAAACATACCGGAGCTTCTGGAATTCCATAAGAAGAAAGGAAAAATAGCCACGATAACCTGCCTTAGGCCATACTCCCAGTTCGGCATAGTCGAAATTGACGACAGCTCGGTAACGAGCTTCAAGGAGAAGCCGAAGCTCGACTACTGGATAAACGGCGGTTTTTTTGTTTTCAAGAAAGAGATTTTCAGCTGCCTTGGAGAGAATGACATCCTCGAGCAGAAGCCGTTTGAAACACTGGCTGCAAAAAAAGAAATAGCGGCTTACCAGTTTGACGGCTTCTGGCAGTGCATGGACACGTTCAAGGATTACCAGAGCTTCAACGAGCTGTGGGAAAAAGGGGCGCCGTGGAAGGTGTGGAAATAAAAACAAGATGAAAATGACTTTTGACTGGAAAGACAGGAACGTGTTCGTAACAGGCGGGAATGGCTTTGTGGGAAGCTGGCTTGTCAGCGACCTCGTGAAAAAGGAAGCAAACGTCACATGCATAATCCGTGACCCAGTCAAGGGCTCAAGCCTTGAGTTCATTGGAGTAGCTGACCAGGTTAACACGGTCAAGGGAACCATAGAGGACTACAATGCTGTTGAGAAGGCGATGAAAGAGACCGGCGCAGAGGTTTGCTTCCACCTGGCTGCCCAGGCTATAGTTGGAGTGGCAAACAAATCCCCGCTGCAAACTTTCGAGACAAACATAAAAGGAACATGGAACGTGCTCGAGGCATGCAGGCAGCTCGGCGTAAAAAGAACCGTGGTTGCGTCAAGCGACAAGGCATATGGGAAGCATGAAAAGCTGCCGTACATGGAAGACTTCTGCCTGAACGGATTAACCCCTTACGAAGTGTCGAAGAGCTGCACAGACATGCTTGCAAGGGCATACGCAAAGACTTACGGCCTGCCGGTTGCCGTTACAAGATGCGGCAACATCTATGGCGGGGGGGATTTGAACTGGAGCAGGATAATCCCCGGCACGATAAAGGCCGTGCTGAACAATGAAAGCCCGATAATCCGCAGCGATGGCACTCCAATACGGGATTACATTTACGTCCTTGACGTTGTGGCCGCCTACATTACGCTTGCAGAGCAGCTTGACAAGGAAGAAGTGGCTGGCGAGGCATTCAACTTCGGGACTGAGCAGCCGGTTAGTGTGTTGGAACTGGTAAAAAAAATTATTGCTGCTGCCGGGAAAAACCTGGAGCCACAAATACTCAACGAGGCGAAAAACGAGCTTCAGGAGCAATACCTTGACTGGACAAAGGCCGGAAAAGTGCTTGGATGGAAACCAAGGTTTAAGCTTGACGAAGGGTTGAAGGAAACGGTGCAGTGGTACAGAGATTTTATTAAAAAGCTGGAAGAAGAATGAACTGGGAAATCGTCGGGTTTGCAGCCGGAATACTAACGACATTCGGCTTTGTGCCGCAGATAATAAAGGGCTACAAAACAAAACACCTCGGGGACTTATCATACCTGATGAACGCATCGCTTACTTTGGGAATGAGCCTTTGGCTTAGTTACGGCATCAGCAAGAAAGATATAGTCATAATAGCCGCAAACATAGCAGGCATTGCGTTAAATATCACTCTGATACTTATGAAGTACCATTACGGCAAAACAACAGGGAAGGCAGAAAAGAACCATTAGACCCGTTCTACCAAACCTTTAAATACGATTCTGGCACACAACCGCCACATGAGAATGTGAGAATATGAAAATACTCGTCGTGATGAAAAGGTTCTCCTCCGGCAAGGACCAGATAGAGGAGAACTTCGGGAGGGAAGTCAGGCTGGCGTCAGAGCTGCAAAGGCTCGGCCACCAGGTAACAATCCTGTGCGCCGACCAAGCCAAGAAAGAAAAGGCTACAAAGAAACTCAACGGAATGAAGGTCGAGATATGCCCTTTCGCCATAGCGAGCATAACAAATTTCCTTGCTGCCGCAAAAAGGATGGCGGCTGAAAACGAGATTATAGTTGCAACCTCGCACCCGCTTTTGGGGCTGGTTGCAATTGCTGCAGCGAAAAAAAGGCCGGTTGTCTATGACGTGAGGGACAACTACGAAACATACGAGTTCGGCAATTTCCCGCTGCTGAAAACAGGCATTATCCAGAAGCTTGCCAGCAGGCTTGTAAATAACCACGTAATGAGGAAAAGCAGCATGGTGACGTGCGCGAGCAATATCCTTGCGCATGCGGCGCTTAAGGCAAGGAAAGGGCGAGGGCCTGTAGTTACAATACCAAACGGGATAGACCTGCAGCTGTACAAGCCGCTGCCTCAGGAAGAATGCAGGAAACTAACCGACCTGCCACTGAATGACAAGATAATAACATACAGCGGAGGGGTAAGGGGCGCAGGAATAGACACGCTCATAAAGGCATTCAACACCGTCAGGGAGAGAAACAAAAATGCCATGCTGATGCTCATCGGGAATGAAGTGAAAAACAAATACTCAAGGGCCGCGGATGCCTCGGGCGGAAGGATAATCACAGTTGCCTCTGTGCCATACAAAGCGCTGCTATATTACCTCAACGCCTCAGACGTGCTGGTTGTTGCTTATGAAGACAACGAATTCACAAGGGTCATGTACACGCCATACAAGCTCATGGACTACATGGCGCTTGACAAGCCAATCGTGTGCACAGACGTGGGAGAGATGCGCAAGGTGCTGAAGGGCTATGAGCAGCTTATTTGCAGGCCGAATGACGCTGGCGACATGGCAACAAAGATTGAAGCTGCGTTGGGCATGGAAAAGGTGAATTACAGGAAAATGCTGGCAGACTTCACATGGCAAAGCCTTGGGAAAAAGCTGAACACTGCAATCAGGGCAACGTTTAAAAATCCTGCAAGGGTGCAATAGGGCATGCAAAAAAGCCTCAAAGGCAAAAAGGCCCTGATAACAGGCGGCCTGGGCTTCATAGGAAGCAGCCTGGCAATGCAGCTGGCAAAGCTCGGCGCAGATGTAACAGTAATTGACGCGCTGATACCCGGCTTGGGAGGCAACGAATTCAACATCCAGAAAGTCAAGGATAAAATAAAGGTCATAACCGGTGATGTCAGGGATAAGAAAATAGTTGCAGAGGCTGTTAAAGGGAAGGACGTCATCTTCCACCTTGCAGGGCAAGTGGACCACCACAGGAGCGTGGAGCTGCCTTTTGAGGACCTGGACATAAGGTGCAACGGGACACTGACGCTACTCGAGGAATGCAGGAAAAACAACGACACAGCAACGATTATTTACTCAGGCACAAGGGCGCAGTACGGGGCTGCTGGAGGGCTTCCTGTAACAGAGGAATTCCCCACAAAGCCGCTTGGGATGTACGCCATAACAAGCCTGGCGGCAGAGCAGATGATGCTCATGTACAACAGGCTTCACGGCATAAAAACCTGCTGCCTCAGGATAACGAACACATACGGCCCAAGGCACCAGATGCGGAAGCCGTACGGCGTGGTAAACTGGTTCATAAGGCTTGCCATGGAAGGCATGCCCATAACAGTCATGGGCGACGGGAAAACGCTGAGGGATTACCTTTACGTTGAAGACTGCTGCGACGCTTTCATAGCAACCATGGCAGCAGCCGAGAACGGGAAATCGGCTGGCGAAGTGCTCAACGTGGCAACAGGAAAAGGCACAAGCTTTGCCGAGCTTGCAAAGGAAGTGATAAAAGCAAATGGAAGCGGAAGCTACAAATTCATCCCATACCCAAACGAAACAAAACAACTTGAGCCGGGAAACTTTGTTGCAGACATCACTAAAATAAAAAAGCTGCTGCAATGGAAGCCAAAAACAGCCCTGGCACAGGGCATAAAGGCAACAATCACTTTTTATAGGCAAAACAGGCACCATTACTGGTAGCCTTGGTAGCAAGGAAATGAAAACTGACCCTACATGGAAAATCGGCAGCAACGCAGCCATAGGTGAAAAAAGCCTGAGAAGCGTAAAAGACAAAACAGCCCGGATAGGGAAGAACGCAAAATTTCTAAGCAGCAGCATCGTGTATGAGGGCGTGAAGATAGGCGATGGGCTGATAATAGGCCACAACTCTGTAATAAGGGAAGAGAACGCCATAGGAAAAAATTTCAGGCTGTGGAACAACTCTGTTGTGGATTATGGCTGCAAAATCGGGGATAACGTAAAGGTGCACTGCAACTGCTACATAGCCCAGGGCACAGCCATAGAGGATGGCGTGTTCATAGGGCCAGGCACAGTGACAACCAACGACAAATACCCAGGCAGCAGGCTAAGCACGCCTGAAATTGCCGGAAAGGACGGACCCAGGATAAAAAAAGGGGCGCAAATAGGGGCCAACGTGACGATTTTGCCTGGCGTGACAATTGGCGAAAGGGCGCTTGTTGGCAGCGGAAGCGTGGTCACAAAAGACATACCAAAGGAGACCGTAGCCTTCGGAAACCCGGCAAAGCCTGTCTGCAGCATATACGGCCTAAAAGACGAATATGGAAAGCCGGTGTACGAAAAACACAAAAACGGCAAAAGCAAATGAGAAAACATGAGTCTGTATTTGTGCCGTTTCTGGACCTGAAAAGGCAATACCACAGCATAAAGCGCGAGATAGACGCTGCAATAAGCGAAGTGCTGGAAAAAGGCAGGTTCATACTAGGAGAGAAGGTTGAGGAATTCGAAAAAGCCTTCGCAAAGTATGCCAAAGCGAAACAGTGCATAAGCGTGGGCTCAGGCACAGAGGCACTGCACATAGCGCTCAGGGCAGCAGGCGTAGGTCCAGGTGATGAGGTGATAGTGCCTGCGCACACATTCATAGCAACCGCCCTCGCAGCAAGCTACTGCGGCGCAAAGCCGGTATTTGTGGACGCCAGGGAAGACACTTACTGCATAGACCCTGAGAAAATAGAGGCAGCAATAACTGCAAAAACAAAAGCCGTTATTCCGGTGCACATGTATGGCCAATACGCAGATATGGGCCCCATAATGGAGATAGCCGAGAAACGCAACATAATAGTTGTGGAAGACGCTGCCCAGAGCCACGGCGCAGAATACAAGGGCAAAAGGGAAGTTCTTGGCGATGTTGCCTGCTACAGCTTCTACCCGACGAAAAACCTTGGGGCATATGGAGACGCCGGGGCTATAGTCACGAACAACGGCGAGATTGCCGAGAACTCTTTCCTGTTAAGGAACTACGGGGAGAAGAAGAAATACGAGCACATAACCAAAGGCTTCAACAGCAGGCTCGACGAGCTGCAGGCAGCCATCCTGCTCGTAAAGCTGAAGCACCTTGACAGGTGGGTGGAGAAAAAAAGGCAAATAGCAACTGAATACAACAGCGCACTTTCCAAGGCTGATGTGATAATGCCAATGGAGGCCAAATACGGAAAACACGCATATTACCTTTACGTAATAAGGAGCAAACAGAGGGACAGGCTCCAGCAGCATTTGAAGGCAAAAGGAATAGACACGCTGATACACTATCCGATACCCATACACAAGCAAAAGGCCTACTCAGAATACAACAGCCAAAGATACCCTGTTGCGGAAAAAGCAGCCGCAGAGGTGCTATCGCTCCCAATGTTCCCTGAACTCACAAACGAAGAGATTGAGGCTGTTGCAGCTGCGGTGCGCAGCTTTAAGCCGTAGCTAAGACGAATCACCAGCAGCCAAAAAACTACGGAAATGCTTTGAAAAACTTCCATTTCTCGTCGGAAAACTTCCGGAAGCCACGCAAAGGTTTAAATAGTCAACATTGTCGGTTAGCTTGAAGTTGGGATTTGGCTGTTGAAGCAGCCATATTTAAATGGGGCGGTTAAAGTTAAAAAACAATTATTTGTTCTTTTGATTGCGCTTGTAGTTAGCTTGACTTTTCTCAGCTATCTTGTTTTTGCGAATGCTACTGAAATCCAAGAAATCGTGAACAGGTTAGCGACGGGAGAAAAGAGCTTATCACATATCGCTTATGAAGAGAGAGTTAAACACGTTACCGGTGTTCTTCTGTCAATGAACAGAACATCACAGGTTTTTGAAAAATTGACGGGACCTGAAAAACATGAGCTTTCAGTAGAGCTTATTGAACCTGTAACTCAGCAAGGCACCCATTTAAAGGTAAATGGGGAGGATGTTTACCTTGCTTCTGGTGGAACGAGTTACGTTTCTGGATGGCTTACTAGGCATAGAGGAAATTTCAAAGACTTAGATGGCGTTATTAATTCCAACATAGATACATTCTACGTAGGCTCTGATCATGAATGCAGCCTTGCCGACCATTACGAATGCGTTGATGGAAACCTGCATTGGCTTTATTGTAACGGCACAGATTACGGCCAGGTTGAAGAATGTGATTCCTGCTCAGCTAATGAGTGCATCAAAAAAGGGACGTTTGCTCGGTGGGAAAGGATGAAAGTCCATAGAGAAAGCATTAACCGCACAAGTGAATGAAATGAACAAGGCAGCCTTTAGTATTTTGAACTTTTCTTTGCTTATGTTACTATTGCCACTTTTTGCAGTGGCTTTACCTATAATTGACTATTATGATGATTGGGCTGTGAATGGGGCAGGGTTAGATGATGGTGTTATTTGGACTGATGATGACATAGCCTTTGAAGTGAACGGTATTGCTGGTGCCTCTGCCGACTTTGTTTGCCTAGACTGGAACAATGACGGAACATTCGACAACTGCTATTACGATTCGAATGGCTGTGGTTCGAGTTGTGGGGTAAATGATTGTGATTCTTTCTCAATTCCCCAAAACATGAACGATGCCAATAAAGCCAGTTGCGATATCGAAGCGAATTGCAAGGAAGGAGTTGATGTCCCGCAAAGAGTATGTGACGGCTGTAGTGGAGTTGATACGTCAAATATTCAGAAAAGTGACGTGAACGCAACGGTCTATTACGATTGCGACAATTCAGAAAGTGATATGCATTCAGATTCGTTGGTTAAAGTTAGCTTTTGGGTTGTTAATCCTCAAAAGTATGATTGTGATGCAAGTGCTACTGAGGAGGCTGACAACAACAAGGCAGGCACAGATAATTACGATTTAGAGGGAAAAAACGGTTCAGGTGCTACTGACTGGAAAAACATTAAGAGTGACTTAAGCTGCCTGAATTTTAAACAGAATACTGTTTGCGACCCAAATACCGCGCATACACCTCATGACGACCAGGAAGTAACTACGAGAACGGGAAGTATCCCGGTGCCGTGCACACTCCAAGATGGCTCTACGGTAAACCATATCTGCACTCAAAACGCAGATTGCTATTCTGGCAATTGCGGCGGCTGGGCGACTGATGAGAAGCACGTTTGCGTAAATGATGGCAGCAACAATTACTATCAGCAGTTTAAGTATACCAACAGGACTTGCGGCGGTGGAGGATATACGGATAGCGTGTTTTATACCAATGCTATGCTTTCGTGCGCTGTAAAGGCAGGACCAAGCTATGTTTGTGACTCAGACCATGATGAAAATGTCACAACGAACCCCACTACTCCAGCTTTACCATGCAAAAAAGCAGTTGGCCAGCCTTGCTCCCAAGACAGCGACTGCTGGAATGATGATGGCGGCATCCTGTGTACTTCCGGCTACTGCAAAGGACCACCCACCTACTGCACAGGCTCAATAGAAATGCTTACCGAGGACAGCAGCGGGGCTCCACTTTCAGGCCTTAACGTTTACTGGAATGCCACCTATAACGGCACTACTGACAGCCTCGGCCAAAGGATACTGAACCTTAATGTCACATGTAGCTCTGACCAGAACGTTACTGTAAAGTGTTCTGATAACAGCACTGTTTGTGACGCCAAAACAACACAAATAGACAGTAATGGAGACGTTGATTTTCTATACTTCGAATGCACCAAGTGCAGCCCCAAAAATGATCTTTACATTACGCAGAGTGATGTTTGTGTTAACATAACAAGTAAGGGGGTGAACGTTACAGTTCATTCTTCCAGCGTAACGTCTAATGTGCAAGTTACGGTTTATAGACTGGACGAAGAAGGCGTCACAAAGGAAAGCAAATCAACAACTATTTCGTTAACTGCAGGTTCTGAAAAAAACGCCTCATTCACTTTAAGCAGTATAGCATCAACTGATTTCCTGCACATATACGTGGACTCTAACGACGCAGTTAAGGAGGATGACGAGACAAACAACTACGTTTTCAGGGCTGCTGTAAAGCCAATCAAGGCATACGTTGATGTCCGGCTGGACCCCTCTTTCTCCATCCTGAACGAGCTTATAAAGGAATACATCAGCACTTTTGTTGAGCCGGCAAGCAGTTCGGACGCGGATGTCGTAATTATTGTGGGCCATCCGAGAGTGTCAAATTCCGAGCCGTTTAATATAACCAGTACGATATTGGGTAGTGCTAAGTCCATGCAAAAAGACTATGCAGGAGTCGTTAAGAGCGGTCCTGACTTTGTCAATAGCTATAGCGGCAAACCTGAGATTTTGGCCTACGGTAATAAAATACAGGGCGATGTTGCCGCTGTTAAGCGCCTTATTAATGCCAGGAACATCTTTTTGAATAAAGGCGCTTATAGCAAATATTTCACAGTATACGTTGATGATTATGACACTCTTGGAATATCAGTAATGGACTTAATGACGAGGAATGAGACTAAGCTGCACATGAGGAATAATAATATCACGCTCGCGAATGACGTTAGGAAGATTCTTTTTGACAACAATTTTGAAGTAGCCGTAAAGCCAGTGAAAACTTTGAGCAGCACATCTTACGGCAACTCAACGATTCTGAGGGTAAAAAATGTTAACAGCGATTTCTCTGCTAACTACCGGAACGCAACCGGCATCAGTGACAAGCCAGTGGTCTTAAGCAGGGGTATTCATAGTAATCTCTTTTCATGGCAGGACTTCGCTCGTGAGCTTACTGGTGAGGGTTTTGATGCGTGGCTTATTGAGATGGTTGGAGGTCCTTACACTGATGACACCAGTGCCGATGGCTGTGGCAGCAACTGCCCTAATTACACATTTAATGACTTAAGGGACTTTTATTGGCCTGCATCAATAGCAGGAATTCAGAAATACAGCGGCAAAAACAAGATTGACTACGTAGGCTTCAGCTTGGGCTGCTCAGCAGCTCTTGAGAGCTTGGAAGCGCACCAGACGGGCAAAAACAATACAGGATACTACTTTGACTACGACACAGGACAGTACAAGTTTACAAATTTGTCACCTTATCCAGTGGACACGTTCGTAGGGATAGGATGCCCGGGAAACTTTACCAAGTTGGCCTCTTTGACTTGGCTTTTAAAGGAGTCTGAAAGCTCTTTTGGCATTATTCAAGATTTAAAGGACCAAGGCAAAAAGCACGTTACTATGGCAAATTTAGTTGTTGAGTTAGGCAAAAACGTTGATAAATTAACGGCTTCTCCCCCTTCGTATTTCCCTTTCACAAAACCTAAAGAACTGCTGCTTTACTTGGCAGGGCAAGGCGCTGATTCATTAGGCCCTAAAATGTCAATACACGTTTATGAGGAATTTCTTAGTTGGATAAATGACCCGAACAAACCAAAGTTAGGACACAATGTTGTTTTGAATAACACTTTGCTTATCCAAGGTAAACTTGACACAATTTTGATCCCGCTGCAGTATCCTTTTTATTTAAAAGCACCACACCCATTAGGGCAAAACACTGATGGCATTGTAGCGAACGCAGACATAGCAGAAGCGTGCAGTAACATAAACTCAAGCAATAAGTGGTACGCAAGTTTCGATAACAGATATCACACGTTTATACCGCCAGTTTTACCTGATGACCGGGTGGTTAAAAACCTTATCAAATCGTTTTTAAAGAGTCAGACAGTTTCAGAAAATGGTTTATTCGGGACTAACGGGAAAAATAATTGTAATATGATTTGAGGGTGATTAAGCATGAATAAGACCTTGGTTGCTATTAATGCATTATTAATTGGTTTTTTTGCTTCTTATTTAACTAGTTTCAGAATGTTATTTAGCACAGACACAGGCATTAATTTTGAGGGAGGTTTTAGCTTAAAAGTCCTCATTATCCTATCTTTTATTTATTCCGGCCTAATATTCTTGACCTTGCTCGGTTATATTAAAAACTCACTAATGAGAAAGAATTTAGAATTTAAAAACATCTTTATTAAAGTTTTATCCTTTAGCTCTTTGTCCTTTGCATTTTTAGTAACAGCTCTTTTTTTCAAATCAAAGGCTATTTATATTAAATTTATTGAACAAAGATATTCCATCGATCCAATCTTATTTAATGAAGTAGTAATATTGTTATTTCTTTCATTGATAATATCAGTTACAACCTTAACTCAATACTTTTTCTTTAAGGAGCACAAAATCCGTAATTCATTTTTAAAATCCGTATTAATACCACAATCAGTTTTCTGGTTTTCTTTGATATTCATCAGTAAGATAACGGGGTTTACTATAGTATTAAGTTTTGGAATTATTCGCACACTGCTTCATGGTTTTTAAAATGACTAAACTACACAGAAAATTTGGAAAAGGCAAGAAAACAAGCAGCGTTATTAGTTTATACTTTTCCTTTTCAGATAGTTGCTCAAGGAAGCCTGAGATTTTGGCTTACGGCAATGGAATTCAAGGGGACATTGCAGCTGTTAAGCGTTTAATCAGTGCTCGAAATATCTTTTTGGATAAGGGCACTAACAGCAAATCGTATACTGTTTTTATTGATGACTACGACTCGTTAGGTATTTCCGTGATGGACTTGATGAGTAGGAATGAGACTAAGCTGCACATGAGGAATAACAATATTTCTTTGGCTAACGCTGTGAGGAAAATCTTATACGACAATAACTTTGAGGTAGCCGTCAAGCCTGTGAAAACTCTCAGCAACACTTCATATGGTAACTCAACAGTTCTAAGAGTGAAGAACGTTAATTCTGATTTTTCTTCAGACTATAGAAATGCGACAGGCATCAGTGACAAGCCAGTGGTATTGTCAAGAGGCATTCACAGCAACTTGTTCTCATGGCAAGACTTCGCCAGGGAATTGACCGGCGAGGGTTTTGACGCTTGGCTTATTGAGATGGTTGGCGGACCTTACACCGACGACACCTCCACTAATGGCTGCGGCAGCAACTGCCCAAACTACACCTTTGCTGATTTGAAGGACTTTTACTGGCCTGCTTCTATAGCGGGAATTCAGAAGTACAGCGGCAAAAACAAGCTTGACTATGTAGGCTTCAGCTTGGGTTGCTCAGCTGCTCTGGAAAGCCTGGAAGCACACCAGACAGGCAAGAATAACAGCGGTTACTACTTTGATTATAATACGGGGCAGTACCTTTATACTAATCTATCACCTTATCCTGTTGATACTTTTGTGGGGATTGGGTGCCCGGGAAACTTCACAAAGTTAGCTAGTCTAATATGGTTACTAAAAGAATCAGAAGATTCTTTCGGTATTATCCAGGATTTGAAAGACCAAGGCAAACAGCATGTTACTATGGCGAATTTAGTGGTGGAATTAGGCAAAAACATTGACAAATTGACTGCTTCTCCCCCTTCCTACTTCCCCTACACGAAGCCGAAAGAACTTTTATGGTATCTCGTTGGTCAAGGTGCCAGCAGTTTACCAGACAAGATGTCTATTGAAATTTACAGTGAGTTTCAAAGTTGGATAAATGACCCAAATGAACCAAAGGTAGGGCAAAATGTTAATTTGAATAATACCCTGTTCATTCAAGGTAAACTTGATAAGGTACTGAAAGTTATACCTCATCCACTTGGCCAAGGCACAGATGGAATAGTGGCAAATGCGGATATTTCTGAAGCATGCGGCAACATAAATTCAAGCAACAAATACTATGTGAGTTTCAGCAATGTAATGCATATTGGCCCAAAGAAAATAGTCAATACTCTACCGGAGTACGAACCTGTACTTTCCATTATTAAAGGGTTTTTAAAGAATAAAGAGTTGAGTAGTAATGGAAACTACGTTTCAAACAGTAAAAATGATTGCAATTTAATATGAGGCAAAAGATGGCAAAAACTAAACTAGGAAAGAGTAAATTACTCCAAATAATTGTTAATTTTTTACTTGCGTTATCATTGGCATTTTTTGTTTTCTGGTCATTTCTATATGCGGCCTCAATCCAGACAACCATAGTTGTATACTTATCACTTCTCACACTCATCTTTTATGGGCAGGTTTACCTCATTAATAAAATCTTTTCGCATTTTTTAATGAAACTTTTTCACAGCTTTCCAAAAGAAAATACGCTCTTTGTTTATATTCCATCAGCAATCACATTGTTACTTATCAACTTGCCATTATTTCTGTTTTCAAAGAATGCAACTGCGCGGGATACTATTTTGATTAGTGGCCTCGCACTAAGCCACATAGTCTCTTCTATTTTTTTAACTTTTTATACGTACAAAAACATCAAATCTGAGCCCTTAATAGGTCTGATAAAGTCAGTGGTCTTTTATTTGACTTATTTAGTCATTCTTCTCATATTGGCCTACATCACATTCGGCATATCTGGTTTGATTATGTTAATAATTGGATTAAGCGGAGGAGCGTAACATGCGAAAAAGAGCGTTTGTTAAAAATGCATCACTTTTTTCTAACTTAAGCTATGAAGGTAATATCAATCTCCCTAACAAGCCGGAAATTTTGGCGTATGGCAACCAAATCCAGGGCGATATCGCTGCTGTGAAGCGCTTAATCAGCGCCAGAAGCATATTTTTGGATAAGGGGACAAATAGCGCTTCCCGCACGGTTTACATAGACGATTTTGACACTCTTGGTATTTCCATGATGGATTTAATGAGCCGAAATGAAACTAAAATTCACCTTAGGAACAACAATATTTCTTTAGCCAACGCTGTCAGGAAGATTTTGTTTGATAACAATTTTGAGGTTGCGGTCAAGCCTGTGAAGACGCTGAGCAATACGTCTTATGGTGATTATACTAGTTGGGGGGAGAATGAATAGCAAACTGGTCGGGCAGTTGTTAGTGTATTTCATTTTATTAATTGCAGGCTCATCTGCCGTGTTAGCTGCAAATATGACTGTTGACAAACTTATTGATTCTTATGATTATGATTTCGATACGGGCGTTATTAACGTAACCACTTTTAGCGATTATATGACTGACCAGAACGGTAATGGGTTGAACGATACGCTAATAATCAACTTGACTACTAATGCCTTGAACAGTTCGACGTACCTATTCATAGTGGGTCTGAATGAGAAAACAGGTTTACTGAAAAATTATACAAATGCCACTGTTAATTCAACCAGCCAGAGTGCACTAGTGCTTTTTGACACCAGACTATTGAACCTTAACCAATATAATTATTCAGTTGAAGTGCGAGGGCAAGATTATGGACTGGTTTTCACAAAGTACAAGGTCCAGACAAACAATTATCTGAGTTACGAGAAAGGAGTCAACGTAACTTCAATATCGGATGCTCCTGTAAGCAATAGCCTTCTCAGAGTTACATTGAACTTAAGCGTCACAGAAAATAAAACCACCAGCATTACGGTTTATTTGAAGTACAATAATAAGAGTATTTCTTCCACAAAGGAAGTTACTTTAACAACGCCATCGCAAACAGTTGATGTTGATTTTGACAATGAAACGATTAAATCAACTCACTACGTTGGCAATTATAGCATAGGAGAAGTAAAGATTGGTGAGAAGTTACTCACTGTTAATTACAATACATCATCGTATAACTATGCCGATTTTGCCAAGAGTTCTTACATAAAGAGCATCGCAAGCGGAGCTTTTGACAATAACTCAAACAATCTTTCAGAGGCGCTGCAGTTTAACTTTACATTGAACATCACAGAAGCAGGCAATTACAGTTTAGAGACTGCCCTTTATGATTCCTCAGGCGAATACGTAACTACAGTGGCAAAAAATTCCACATTGAGTACAGGCACGCAAACAGTGACAACCGAAGTTCTAGGCAAAGTTATCTACTCAACGTACTTCAATGGCGCGTTCAAGCTTTCTTTCACAAAGTTGTCTGTTGAAAATGTTACCAAGGATATCTTGTATGACGCGCATGAGGTAAACTTTACTTATTACACAGATTTTGAAAGACCGCCATTGCCGGATTTGGCTGTTTCACTGAATGCTTCATTTTTAGGGGATAACCTTACAAACATCACAATCAACATCACAAACCTGGGGGAGGCACCAGCTTTTAACATTGTTCTGGACGTGTTTGACAACAGGACTTATGAAAATTCATCTGCACTTGCTTATTTGGCAGCGAATGCATCAGCTGTCTTTAATTTTTCAGCTTCAAACACTACAAATGATTCCTTATTTGTAGCGATTGTTGATTTAGATAATTTGGTTGATGAGAGCAATGAGTCGAACAATTTTGTCGACAACACACCCCCACCACTGCCTCCTGTAGTTTCGCTCAAAATTGCCAGCTTATCTCAGCTTTACTCCTTGGCAACCCACAAAGTATTTGAATTTGTTATTGAGAATAATGGTTCATCCGTGGTTAATAATGTCACTTGGTGGCTCAATCTTGGGGATGGCACCGTTATAAACAGCACCCGGAACGCAAGTCTGGTCATAAATGAAACAATACGCGTACATTTCGAATACAATTACAGTTCCGAAGGCGACTACACCGTTACAGCTAACGCTACCGCAATTGCGGAAGGCGTGACAGCCACTAAGACGTTGTCTGTCAGCTCAGCCGGCGCCCTTTCCGTAAGCGGCTTAAAAATTCTTTATTCCAACTTATCAGAAAAGGTGTTTGAGTTTTCCATTACTAACAATGATGTCACTAACGTCAGCGTTAATTGGACTCTTGACTTTGGTGATGGGAATGTTGTAAGCAACGTTCAAAATACTAACCTTAACTCCAGCAAATCTTTGTTAGTGTATGTTCAGCACAACTACTCAGCTCAAGGCGACTACTCGGTTACGGCTACGGCACAGGGCGGCGGTCTTACAGCCTCCTCCAGCATTCCTGTTGAGGTCGAATATCTTGGCGTGGGCAACTTTTCCGTTCTTAACAGCAGCGGCTCTTTGAGGACTTTTGAGGCTTACGTTAAGAACTACATGACTGTTGATATGACAAATGTGAGCTGGAGCCTGAACACCGGCAACGGAATAGTCAGCAGCAGCAGCCCAATCACGTTGCAACCGCAGGAGAATGCCATAGTTTTTGTGACTTATAACTACACAGCAACTGGCACTTTCGCTGCCAATTTCACTGCTGTCAACAGCTTATGGAATGACTTGGAGGCTTTGAACGTTACAATCACGTAAAAATTATATAAAAACTCAACGTTTATGAGGTGGTTTGGAATGAAGAAGATTTGGGAAATGGCAGAAAATACGGTAAGGCAATTGTTAGGACTAAAAGTTCTGTTAATTATTGCTGTAATGACCCTTTCACTACTGTTGCTCCAAGCCGGTAGCGTGAGCTCTGCAGAACTCCAGATAGGAGGAACCAAAAGCGGAACCAGCATATGGCACGAAGTAGGCGGAGTAGGACGCCTTAACATAACACCAGAAATAGCCAAAGTAGGAGAAACAGTACTTTATCAGTACGCAAACTACACCGCTTTTGACCAAGGACTGAACATCACGCTAAGATTCAAGAACGACCAAGGCTACATCAATGCAGTGGAAGTACTGAGGGCTGTGCAAAAAACCGTTACAATATACAACATCTCTGTAGAACAGCTCTTCAACCCTGAGAACTCATCATTTTACAATCAGACAACAGTAAATACCAGCACAACAGCCATAACTGTAAGGGAATGGGTAAACGTCCCGGCAGCAAAAAGCGTTAATGGCAGCGATTACTACTACACAGCACAATTCTTCGTAGGAGAGCAGGTAAGGTTTAAACCGAAAGCCAAAACCTACGGCGGCATGATTAAATACGATACGATACTGCATCCATCAACGCTAAGCCCAACACAAACCACAAGGATAGAAATTGACCCCATAATCGACGCGACAACAGCAGTGGACGACTTCAACAACGCAAACGACATAAACCAGTCAAGAACTACCGGCGGAGTAGTCAATGGAGTGTTTGTTCCTCTGAACGCTTCCATTTGGGACACCTGGGACGACCAGGAATACGCTACCAACCCGCAGTGGGTGAATACCACAACAAGCGGAACAACAGGAGTTACCATAAAATTCGCCCCAGCAGGCGATAAAGGGTACGCTTTCTCTTACTCTGCAACCTGCGACGGTACAAACACTTTCTCCTGCTCAACTTTCAGGGCTGACAACATTTCTGTGCAGCAGAACGAAGTTGGAACCATGATTAGCACGCACATGATGCAGCTGGAAGGGGCTGTAACGATGGGGGTAGGAATAAGAATAAACTGGGACGCGATAGGAGCAACAGACAACAACCCTTACAGCAGTTCAAGCGGAGACAGCTTGTTGTGTTTAGGAGCCGCTGGCGACGGCGTCCTCTACTTTCTCCAATACGACAACGGCGCAGGCACAGCAAAGGCAAATCCAACTTGGAGCGGGTCAACTGGCACGTGGTATAACCTCACTTTCACCTTTAACAAGACACACGCGAAGTGCACAATGGGAGATGGAACTGCTGCCGGAAATGAAGATACTGGCTGGGTGGCTCATGACCTGTCTAATCTTGATAGCGGAAAGCCAATTTTCATGTTCCAGCGAGGCGGTGCTGCTACGAGATGGAACGTCACAAACTTTTCAGTAAGCAACACAACAAGCCCGATGAAATACAATAACGTTACTCTTGAGAGTAAGGTTTTGAACAGTACAGCAAGCGTCGGCTTTGTTAATCTCAGCTTGGACTTCCACCAAAGATACAGTTCCGTTTCTGTGCCGACGTGCCAAGTGTTCGACGCCAACCACCAAAACACTCAGAACGTCACGATAGGCAACAGAACAAACCCCGTCAAAAACACGCTGGCAACTTCAATAACGGGAATAGGATACAATTGCAGCTTCACAGGAGTCAACAGACCAGACACTTATTTCGTGCTGAACTCTACAACACTGAGCTGGACGCTTGCTGCCGGTGGCGGAGGAAACGCTAACGAAGCAGAAGGCGACACAGCAATAGAGCTTGGCATCAACAGCTCAATACCAACAGCAACAAAATACAAAGAACAACAAGTTTATGTACGAAACCTCAGCAACAACCAAACCACAGGCAGGTTCGACTGGGTAGCCAGCTTAGGAAGCCAAAGATGGCTACTTAACTACGTAACGGCTGGCGAAAACTACGTAAACGCACCAAACCTGACAACTGCGGTTTACGTGCTGGAAATTACGAATAAGACATTTGCACAGATAACTGACGAAGTAAGCAGACACATCAATGCTACGAAAAGCTGAAGGTTGAAAGCTAAAGCTAAAAGCCGAGACGGAAAAATGTCCACAACAAAGAATGCCGCATACGTTCTCTCATCGCAGGTTATCCTGCTTCTCTCAGGAACGCTGATAAACCTTGGCATGGGAAGGTTCCTGGGGCCCGAGCTTTACGGAAGATTCGGAATCGTTTACGCTGTTGCTTCGGTGCTGAATGTGCTACTGACGCCGGGAATAATACAGGCAATTGCCAAATTCACTGCAGAAAGGAAGGACCACGCACAGGCAATCGCAAAGGCCATGCTTAAAAACCAGCTCATAATGGGAACGGCCATTGCCGCAATATACTTTTTCCTCGCAGCCCCGATTGCCATTGCATTAAAGGACAACTCGCTGCAGCAGCTTCTGTGGATTCTAACCCCGCTGGTGGTTTTGTACAGCATTACAGCAGTCTACGGCGGATACCTGACAGGCCTCGGCAGGTTCCCTGAACAAGCCAAGCAGCTCATACTCTACTCTGCAAGCAGGCTGGTGCTGACTTTCCTGCTTGCCTACCTCTTCTCCGTAACAGGAGCCGTAATTGCGCTGCCCCTGTCATCTGCAATAGCGCTTGCCTACCTGGCTTACACTGCAAGGATTGCCCAGAACAGCAGCGGCTTTCACAGCACCAAAGAGCTATACGGCTTCTCTGTCCCGATAGCCATGTTCTCAGTGCTCATAATCGCCTTCATGAACTCCGACCTTCTCCAGGTGCAGGCAATGCTCGGCAACAGCCAGCTCACAGGCTATTATGCTGCTGCAGGCACAGTTGCAAGGATAAACTATTTTGTCTTAACTGCGCTTGGAATGATTATGCTGCCTGCTGTTGCCGAAAAGCTGAAATCATCAGTCAAAAGCGCGCAATCCTTTGTGCAGGAAGCCATGAGGTATGTCTTCATCCTGATGCTGCCAGCCAGCCTGGTGATGATGGCTACGGCAAAGCCGCTTGTGATGCTGCTCTACAAGTCAGACTACGCTGCCGCAGCAGGGCCTGCAGCCATACTAACTCTGGGAATGGCGGCGCTTACATTCGCCTACCTGCTCACAACAATAATCAATGCGCTTGGAAAGCCGTCAGTAACTGTCTTCGTGTCAGCCTCTGCCCTTGTAGCAGCCATTGCAGCCAACACCGTCCTAATACCCAAGTACGGGCTTAACGGCGCAGCAGCAGGCATAGCAGCAATAGCAGCAGCCGAAGCTCTCGTCTTCGGAATAATCGTTTACAGAAAGCTTGGAAGATTCATCAACTACGACAGCCTTGCAAAGATAACAGTTGCATCGCTCGCTGTTTTCGCAATCGCGCAGCCGGTCCAGCTCAGCAATAAATTCCTGCTGCCGCTTGAATACGCAATGCTGGGGATCGTTTACCTTGGCATTCTCGTAGTGCTCAGGGAAATCAGAAAGGAAGACATCAAAAAGTTAAAGTCCCTGCTGCCGCAGCAGCTGCAAATTAAGACTTAACATTCCTATTATTTCCCGCCCTTGATGCTATTTTCCCGAACTATGGCGTTAGCCTCAAACCACGCCTCAAACGTTCCAGCGTCAGTCCAGTAGCCCTTGAGCCTGCTCCAGGAAAGCCTGCCCTCCTTGAGATAGTGGTTAAGCACATCAACTATTTCCAGCTCGCCTCGCCTTGAAGGCTTCATGTCCGGGATTATGCCAAAAACAGCGCTGTCAAACATGTAAACGCCTGTAACGCAAAGGTTTGTCGGAGGCTTTTCCGGCTTCTCATGTATCGCAACAACCTTTCCGCCATCAAGCTCAACAACGCCATAGCGCTGAGGGTCATGGACTTCCTTCAGAAAGATATGGCAGCCACTGTTGCCGCTTTCAAACTTATGGGCTTCCTCCTTCAAGCTCTCATCCATGACATTATCGCCCAAAACAACCATTACCCTGTCGTTGTCAGCAAACTCCTTGGCAAGGGCAAGTGCAGCAGGAATGCCGCCTGCACCCTCCTGGCACCTGTACGTAAGGTTAACGCCAAACTCCCTGCCGCTGCCAAGCAGCCTGAGAAATTCACCCATGCTCTCACCACCAACAACTATCAGGATATCCTTAATCCCGGCAGCAGCCAATGTCTTAATTGGGTAATAAATCATGGGTTCATTATAAATAGGCAAAAGGTGCTTATTGGTAACCTTGGTCAGAGGCATCATCCTCGTTCCCTTACCCCCTGCAAGAATCACGCCTTTCATTTTCTTAACGGCCCCCACCACCATTCATTATCCTTATACCATTCAACAGTTGCCCTAAGCGCATCCCCAAACCTGTGTTTGGGCTTCCAGCCAAGCTTTTTAATCTTTGCTGCGTTAACAGCATACCTACGGTCATGGCCGGGCCTGTCGGCAACATGGCTTATGAGCGACTTAGGCTTGCCCAGCAGCGCAAGAACAGCATTAGTCACATCAAGGTTGGCCTTTTCATTGCCTCCGCCAATATTGTAAATCTCACCAGGCTTTCCCTTCCCCATAACCAGGGCAATTGCCTCGCAGTTGTCCTCAACAAAAAGCCAGTCGCGCCTGTAAAGGCCGTCCCCGTAAACCGGCAGGGGCTTGTTCTCGAGCGCATTGGTGATGAAAAGCGGGATTAGCTTTTCAGGATACTGGAAAGGCCCGAAGTTATTGGAGCTCCTCACAACTATAACCGGCAGATTGTGGGTGGTAAAATAAGAAAGCGCAAGCACGTCTGCAGCAGCCTTGCTGGCAGAGTAAGGGCTGGAGGGGGAAAGCCTGTCCTTCTCAGTGAAAAAGCCCTTCAGGCGGCTGCCGTAGGACTCATCAGTGCCAATCTGGATAAAGCGCCTGATTGCCAGCTTCCTGGCAACTTCCAAAAGGACATAAGTGCCAACGTAGTTTGTGCGGATGAACGGCTGGGCATCGCTTATCGACCTATCAACATGGCTCTCGGCAGCAAAGTTAACAACAGCATCGCAGCCCCTCATTGCTTTCTCAACAGCAGAAGCATCGCAAATATCTCCCCTGACGAATCTGTAGCGGCTGCCAAGGCTGCGGCTGTTTGAAATATCTTTTAAGCTGTTGAGGTTGCCAGCATAAGTCAGCTTGTCAAAATTCACAACCTCAACATCGCTGCGGCTATTAAGCAGGTGCCTGATGAAATTGCTGCCGATGAACCCGGCTCCCCCGGTAACCAAAACTTTCATTCTTGTTTCAGTCACAGAAGATTAAGCCAACTTATTAAAAGGTTTTGGTCTTTCCTGAAATAACCGCTTCGCACAGGGAGTAGAACTTGCCAGAAACCATTTCCCACGAAAAGTCCTTCGCAACATGGGATTTTGCTGTTGCAGCCAGTTTTTTTCTGAGCTGCGGGCTTGCCAGCAGCAATTTTACTGCTGCTGCCAGCTGCTCAGGGCTCTTCTGCTCAACCAGCAACCCGGTTTTGTTGTGGATGACTATGTCAGGTATGCCGCCAACGTTGCTGGCTATTGCCGGAGTTCCTGCAGCAATTGCCTCAAGAAGGACAACGCCCAGGCCTTCTGTGTCACCCTTACTGTCGATGATTGATGGAAGCACAAAAACGTCTGCTGCCCTGTAAAATGACGGAAGCGCTGCGTTTGGGACACTGCCTGCAAAGACGATGCTGCCAAACAATCCAGACTGCTGTGACTGCCGGACTAATGCACCCTTCTCAGGCCCTTCACCAACAATAACAAGCTTGCAGTCTGGATGGCTCCCGATAATTTTCCTCATTGCTGCTATCAGGTAAGTGACACCTTTCTTCTCAGCCAACCTGCCAACGAACAGCAGCATTTTGCCATTCTTGCTGCTGATACCAAACCTTTTCCTTACCGAAGCTGCTGCGGAAGCCGATGCTGAAGAGAACAGCTTAAGGTCAACGCCCATTGGAATCACGCTTATTTCCTTTGACTTGGATATTTTTGCTACAGCAGCCATGGTAAAGTTGCTGTTAACAGTCACAGCAGCTGCAGAGCCGATGGCAAATTTAGACAGGACGCTAAATAAAAGGCTGCGAAGGGGAAAAACGTCACCGGCATGGGCTGTTACGACAACAGGGATTCTGAGGAGTTTTCCGATTATGGCAGCAACAAAGCCCTGCGGGAGAATCCAGTGGGCATGAATCAGGCCAGGCTTTTCCTTCCTTGCAATCTTCCACAACGAGAGGAATTCCGAAGCCACAAGAAACGGAAGCTGCAGCCTTGCAAGGATGCTTTTTTTCATATTAGGCAGGATACCGCCACCGTAGCAGAGGCGCTCAAGGCCGCTTGGAAAGAAATAACGGAAACGGTAAACTCTCATCCCATCAACTGTTTCACGTGTTTTTGAGCCCGGATGGTGGGGCACAAGGACAGAAACACCAATGCCCTTGCCGCACAGCCGCTTTGAAAGGCTGTAAACAAAACCAGGAATAGCATCGTTCTTCCAGCGGGGAAAAGCGCTGCTGCCAAAAACAAGCACCCTCATCGCCTTCACCTTGCATTCCTCCAATAGTTCAGAAGGTCTGAAAGCGTTTCATCAAGGCCTATCACTGGCTCCCAGCCTGTTGCTGCGACAAGCTTTGAGTTATCGCCATGAAGAACAGGCACAGCCTGCTCCCTGAGCCTTGAAGCCTCCTGCTCAAAAGCGACCTTCAGGCCGCTTAGCCTGACAAGCCTGTCAAGGACCTCGCCAATCGTGCAAGCCCTGCCGCTGCAGACGTTGTAAACCTCGCCAGGCCTGCCTTTCTGAAGCAGCAATAGATAAGCATTGACAACATCCCTCACATCAGTAAAATCCCTAACCACCTTAAGGTCACCAACCCTTACAACAGCAGGCTGCCTCCCCTTCCCAATGTCTGCAAGCTGCCTTGCAAAGCTTGAGCACACAAGCCCGGAAGGCTGGCCAGGACCTGTATGGTTAAAGCTCCTCGCAATTATCACCCGCATTCCCTTCTGAAAATACTCAAGCGCAACCTTCTCCTGCTCAACCCTGGACTCGCCGTAGGGGCTGACCGGCTTCAGCGGTTCAGACTCATTGATAGGGAATTTCTTTGCAATGCCGTAGACCTCAGCAGATGAAACAACAAGAACCGTAGGACTGATGTTCGCAGCCGCAACCGCATCCAAAAAGTTTTTGGTCCCGCCAACATTGACCTTCCTTGTAAGCTCAGGCTCTTTCCAGCTCCTCGACACAGAGCTCTGGCCAGCAAGGTGAAAGATAAAATCCGGCTTTACGCGACTGACAACGGCAAAAACAGCATCGTAATCCGTCACATCACAAGGCTCAACAACGCAGCCATCAATCACAGAACCTGCCCTGTCAATCCCGAAAACCACAAAACCATTCACAACGAGGTGTTTCACAAGGTGAGAGCCGACAAAGCCGCTGACACCGGTAATAAGCGCTTTCATCAGCAGCGAAAAGAAAGAAGGGCTATTTAAATGTTAACTGCGCCAACACTGGTTGCGCCAGCCGCGCTGCCCCTGCCGCCATTCGCCTTCAGCCTGGCAAGGTCAGCATCAACCATCATGCCAACAAGCTGCCGGAAATTAACCCTGGGCTTCCAGCCAAGAACCTTCCTCGCCTTTGAAGCATCGGCAATCAAGTGGTCAACCTCAGCAGGCCTGAAGAACTTTTTGTCAACCCTGACGTACTTTTTCCAGTCAAGGCCAACATGGGAGAATGCGACCTCACACAGCTCCCTCACAGAATGGGCCTTGCTGGTGCCAACAACGTAGTCATCAGGCTTCGGCTGCTGAAGCATCATCCACATGGCCTCACAATTCCCGCTAACAGCTACACCGCCATCTTTGTTTGTAACTATTGTACCATTTCTTGTGGTTATACACCAAATGCTTTCATAACTCACCTCTTTTGATAACGCTGTCACGTATGCATATCTTTTCTTTGAGGCAATTAAAACACATTCCCAGATACCAGACTTTCTTTGGTGAATTATGGTTCTATAACCTAGAATAGTCGCGATAGTCTGAAAACTTGATACTAAACTCCTTCTTTTAGAAACGTAAGTCATCACACCCCACGAGCCATCGCCATCCATCATTGACTTAAGCAACAAATTCAGCTGTTGATGGCCTGCCTTATAAACCCACTCTGGAAGCTTATGCACATCAAAGCCATCAAAATAGTCAATTATTTTTTTCGAACTTTCCACGTTAAAGCTAAATTCTACCACCCCATCGTTTCTCTCTCTACTTTTAAAAGCAAGATTGAGCTTCCTTAAACAGCTCTTTATGCGCCCATACACAATTTTATTTACAACCTTAGACTGCGAAATAGAAATTCTAAGCGTTCTATTAGCGTCGTACAAACAGCCCTCAGTTAATAAGTAGCCGATTAATTCAAACCATTCTCCTCTTACTTTTAAATTCTTGTTCTTGTAACCCTGTGTGTGAGGCAATCTAAAATCGTATTTAGTCCTTAACCTTAAATCTTTAACCATGCGATAAAATTCTTGAGCTTCACAAACTTTCCATTCACTCCAGCCGCCTTTGCTGTGCCTCGACTTCCTTTGATAATAAATCCGGTGATTAGCTGAACAACGCAGTTTAAAACCTCTCCCTTCAAAAACATACATACTCCCCCTATTTTTTAAAATTATTTTTTTAAGGACTAAATCTTTCTCCAACTTATTTGTTTTTGGATTATAATTCAGCACAGCATCTCCAACTTTGATTTCGTCATAAAATTTAAATCCTTCGTCAGTCAGAATACTGGTGTCTAAATCCACGCAGTAATCACCAGCAAAGCCCCAATCCCTCTTTGCGTCCAGGTTGCCAAGCCTCAGCTCATCAGCCATGCCCAACTTTATTTTCGCAACGCCATCAGAAACCTTCCTTGTCACAAATTCCATGCCCCTCCTTGAACTCTCATGGTTGAACAGAATGCCGTTGCAGTTGAACATGCCATAGCTTTCCCTGTAGTTCACAGTAATCCAGTAAGCATAAACCTTGGCAACGCCGTAAGGGCTGCGGGGATGGAAAGGCGTCTGCTCATTCTGGGGAAACTGCTTGGAAGCCCCTATCATCTCACTCGAGCTAGCCTGGTAAAACTTAATCTTGGAATTAACCTGCCTTATCGCCTCAAGCATCCTCGTAACGCCAAGGGCAGTGAACTCTCCAGTCAGGACGGGCTGGTTCCATGAAGTGGGCACGAAGGACTGGGCAGCAAGGTTGTAAACCTCAACAGGGTCAGAATCCTTGACAGCCTGCGAGAGGGAATACTGGTCAAGCAGGTCGCCCTGAAGCAGGGTAAGCCTGTCCTTGATGTGAGCAATGCGGTCATAGCGCTCAACGCTGCTGCGCCGGACCATGCCAAAGACTTCGTAGCCCTTGCTGAGAAGAAACTCTGCCAGATAGGAGCCGTCCTGGCCGAGGACTCCGGTGATGAGAGCGCGCTTCTTTGCCATGGTTTTGAGGGCAGTGAACTGATATTTAAATGTTACTTCGATGATTTGAAAGATAAATAGGACGCCGCGGGCGGGATTTGAACCCACACGAGAGTGGAGCTCTCACTTGCTTCTGAAGCAAGCGCATTAACCAAGTTCTGCCACCGCGGCAGTCCCGCAACAGACTAGGATTAAGAAATTCATAAGCTTATTCCCTTAAATTCCATAAAATTTCTGGACTATTACGAATTGTTTTCAAAATTCTCGGAAGTCTTTCAAAAATTTAGGTAAATTTTGCAAGTTTTTCGGTTTTGCCGAAAGAAATATTCGCAGTGAAGCAGAACATACCGAAAGGATTAAATAGAAGTTAGCTTATTGCATCACATAGTGAGAGTGGAGCTGAGTTAACCGGGTTCTGTGAACCCGCATTCTTCTTTTTCCATTAGTTCTTCCTAAACCACTCAATCGTCTTTTTCAGGCCTTCGCCAACACTTACTTTTGGCTCCCACTTAAGAAGCTTCCTTGCCTTTGAAATGCCAGGGCACCTCGTTTTGGGGTCGTCAACCGGCAGAGGCTTGAATGCAATTTTGCCGCGGCTGCCTGTAAGCTCCAGTATTTTCTTTGCAAAATCCATAACAGTGAACTCCTCAGGGTTCCCAAGGTTGACAGGGTCATTAACACCTGACAGCATCAGCCTGTAAATTCCTTCAACCATATCTGTTATGTAACAAAAACTGCGGGTTTGGGAGCCATCGCCGTGAACAGTAAGAGGCTTGCCAGAAAGCGCTTGCGTGACAAAGTTTGGCACAACCCGGCCATCATCCTTTCTCATGCAAGGGCCGTAAGTGTTGAAAATCCTGGCTATTTTCGTGTCCATCCTGTGAAAGCGGTGGTAAGCCATTGTCAACGCCTCGGAAAACCTCTTTGCCTCATCATACACGCCACGAGGCCCAATAGGGTTGACATTGCCCCAATAAGTTTCAGGCTGCGGATGAACCAGGGGGTCGCCGTAAACCTCTGAAGTGGAAGCCAGCATAAAAACAGCCTTTTTTGCCTTGGCAAGCCCAAGCAGGTTATGTGTTCCAAGGCTCCCTACCTTGAGCGTCTGAATCGGAAAGCGCATGTAATCAACAGGAGAGGCTGCGCTTGCAAAATGAAGGACAAAATGAACATGCCCCGGGATTTCAAGCGGCTTTGTCACGTCATGATTCATAAAAACAAAATCGCTGTTGCCCATCAAATCCCTTATGTTGACGCTGCTGCCTGTGAGAAAATTGTCAACGCAGACAACCCTGAAGCCCTTGCTTAGAAGGAACCTGCACAAATGGCTGCCTATAAAGCCAGCTCCCCCGGTAACAACAACTGTTTTTTTCATTTTAGTTTATTTGCTATTTTAAATCAGGGCTCAAATTCCTTTCTGGCAGTCTCCAGAGCCTCAATCCAGCCAATGTCAAACCATTTCTCGGTGTAAACATGTCCAAGGATCTTCTCATGCTGCATAAGCCACATGAGGAAAAAGCCCATCTTATCAGGGTTGTTCTTTTCCTCAACATATTTTTTTATCAGCTGCAGCTTTGACTTTGGGAAAAAATAAATCCCCAAAGAGATCAGTGTTGACTTTGGGGTTGGAGACTTCTCCATAAACTCAAGAAACTCGCCAGTTTCATCATCAATGACAACGCTTCCTGACTCGCGAGCTGCCCTGTAGGACTTTGACTCATACAGCGGATTCAGGATGCCCTGCTGCCGCAAAAAAGCATTGTAAGCAGGCAGAAGGGAGAAGTTGAACAGGTTGTCACCGGCAACAACAAGAAGGCCATCGGTGATTTTTTCACGTTCCATGACCAGGTGAATGTCACCAACCTGGCCCAGGCGGTCGTCATTTGAAGTTGTGCCGTCATTTACCAGCTTCACAGGCACACCGGCAGCCGCCCTCGCCTCCAGCAGCCAGTCCTCAAACAACGGGTAAAACTTCGCATTCGTGACAATAAAAACCTCGTTGACATCTGGAATCTCAGAAATCCTGTTAAGGATGTGCTCAACTATAGGCTTGCCCTTGACCTCTATAAGGGGCTTTGGAATATCCTTGGTCAGCGGCCAAAGCCTTGAGGCGTAGCCGGCAGCTGTGATAATGGCTTTCATGCGTCAGCCTCTCCCGACACCAACGTAGTTGAAACCCAAACTTAGCATCTCCCCCGGCTCGTAGATGTTGCGGCCGTCAACGATGTTAGGCTCGGCCATGAGCAGCTTCATCCTGTTCTTGTCAAGCTCCCTGAACAGGTCCCACTCTGTGACTATTACCAGGCAATGAGAGCCTTCAAGCGCGCCAAAGGGCGTGTCTGCATAATGCACATTCCCAAGAATGCACCTGGCGTTCCTCTCGGAAACCGGGTCAAAGGCCGAGACAACAGCTCCAAGTTTCTGAAGCTCATTTATTATGACAACAGACGGGGCATCCCTCATGTCATCGGTCTTGGGCTTGAACGAAAGGCCCCAGACTGTCACTTTCTTGCCTTTCATGTCAGGAACGAGCTTCCTGATTTTCGGAATGATGGAAAGCTTTTGGGTTTCATTAACAGCGTCAACAGACTCCAGAAGCCTTGAACTGCAGCCTGACTCCTTCAGCATGTGAATCAAGGCGCGAACATCCTTTGGAAAACAGCTTCCGCCATAACCGATGCCTGCCTGCAGAAACCTTGGGCCAATCCTGCTGTCAAGGCCGATGCCCTTTGCTATTACCTTAACATCAGCACCAACCGCCTCGCAAAGGTGCGAGAGCTCGTTCATGAAAGAAATCCTCGCTGCCAGCATTGCATTGCTGGCGTATTTGATGAGCTCAGAGCTCTTCACGTCAGTAACAAGTATGGGCTTGCCGGTCCTTTCAATCGGCTTGTAGATTGAAAGCACAACCTCCTTCGCCTTGCCATTGTCAATGCCAACCACAACCCTGTCGGGAATCATAAAGTCATTGACAGCCTCACCCTCTCTCAGGAACTCAGGATTGGACGCAACATCAAACTCTACCGGCTTCTTCTGCTTCTGCCTGATAAACTCCCTAAGGTTATGGCCAGTGCCAACAGGAACAGTGCTCTTCACGATAACGACCTTATACGAGTCCATGTAGCGCGCAATGTGCTCTGCAGCCCCAAAAACTGCGGAAAGGTCAGCCTTGCCGTCCTTGTCCGAAGGAGTGCCGACGGCAATGAAGATAACGTCAGAGTTCTTTATGGCGAGCTCAGAATCAGTAGTAAACATAAGCCTCTTCTGGGCAAGGTTCATCTCAACAAGGTCGCGAATGCCAGGCTCAAAAAACGGAATAATGCCTTTCCTCAAATTGGAGATCTTCTCATCGTTAATGTCAACGCATATGACGTCGTTGCCAAGATTAGCCAGGCAGGCGCCCGTAACTAAACCGACGTAACCGCATCCCACAACCGCAATTTTCATAAGAAAGCCAATTCAACCCAGCCATATAAATATCTTACCATTATCCTACCTTATCCGATACATTTATATACTATGGTCCCACAAGCGGCCAGGGATGAAACGGAAGATAAGCATCACGATAGAGGACAGCATCCTCAAAGGCGTAGACTCGGTCGTGGACAACATATTCATAAGGAACAGGTCGCAGGCAATCGAGTTCCTGGCAAAGACTGCAATGGGGGAACACAAGCAGGCGGCAATACTTGCCGGAGGCCCTGAAGAGAGGCTGAAGATTTCCGGCACAGAATACAGGATTACAGCCAGGATTAAAAACGCAACCGTCATCGAGAAGGCGGTAAAAAAGCTTAGGGAAAACGGCTTCAGGGACATATTTATCGTAGCAAGGCACAATGTCCTGACCATGGTCTTTGACGTGCTTAAAGACGGAAGCAGCCAAAACGTCAAGGTCAGCTACATAGAAGAAAAAGAAAGCAACGGAAGCGCAGACACCCTGCGGCTGCTGAAGGGGAAGATCAATGCGAACTTCCTAGTTGTCTATGGCCATGTGATATTCGACAGGGTAAATGTGCAGGAGCTCTGGAACCAGCACCTCAGGCAGGGAACAGCGGTCGCAACGCTGATGCTGACAACAGCACCAAACCCGAGCGAGAAAGGAACAGTAAAAGTGGAAGGCAACCGCATACTTGAGTTCATACAAAAGCCTCGCAAGACTGACGTTTACCTTGTTTTTTCGCCAATCTTTATTGCAACCCCCGAGATTTTCAACATAAGCGGCAGCAGCCTTGAGTATGATGTGTTCCCGAAGCTGGCAGAGCAGGGGCTTCTCTTCGGCCATACCTCTGCTGAGAAGGAGCAGCACATACACACGGCTGCCGATGCCAAAGCCATCAAATAATTAACTACTTTCTAGTTATTAAAATAGAAAGGTTTTTAAATTCTGACAGCCCAAAAGGCAGCGATGGCGCAACAACAGGAGCAAAACAGCAGGCAGCCCTCACCTAACGAAGACCTTGCTGCAAAAATAAGGCAGATAGAGGAAGAAACAAGAGGGGAGAAAAATGCCAAAGCCAAGGAAGAGAGAATCCGGGCTCTATTAAAGCCCATGCTTGGGGGAAGAACGCCTGAAGAGCTAATCCAGGTCTGCCATTTGGAGCACTCAAGCGGAAGCTTCAGCCAGCACACGTACTATGGCCCGGAAGCAGAAAATCTGAAAGGAGCAACACTGCCGAACCCGGCAGCGATTCCGCCAAGCATTGCCCAGCTATTCAGGGAAACACTGGAGCCCTGCCTCCAGCATCTTATAGAATTCAGCATAGGAGTGACGGGAGCCCACATAGGGCAAAAGAAAATAGTGCAGTATGAACTTTTGCCAACTCCTGCCCGAAATCCTGCTGACCTTGAAGAAGCGGTTGCCGCTGCCACACGGGATTACTCTCTAACAACTAAAGATATAGCCATGCCAACATACATGAAAGAAAGGAAAAGGGTTGTCTCAGCGGTTTTGTTCAAAAACGCCTCATTATACCAAAATGAAAATGCGAGGCGCAATGTTGTCAAGCTGCTGCAGCAAATAGATGGCGCAATCTCGCTGCAGAAAGAAGGAAAGGCAAGCAGGGAAGAGGTAAGGGTGCTGATTGACAGGCTGAAAGCCGTGCCAACAGAAGCGCAGCGGGAAGCACAGCAAATCACAACAGCTCCACAACAGCCTCAACCGGAAATGCAGGCCAGCACCGGACATGCCGGCACAGAGGCTGCCCACATGCAAGACTGGTACGGCATACCTGCGAAATTGAGGAGTTCTCCAGAAGACATAAACCTTTTCCTGAGGAGGTTTGAACAGCCATACGAGGTCAATCCCCAGTTACAGCCTGGTGGCCTGGGCATATTCAGGTTCACAAAACCAGGACAACTGGAAAGGAAAGGCTTAGACATGATGGAAAAAGCAGTAAGCGACATACTATGGCTGGATAACTTAATCGGCATGTTCAGAAGCCAAAGGACAAAAGAAGGGCAGGAGCAAGCGCTGCAACAGGTAATACGGCAGGCATACGAGCGCTTCGGAACAACGCAAACGTGAAGAACTAAAAATTTTTAAATAATGCGCAGTTGCCGCAACATATGCCTATGCCTGACCTGGTTGGAATTCTTATCAGACTCACCAAAGACGCACAGGTGCCTAGCGGATTTATGCCTGCACCGATTGTTCCGGTGATAACTTCAGTTCAAGAAGTTCAAACAGGACAGACTGGCGGATACAGAAGCGGCAGAGGCTACTACCCCCAAACACGGGCTGAGCGACCAGCGCAAGGGGCACCGAACAAGAATATGCCGCATTACAAATAGTCACAGCAAACTTTATAAACCTCCTCCTTATCCTCAGGCATGTGAACGGCCATGGCCGCCTGGGTACACCCGATCCCATTTCGAACTCGGACAGTTAAGCAGGCGCACGTTCCTACCAGTACTGCACGTCGTGCGGGAAAACAGGATCGCTGTTCACACTTCTTTTTCTGAGACATTTTAAATAACCAAACCGTTTTCCTTCAAGCATGAACACTCTTGAGCACGCCCTGAAAGAAGCGCTTAAACTGGAAGGAAATGAAAGGATCATAGTAGACACTTCGTTCGTAGTTGACCTTTTAGGAAGACGGCTATGGGCATTGCTGGCGGCAGAGTGGGCAAGCAAGAAAAATCTCGGTTTGGTTTTCACAAGTCAAGTTGAAGCGGAATACAGAACTCTTCACAGATATGGCAGCCCTGACAGGGAGGGCATCCCGAAAGCACAAGCGCCCCTTGAAACTATGGGTAAGGCACAAGTCGGGTTTGCTGCGCGTGCATTTATGAGCAACCCTCCAAAACAGCTAAGCGGAACTGATGTGAAAGTTGCTGAGGCTGCCGTAGGAAGAGCAGCAGAAACACGAGCAAAAGTTTATGTTGCCACGGCAGACTATGACATACCGCCTGTTCTAAGGACTAGCCCTTTCGCAAATAGCATAACCTGCATTACTCCGGACAGCGTTGAAAGAAACATAGCTGGCCTTCTGCCTGAGCTTGACCTTGAGCTACTCATAAGAGCACCTGTCCTAGCAGACATTGCCAGGCTTGCCTCAGGAGAGCTAAAAGGGGATGGCATGCCATTCCTCGCAGTTAGCAGAAAAGAACCGTTCAGCTACGGCGGAAAGTATTACAGGTTCGACACTGCAATGGAGCTGAGATTCAAATGGGGCAAAATGCGAAGCGAAGAAAGGCGATATGACGTGCCAATAATAATGGCAAATGCGCTGTTTGATTTAGCAGAAGGAAAAGAGCAGGACTATAAAGCAGTAAACCTGGAATTTGGAAACTTTGCTGCAACGCTAGACAGCTTCCCTGAAAAAATAGCTGTTGTCTCTGCCAGGCACAGGGGGCTTACTGAGATTCTTCAAAGAGAAAGAATAACAATCGGTACTAGAGAGCACATGAAAAAACTGAGGAAAGTAAAAGATGCCGCTTCTGACCCTGCTGCCTTAGCACGCATGGTCAAAGGCAGTGGCATTGACTTCTCTAAGCCCTATCAACAGGAACGGCTTATTTTTACAATGGGCGATTTAATAAGGAAAGCTTACCTGTTCGTCGAATGGGCAAGAATAAGGTAAAACAGATACTGTCTACACACGATATGCTTTAAATATAAATAGTACCAAACAGTCCCACAGGATTATGGTGAACGTTGGGGCCAAAATAAGGGAAGCCTACGACAGGATTGATGACCCCTCTGCACTGGCAATAGCCGATACGTGGTTCCTCTTGCAGCTCGCGACCAGGGGGCTTTATGGCATGCTGGCAGCAAGGTGGCTTAACCTCAAAGGAATAAGAATACGCATGATAAGCCCTGTTATTACGGAATACGAGAATTTCTGGCGAGCTGAACCGACAATTCCTGAAAGCGAGAAAGTGCCGTGGGTTCCCCGGTCACTTGGACAGATAATCGAGGAAACCAGCACCTCATTCCCTACAAGGCAATTCTCAGAGCCTGATGCGCCAGTGGTATCCAACCTTAACCTCAGCCCAACAGACAAACGGCTGGCATTGGAGGCAAGAATAGTTGCACAGAGGTTTGGGAAAAGCTACCTCATTACCAACGATACAGAACTCATAGGAAAATCCGGACAGCGGTTCGGGCGCCTTGTGGAAGAGCAAGGACTCGACGTAACTATAATAGCGCCGAGCTACATAAGGCAGCATTTCGCATGGCTGCTTCCGGAGCTTGGCTTGCAGTTACTTGTTCCTGACTCTGTGCTGGCAGACCTGTATGTGGCAGGAAAGAATGGAGAAAGCGGAAGTGGAGTCACCTGTGTAAGGGTGCAAAGACGCCAGCAGTTTGCCTTTGGAGGATTCAAGATAGAAACAGAACGCGCAATAGGAGTATTCAAGCTTGGCAGCCAACGCAAAGCTCCATACAAAACCGATTCATACGGCATTCCCGCAGTTACAACCAAAGACTTAGGTCAGCAGCAGGTGGAGGATGCCATGCACAGACTGAAGCCGGTCATGCCTCAGAGGCTTGCAAAGTTCAAGTTCGCCTTGCTGCCTGAAAGTGAAAAGTACTTTCCAACTTTTTTAAGCATCACCACGCAGAAAGGAAAATTGTTCTATGAAAAGATTATGTGGGCAAGAATCTGAAGAGTTCTATTTCCCTTTTACAGCCAGGAAAACACCAAGCTCCAGTAAAACTTTTAAACTAAGCACGAGTCGCCCAGACCTTATGGTTTACAACCCATCAGGCGGCCGCACCTACAAGGCGGCAATGGGTGCGGCAGTTGCTCTTAGTGATTACGCTGCTTATTACAACGCAGCATTAATGAGGCATTTACCGGGAATGGGATGGGGAAAGCCGTCGCCGCTCGAAGATAGTGTAGCAAGAACGCTCAAAGAATGGGGGCAAAAACAAAAACCGCAGATGATTTACGTTGCCACGCAAATGAGGATACCATTCCACAGGGGCATAACGCGAGAAGGCGCTACTCCACGCGCCCGGCCAGCGCCAAAGACTGCCCAGAGAACCCCCAGAAACCATTACAGGAAAAGGGCTGAGCCGCACAGGTAATTCTTAGACTGGAAACACGGCTTTTAGATATTTTAAGGCCAAATCTGCAGCAATTGCAGTTGGCACGCCACAAGCTTAATATATCACCTAGTGCCTAAAATTGGATTGGCTGATTGGAATGGTTTTCGTAAGAATAAAGCGGATTTCCGGAAAGGAGTATGCCTACCTCGTTGCAAACAGCTGGACAGGCTCAGGCCCTCGCCAGAAGGTGTCAAAATACCTTGGCAGGCTAATAAGGCCTGAAAAGGCAAAAAGTGAGGCTTTAGGGGCGTTCCTGGGGCTTACAGGCGAACAGGCATTACGGCAATGGATAGGCAAAAGCAGCTTCAGGGAGATAGCGGCAGAGCTGATTCGGCTGGAGCTGAGAAATCACGGAATAAACGACAGTAACAGCCATAAAACAGCAGTAGAAAATACTGAGTTTCTCGACGACAAAGGCAAAAATATCGTAATCGCCCTCAACGATGGCTTTCTTTGCAGCTACACAGCAAAAAAGCTGCTGGAATACGATGCAGCTACGGATTATTCCGGCTACAATCTCGCGGATGCGCTGACGGCAGCGGGAATAGCTGTTGAGAAGGACGTCTTTATCTCGCTGTTCGGGAAGATGCAGGCAAAGGCGACAGCTGCGAAGGGAGGAAAAGAAACGGCAAAAGAAGCAGCCTTTAAGGACTTCTACTACTGAAATACGTAATTACTAATAAGTAATAAATTATAGAAAAGTTTAAATAAAAGTACTGGAAAACTAACGTAATATGACGGAAGACGAAAACATTGAATTGCAGGTGCTAGAAACCCAAAAAGAAACTTGGAACGAGAGGAGCATTGATGGACGTATAAAAGGCTTTATTGGTTTTGCTTTAGGTGGGAATTTAGTATATGATGCAGTTAATAATGCTGTTAACACAGTAGCAAACGGAGAATCCTATCCTTATTGGGCACGGGCTTTTGAAATGAGCACTGGGGCTTTAATTTTGGGATATGCCATATACCACACAGTAAAAGCGGTTATGGCGAGTCACAAAGTGGAAGAACTGACCGACAGAATCGCCGAAATTGAAAAAAATTCTCCACAATACCAAGCGCAGAACGCACCCACTGGGACCACAACTTAATCGTTGCCAATCTCAAGCGCAATCTGGCCTGTTTTCTCGTCGATGGATTTGATAAGCTTGTTGCTGCTGAAATACTCCCTAAGCTGTTCAGGAGTAAATGTCTTGCGTAGCCTGTTGTAGTCGTCAAGAATTTGCCTGATTTCCATGTAGTGCTCGTAGATGAACTCGGCTGCTTTGGTGGCTTCCTGCGCAGCCTTACCCAGCTCAGAAACAGCTGTTTTCTGCCGCTCAACAGCAATCTCAAGCTCTTTCATCTGCCTTGAGTAAGGTGCAGTTTTAGACGACAAGGAAGTTTCAGCAATATGGGCTGCGGCTTTTGCCTCCAAGGCAGCGTTTATTGGCTGCTTCCTGGACAGCAATTGCTGCAATGCCGAATAAAGGCTGCTTAAGTCCTGCTGGGACAGCTGCTGCGGCTTTTTGTCTTTCGCAATAGCTGCTGCCAAACAGAGCTCTTCAGCATAAAATCCGGAAAGGCCAAGGTCGACAGCCAGCGCCTTCACCACAGAGTCTTTTCCCGACGACAAAACTGCCTTGGCAAATTGCTCCTGTGCCATAGCTGCAAAGTCAGCAGTGGCTGGAGGGAGAGAGTATGTGTAGCCCGGCTTTACCGTCCTGTCCTTCCACGCCTGGTGCTCAGCACAGCCCAGAATAACGCCTTTCTCATCTGCCAGGATTACGTTGCCCTTGCTGAAAAGTTCAATAACAAGCCTAAGCTGCCTTTGCTGATTTCTCGACGAGAAAACAAGCTCAAGGATGCGCTCAGAGCCGGGCTGGCTGATTGAAACCAACCTGGCATTACCCAGATGATGCCTCAGCGTGCTGCAAAAGCCGCTCTGCTTCTCTGCGGTCGCAGGCTTGTTCACCGAGAAGAACACCGAAGAAGGAGCCAGGCAGACAAGAAACCTTTTACCCTCACTTTTGTTAAGCTGGAACACCAGCGCCTTGCCGGGCTTAGCTTCGGCTGCCTCCAAATCATAAACCTGGTCCAGCCAAGAGCCTTCAAGCTGCTTAAGCTCACCCACAAGCGCCCTAAGCTCTATTGCTGCAATCTGATTCCTCATAAACCCTCACTTTTAGATTTTTATGCGAACTATTTTGACCTGTTTTGACGTATTTGGCAACTGCAATCGCCTCAACACAGGGCAGGCAGTTGCTGTAGTGAAGCATAATGAAGCAAAAATGCTCACTTTTTCTCCTGTGGGCAAAGTATTTAAATACGTTTCCTACAGTATAACCTCAACCATGGGAATTCTGGACCTACTTTTCGGCGCAAGAAGCAGAAGAAGTGAGAAAAGACGAGAGGAGCGGCAGGTGGGTTGGCAGGAAAGGCCTTCCGGTGAGCTTTCTATATCCCCTTTTGCGGTGATTGAAGGAAAGGTCGTAGCTGCGTTCTCAAAGGTAAAGCAAGACATTACCCTGCTAAGCTCGTGGGTCAAATTCCTTAAGCACAAGGACCTGCTCAACGAACAAAGGCACACCAAGACCCAAAGGGAGCTGGGAGAGCACAAAACCCTGATTGCAGGGCTAAAGGCAGACGCTTCGGAGCTTAAAGCAGCAATACAAGGCCTTAGGGAAGAGCTAAAAGCGGGGCTGAAAGAGGCAAAAACAAGTTCGTTTCCGGACTTAATCCGAACTAAATCCGAACTAAATCCGGACCGAAAACGGACTTATTTTGAAAACAAGGTCGTAACGGCTATAAGGAGCAGGCGAAAAGATTACATACTGAAACAAATCCTTGAAATTGCAGCAAAAGAAACCCACTCAACAAGGGAAATTGAGGAAATCATCGTCGGAGAGAAGGCGCTGTGCGGAAGGACTGCATTCTACGATTATTTTAGGGAGCTAAAGCACAAAAGGATGATAAGGCACAGCGAAAAGGGCTCGAAGAAGGTAATTTTGGCTGAAAAAAACAGTTTGGAGGAAGTTCGTTAACGAACTAAGTCCGGACTGAATCCGGACTAAGTCCGGACTAGTTTCTTTATGCGGCCTGCAAGAGCTTTTACATCAGAATTTTTGGCTGCGGTGCTGTCAAAGTTCAGGACTTTATGGCCGTTTTCCTGCGCCTCGGAAAGGCACGTATCGAAGATCTCAGCATCCAGGTTTTCCCTTACCTTTGCCTGGCTGTAGCCCTTCCTTCTTAGCCGCTGCTGAAGGGTTTTTAAGCCGCAGCTTGTCACAATGCACAAATCAGAGTACTTGGAAGGCAGGCAGTGAGACATGTGAGAGTCGAAAATTATGCCCTTTTTGCCTGTTTTAGAGGCTTTAAAGGCTTCCAGAGACTTTTCCCTCACTTTTATGAGTGAACTGGCCAGTTTTGCCTCGTCTACAACGTAGGTGCGCCTTTTCCTGTCGTAGCTGCTGTAAAGGCGAGCCTTCTTCATGAACAAGCCAACATCAAAGTACGCATAATCCAGTAAAAGTGAGAGTTTTTTAGCCAGCCACGTCTTTCCGGTGCCTGGAGTGCCTGTCAGAAGAAGGGTTATGAAGCGGTTTTGGCTTGTTTTTGAGGTTTTCATTTTGGCTCCACGAATAATTTAGGCACTATGCTGAAAAGTGAGTGCGACATGCCTTGCCGGGAGGAAAGCCTTATTTCCTCCATACACTGGTTAGTCGGGCTAGTATAAATTAATAACTGCAATCGCGCTTGAAGCTTTGAAAGGATATTTATAGGCGTTGTTAATGCTTTGGCTGCCATGGCCTCAAAGAATTTTTTGCTGGTTTCGCTGGAAGAGAGCAGGGCGAAGCAGCTTGCGCAGATAGTCAGCAACGACGTATGCAGGAGAATCCTTGATTACCTGGCCGTAAAGGAGAAGCACGCGACAGAAACAGAGGTAGCAAAGGACCTGAGGATGCCCCTTTCGACTGTGCATTACAACCTTAAGCAGCTTCTGCAGAGCGGAATTGTAAAGGCGGAGGAGTTCCACTACTCACCGAAAGGACGTGAGGTGCTGCATTACAGCCTCGCCAACAAGTACATCATTATTGCGCCTAAAGCCACTGCTACTGAGAGCTTAGCTAATAAGCTCAAGAGGATTCTGCCGGTTGTTGGGGTAGTGGCTGCTACAGGGATTGCCATACAGCTTTTTAGCGTTCTGCAGCAAGGAGCGATAGGCAGAAGCTTTACAGCATCATATTCTGCACAGCAAATTGCGCAAAAGGCTGCTGAAGCAGTTGTTCCTCAAGCGGCAAAAGCTGCATCTGAGGCTGCGGAAGGGGTTGCGAATGCAACAGCATCTCCTGTAATCAGGGAAGTGGTTGTGCAAACGGTCCAGCAGCCCGCAAACATAGCCTTGTGGTTTGCTGTTGGGGCTTTGTTTGCCCTAGTTGTGTACCTGATTTACGATGTAATCAGGGAAAGGTCAAGGCAAAGCTGACCATGCCATAACTTCAAGCCAAATTGAAGCCTACTTGGGGTTATAAATAAAAGAGCGTCTTACCGGCAGTTTATCAAACGATTTTCAGACGAGAAGGTGATGGTTATGAACAAGAATTTTGCACTGGCGGCATTGGCATTGGTCTTTGTTGGCTTCATAGGCGGGGCGCTGCTGTTCGCAGGCAGCCAGCCAGGCACTGAAGGGCAGAATCGGCTGAAGAAGTTTAATTCTTATGATGAGCTGACTGATTTTCTAAAAGCGAGCCGTGAAAAGCTTAGTTACAGCAGCGGCTTTAATGGGGGATTTGGAAGCTCATTTGCAAAAACGCAGGCATTTGCCACTACCATGGCAACCAGCACTGTTGCTGAGTCGTCAGCTGCTGCGGCAGTAAGGTCTGATGACTTCTCAGCAACGAACATACAGGTTGAAGGCGTTGATGAAGCTGATATTGTTAAGAACGATGGCAAATACATCTACACTATAGCCGGCAATAAGCTGGTCATTGTTGATGCTTATCCTGCTGAAAACGCAAGGGTTGTTTCTGAAACTGCACTGAAAGGAAACCCTGCCGAGATTTTTGTGAACAAGGACAGGCTGGTTGTGCTTGGGCAGGACTACAGCTACGGCAACGGTCTAGAAGAGACATCTATTGGCACTGTTGGCGTGAGCATTGCAAGCCCTGCAGTGGTTAAGCGGCCAATAAGGTACTCTGGAACATTCATGCTCATGGAAGTTTACGACATAAGCAACAGGGAAAGCCCTGTGCTTGCAAGAAACCTGACAGTCAGCGGCAACTATCACGATGCCAGGATGATTGGCGACTATGTTTATGCAGTTGCCAGTCAACAAGTGTACTATTACGAGCCTCAGCCGGTTCCTCTTCCAATCATAAGCGAGGGCAACGCAGCTGCCAGGGAAGTGGCTGCAGCAGACATCTACTACTTTGACAGCCCTGACTATAACTACAATTACGTGAACATAATCTCGGTAAACACCCAAAACAACGCTGAGGACTACACAAGCAAGACGTTCCTTTCAGGAAGCGCGCAGAACATGTACGTATCTTTGGGCAACATTTACATCACGTACACGAAATGGAATGACTTTTACACGATGGACAACATAATAGACGAGGTTGTTGTCCCGGTAGTTCCCGGAATTGTCGCTGCCAGAATAGGCGAGATAAGGAAATCAGCCATTGAAGCCGGAGAGAAAACTCGGCAGATTGGAGAAGCGCTAAACAAGTACGTCAGCAGCCTGAATAAGGAGGAAACAAAGCAACTTGAGGAAAAGGCTCAGCAAAGAATGGTAGCTTTTGAGGAGAAGCTTGCGAAGGAAACTGAAAAGACAGTAGTGCACAAGATAGCGATAAGCAGCGGCAGGATAGACTATGAAGGCCAAGGCAGTGTTCCAGGCCATGTGCTGAACCAGTTCTCAATGGATGAGCACGACAGCTATTTTAGGATAGCCACAACAACAGGGCAGGTTTCACGGTTTGAAGGAGGGGCAAGATCGCAAAACCACATATATGTTCTTGACAAAAGCCTTAAAGTTGTCGGGGCTGTTGAGGACCTGGCTCCGGGAGAGAAGATTTACTCTGCGAGGTTCATGGGAGACAGGGCATACATGGTCACTTTTAAGAAGGTTGACCCGCTCTTCGTGATTGATTTGAGCGAGCCGACTGCGCCCAGGGTGCTGGGCAAGCTGAAGATACCGGGCTACTCAGACTACCTCCATCCTTACGACGAAAACCACGTCATCGGCCTGGGAAAGGAAGCAGCAGAGGCTGAAACCGGAGACTTTGCATGGTACCAGGGCATAAAGCTGGCGCTGTTTGATGTTTCAGACCCTGAAAATCCGAGGGAGGTTGCGAAGTACAACATTGGAGACCGCGGAACAGACTCCTATGCGCTGCAGGACCACAAGGCATTCCTGTTCAGCAGGCAAAAGAACCTGCTGGTAATTCCTGTGCTGCTGGCTGAGATTGATGAAAGCAGATATGCTGAAGGCAAGGTGCCGCCTTACGCTTATGGCGAGTATGTGTGGCAAGGGGCTTACGTGTTCAGCCTTGACACCGAAAATGGCTTTGGGCTGAAGGGCAGGATAACGCACCTTGACGGCGAGGAAGGAAGGGAAGCTTTGCTAAAGAGCGGCTACTACTTCCGCTCGGAATATGACGTGAAAAGAAGCCTCTACATGGATGATGTGCTTTACACCCTTTCAGACAGGATGATAAAGATGAACGGCCTTGACGGTTTGGATGAGATTAACAAGGTAAATCTGAATTTTGCGAAATAATTAAAGCACAAAAATGCCAACCCCGACATGAGGCCAAAGCCTGGCCCTAGTTCTTCCCTACGACCCTGATCGCTTTTGGAGTGGCGGATGTGAAATCCGGCCTGCTCCCTGTGATTTCTGCATGCGCATTTGGGAAATATTGCTGCACAAGCGCGACAGGATCGATGCGTGTTCTGGCACCGTAGTTTCGCTGCTCAAAATCATGCGGGAGGCCCTCCACGTAGTCCACAAGCTCGTTGAATGCACCGGCATGACGCGTGCGCAGTGCAGCCCAGAAGTCAGGATCGCCAAAGAGCGTCTTAACATTTACCACAAACCCACTTTCTTCCATCGTTCTCGGAACAGGATGCACCCCCCTGATTGCATCGTGAGCCGCTTTTGTGTACATTTCCGACAGAGGCCCGATATCTGAGTGAGGCTGGAAAGGAGTGGACTCAAGATGGAGCTTCGTGTGCAAACCCCTGAGATGTTCCTCAAAAATTTTTTTTGCAACATTAACAAACGTGCCTTCCCCAACTCTTTCAACGAGCGTGTCAATGGCTCTTCCATAATTTTCCGCTGTGACATCTTTGTACCTATGCTCCAAAAGCCGTCTCTTTTTTTGTTCATTCCCACGACTCAAAAACTCTATTTCGTCGAGACCCCAACGCTCGTATTGCAACGATTGTAATGCAGCATATGTGACAAGTTCGCTCCTGTTCATGCTTGATGCAGGTGTCGGGTCTTTAATCGCGCTCACGTATTTTGCCAATATGCGCGCTTCGGCTTCTGAGATTTTCCACACTTTTTTTCCCTCTGCTTGCCTTCCCTCTTCGAAGCCAGTAGCGAAAACAACCTTCAATTTGGAAGGCCACCAGTCTGGACCAAACTCATCATATCTTACTTTCCCATTGGAGATGGCTACCCCGCTGCCAAGCAATGAATCGCCCTCTGTGTAGAGACGCAAGATTTTTCCGGGAATGCCTGGAATGTTTTCCACCTCTGCTTTTGATACTTTTGCGACAATAATTTCTCCTGGACTATTTTGCACCAGTATGCAGTCCCCTGCCGAAAAGCGCGTGCTGTCTGTAATGTCTTCAGTTTCGCGATGCGTTACATCCCGAAGAACACCTTCTAAATCTTTTCGCGGTGGTGCTGAAAGACGGGTATGATGTGCTTGCTCAACGGCTCTTATGCCCCTCTGAATGATTGTGAGGTCTTCATCTTGAAGCGATCCGCCTGGTGCATATCCGCTGCCTGTAGGCAGATAATATGTCCACACCTTCTTTTCGAGCTCACCGCCTTTCTCTACAGTGAGGATAAATCTCATCTCACCAGTTCTCACATAATACTCTGCAAGAAAATGGTCCGACTGGCCGGGAGTTCCCTCTTCTGCTGCGAGGATCTTCTCACTATCTGCGCGTTCAAAGAGTTCTATGCCACTCAAGTCCTGCAACATGCACGACCATGATGCAGGGCAGTATATAAACCTTTCTATTTTAACCATTATGAAGTAGTAAAATATTGTATTCCGATCTCGCTGAAAGCAGAAATTACTGACATAACCGAAATGATTATAAAATGCGCAGACAGCGCGGGTAGTATGAAGCATGCTCCTACTTTTCTTATTATGACCATTATAACGGCCGCAATCCTGATAATTGCAGCATGCACACCTTTGCAACCACAGGAAAATAAAACCAGAAATGACACGCAACTGCAGCCTGAATGCAGCACTGACTCTGACTGCGGCGTTGGAGGGTGCTCGGGGCAGGTGTGCACAACAGCTGCTGAGGCTGAAGGGTTGATAACGACTTGCGAGTACCGGGCAGAATACGACTGCCTGAAGCTGACAAGCTGCGGCTGTGTTGAAGGCAGATGCGGGTGGATTGAAAACCCTGTTTTTGAGAAGTGCTTACAGGAGAGCAGGGGCAAAAAGGCAGTTTACTGATTTCTGATTTTCCTGGCTTTAGGCTTTTGCTCTAAAGAACCACCCATCAGAGACGGGTGGGATTATATGGGTGGTTCAGAGACAGCTTTGCTGTCTCTGCGCATCGGCTGCTGCCGATGCTGCTTAGTGCTCAGAATTTTCCTCAATGGAATTTGGCAGAATAACAGGTTCTGCCACTAGTCAAAGACTAGTGGAAAATTCTGACATTTTAGCTTTTACTTCCTGGTTTCGTGCATGTGCAGCGAATGCTCAATCCTATGCCTTTCCCTGGTGAGTTCTGCAATCTTAACCTTGATAACGTGCTCAATAAGCCTGGGGCTCCAGCCGGCATTGGCGAAGAGCCTTACAATCTGCTCAGAAGACAGCCTTCTCGCCAGACAGCGGTTAATGAACGCCTCAACATCTGCAATTGTCGGGCTTGGTGCAGCCTGTGCCCTGGGCTGGACGGCATGGACGGCAGCATGGGCAGGATGAACTGGTGGGTGTGCAGGCTGCTGCGCAGGATGGGCTGGGATGTGTGTTGGAATGTGAGCCGTTGGGTGGGTTGCGGCTGCGTGATGAGCCTGATAGTAAGCGGGGTGATGAGGTTGGTACGGTGGGTGGTGCGGCTGCTGAAGCTGGTAAGGCTGCCGAGGTTGTTTAGGCTGCCTCGGCCTGCCCAGCATGTTTGAGACGAAAGCGATTGCTGCCAGTAGAATTACGGCCAGCACTCCAGCTATCAAGGCAAAGAACGCAGTCCTGCCCACATTTCTGAGGCCAATGCGTGGTTGTGCAGGCTCTTTTTCTGGCTGCACTACCTGCTGTTGAGGTGGCTGTTCTGATTCTGACTGCTGCGTAGGCTGCGTGGAAGGCTGCGCAGGTTTTGGCTTGGCTGCTTCCACTGGCTTTGGCTCAAGCCTTTGCAGCGTGATAACAGCCTTGTTGAAATCAAGGCTTATGAATGTCAGGGCAAGGTCATCAGTGCCATCCTTGTTAAGGTCAAACAGCATGGTTTCGCTTTTGCCTATTGTGCTGTCCTTTGTTTCTGATGAAATGTCAATCCTTACAAAGGCACTCGCTATATCCCTCACAACCAGCCTGTAATTGCGCCTGCCGAAGTCAAAGGTAATGACGTCCTTTTCCCTTACCAGCAGCTGCTCTGTCTTGCCTGCAACCCAGTTTTCCAGATCATCAAGCCCAAACGTCCTTCGCGAAGCACCGCCTCCTCCTCCACCACCTCCACCGCCTCCGCCACTAGTTTGACAGGGCTGCTCGCCCAGAGGCTTGCTTGACTGTGTGCCGCAGTTGTGCGAGTCAGTGCAGCTGCGTGTTTGCTTCCCTGAAACGCATGCGCTCCAGTCAGTGCATAACCACGACTCCTGGCAATCTGTAAGCTCTATTATTCCAGAGTGCACAACGCCTGTGATTACATACTGGCTTTCTGTTTCTGTGCAGGTATAGCTGCCCTGCTTCACTCCGTTGCATAGCACAATGAACTCGCTGCTTCCCGTGCAGCCCTGGCTTACTTCAGCTATGGAGATTATCTCAGCATCTTTTACGCAGACCCTGCTTATCTTCGCGATCTTGTCAACAAAAACCTTCTTGGGCTCAGCTGAATTAGCTATTCCTGAAATAAGAACGTAGCCTGATTTGGCTGACTCAGGCTGCTTTTCAACCGTAACATCCCTGCAGTCAAGGACGCCCTTGTCGAAATCAGCCGTGAACTCTGCTATCTGCCTTTCACCCTGCTTGAAATCCACCGTTTTCTTGCCTTCAACATCCTTTGCATCCGAACTTCCGTCAACGCTCACATTCAGCTTTGTCGACTTGAGCCTGCCGTTGAAGCAGACAAAGCTGTCTGTTTCATCGTCAACGCCGTCATTATCGGCATCGCTGTCATCCCAGTCTGGCTGGTTGTCATCGTCGTAGTCCTTGTCGCCAATCGCAAATGAGTTTGCCCTGCTCGCTGAGGCTGTCACAAGCAAAACGCCGGAGTCAACAATTATGTCAGAAGGCACTTCCTGCCAGTTCCCGCATTTTGAGCCTGCAAAGTCAAAGCCATCGCACACAAACGCCTTGAGCTCGGTGTAGCGGATGGTCAGGTCTGAAAGCCTCCTGCTTAGGAACTCTGAAACAGACTGGTAGCTCCACGAGATATTGTTGGCGAAAAACTCGTAGACAAGCACGCCGTTCTGGACAGAAGGCGTAGCTGAGCGGGCTGTAACTACAGTAACATTCCCCCTAATGGACGACTTCTCATAGACAGAAGCGACAGAATTCCCTTCTTCTTCCTTCATGCCAATCCAGACGTCAACCGGAGCATCAGGCAAAGTGACGCCTACTGTCCCAGTCACAGTGCCATCAAAATCTCCAACTGCCAGCAGCCTCTCGGCAGGCGTGCCATCTGGGGCAAGGAAGGTAATGTTCACCTGCCTCTTGCCGGTCACATCCGCCTTCTTTGATTTTGCATTGTTTGAAGTGTCAGAATCACTGAGGTTGAGCTCTGCCTCAACAACGTATTTACCGGCTGCAGCCGGAGTCCACCAAAGTTGGACATACTGTGTCGTTGTAAACTGGCTGAAGGTGAAGTCATACACTGTTGAAACGACGAGGCCGTTTGCCTTCAGCGTGATGTTAAACGGCCCAGGCTCCTCCTTTCCGATTTTGGTAACAATGGCGTATATCGGGTTCTGGGCTTCGGAAATGATGAAGTCGGGAAACTCAAGGCTGCTAACCTCGGCGTCAACCTCTTTCCTCTGCACAAAAGCTTCCACGATGTCGGTATTGTCTTCATTATTGCCTTCGTTAGATGCCTCGAGCACCAGCTCTAGTGAAAATTCTCCTGCTGAAGATGGCGTCCAGTCAAAGTCAAACTCAAAAAAGGATTCTGGTCTGACAGAGCCAAGCTCCTTCCTGCCAACAAGCTTCCGTTCCCTGCTTGCGATATCATCTTCATCTAAATCATCTAAACTACCTTTGATTTCGTAGAGCGAGGCAACAGTGTTTTCGGCAGCCTTGATGCCTGCGTTATAGGCGCTGCCTGTAACATTTACTGCCTGCCCTGCCAGCAATTCATCATCCGGGTGGAATAGCGAAGCATCAAGGTCTGCCTTGTCCTTCGGAACAACCCTGGCAAAGCCAACGGCATCGTTATCACTGGCGTCAACATCGCCTTTGACCTCTGCAATCAGGGTCAGGCGCCTTACGCCGGATTTCTTCGGCACCCAGTCAAAAATGAGCTTCCTTGATTTCTTAACATCCAGCTCATCTATTGCTTGCGTCCCTATAAGCGTAGCTTTTATTGCTCCAGGAACCGGCTTAGACTCCTTCGTCTTCTCCTCTTCGCTTCCATCCTCATCTTTTTCCTCGTAAAGCGAAACAACAATCTTCTTTGCAGACTCGCTTCCTATGTTCTCTACCTCAGCAGGGATGGCTGTCTTTACGCCTGTAACGAATTTTTTGCTGAAGTCTATGCTCAGGGAGCTTTCAACGTTGACGCCTTCCTTCAGCGACCTGCCATCCACAGAATAGTAATTGTTGCCAGTGTAGCTGTCAGAGTCTGCGGAAACAAAAGCAACCAGGATGTATTCGCCAATAGAGCCAGGCGCCCAGTCAACAGGCACTGCCCTCTCCTCAAAGCTGTTAAGGTTACCAACAGAAACCTCAGAAACAGTTGCCGTGCCTATCCGAAAGAAAGCGCCAAAATGTGAGGCAAAGTCCATGTAAAAGTAAACCCCACTGGCAAGCTTTTGCACCTTTAGGCTGTTTGTAAATGTGAGCTCCTCAGCTGTTTCCGGCTTGCCCTTCACCGAAACCGTCAGCACAATGCTTTGGCCGACACGCTCTGCCTCTATATCGTAATCAGTATCGTTATAAGAAGCCGAAACTTTTTTCTTGCCTTCTTTACCGCCTCCTCCGCCTCCACTGCCTTTACCTGGCTTTTCCTCTGACAAGTCAATAAATGTACTGACAGGCTTGTAGAGGTCATAAAGCTGCGCTTTAATGCCAGTAGCCTTTACCTCGCCGTAGTTTGTCACTTGCAAGGTTACGGCTGTTTTGGAGAAAACAGCTGTCTTGGCAGGCTCAGCATAAACAGAAACGTCAGGAGCAGCATATTCTACATCAACACCTTCACTGACCTCATTGTTAAGGCTGTTCTCATCTGCCTTTGCTGTTGCTGAGATTGCAATATCGTAGAACCCTTCTTCAGGGAAGAAGTCAAACGACACATCCCTGCTTTCGGCAACAGCAAGGGCCTCCAATGTCTTGGAAGAAATCAGGTCGCCGTTGGCTGTAAGCTCAACAGCCACATCCTTTTCTTCCTGCCCGCCAACATTGACAACCCTGGCTGATACCTTGAAAGGCTCACCCAACAGCGCGTCCCTGACTGACAAATCAGCAACTCCAACATCACGGCCATGCGAGGGAACAGCCACTGAAACATCTGTAGATGCCTGGGAGAGCGTTCCTGTGCCCAGGAAGGCTGCAGATAGCTTCGATTCGGGCGAGGAGCTTTCAGGCATTGTAAAGTCAAGCTCGAATTTGCCTTCTCTGGCGATTGTCCTTGCAGCTTCAGAGCCATCAACCCTTATTAATATAAGCTCTTCATTGCAATTCTGCCCATTCGTGTGGGAGCATGTGCCGGACAGGCGAACCTTCTGGAGCCTTGTCAGCTCTGAAGGGACATCAAGCGCAAGCTTTGTTTCAACAGCAGGGAGCGATGCATAATTTATTATGTAAGAAGCCCCGTTGCCTGACAGGTCTTTTGCAGCAAGCTTAAGGTCAACCCTTGAAGCGCCTTCCGCAACTGAGAAGAAGGCGTTGGCAAGCCCTGACTCTTCAGTGACCGAAAGCTTTTGCCATTCTGACTCGGGAGATATTCTCGCGTAAACCTCAACAGATGCGATTTGCACATTATCAGAAAACCGCACAGAAACCGGAAGGTCCTTGCCTGGAGTAAATCTTGGCAAAACATCAACCTTTTCAAGCACAGGCGGGCTTATGTCTGAGGAAGGGTAAGTGAATGATGCTGTAACCTCTGTAAGGTTCCATGCCTCGTAAGGCAGAGGAATCTTAAGCACAATACTGTAAGTGTCAGGCTTTGAAACAGAAACGTCAAGCGCTTTGTGGCTGATTTTGCCTGTACTGGCATCTGTAAGCTCGCCCTCCCAGAAAATTTTGCCATCTGATTTAAGCACCTTGTAAGTCGGAGCTGCAAATTCATCCGCGTAATAGCTCACAAAGCCATTGCCACTGGCGAGACTGATGAGGGGGCTTGAGAGGTTTATGTGGGCAGAGCTGCCTGTATCGGTAACTGAAACGCTTGTGGGCAGGAACGGGGGTGAGCCGAGCAGCACGGGCTTTGACTCGCCAGCCACAGGGTTGTATGCGTCAAAAAACGCGTCATCTGAAGGAAAGAACTGCGTTGCTTCGGGAGCAATTGGAACAATTTCTCCAGCGCCAGACAGGGCATAACTATGGCTAAGCTGCGTGCTGAAAGACCACTTTGTTTCGTAAAAATCCTCAGGGCCGTTCTGGCCGAAAATGTAATAGGTGGTATTAAGCGGGACAGGAAAGACCTTATTCAAGCCAATCACGAAAGCAAAGAGCTGGTTTTTGTGAAGGGGCATTATCCACCAGTCCACTGAGGAAGACTCTGCAGGCACAGATGAAGGGAAGCCAAATGAGTAGTTCAGCTCGGCAACATCGGCTTTTGAGTAGCTCAGGTCTGTCTTTGTTGAGGCATCAACGTTATGCAAAACCCACCCGGAAAAGTAATGCTCAGATGACAACAGGTAGTCATCAGTGTAACATCCTGAAACCAGCACAGCAACAGCGGCCAGCAGCACTGCAGCCAGAATTCTGCTGGTGCAGAATTTTTTGTTCGGCAAGCAATGAACAGCTCTCATTTTCATTTTGGTATGTTTGTGGGATAGCCCTCGTAGTCTATTATCACGTCAGTGTTAAGGCCGTTTTCAGGCCTGTCTGAAACGTAAACAACCTTATTACCGTCAGGAATATTTGGGGAGAATGCCGTGTAAGTGGTTGACCACAGTGATTTGTCATTGTATATCAGCAAAGCCTTTTCCCACGTGTTAAGCCTGAGAGGAACCTTGCTGAAGGATTCTGCCGGGACCTTGAACTGCCTTGCGTCGGCAGTGCTCAGCGGGATGCTTAGCTTTGAGCCAACAGGCAGCGCAACAGCCTTGGAAAGGAAAAACTGGACAGGGCTTTCGAAAACGCTTACAGCGTGGACCGTATAACTGCCACTTTTCAGCTTGAATGTATAGCTGTCACCTACGTAGTCAATCCCGAATGATGCACGGGATAATTGCTCAAGGTCGTTGCTGTGGAGATAGAAGTCAGCAAGCAGGGGCCTGCCTCCGGAATCAACAGCCGAAACAACCATCTGGGAAGTCCGCGAGAATGAAAAAGGCACGACAAGAACATCCACTTCATCAGGGCGTGAAGGGCTGGGAACCTGCACTGATATCCTCCCGATGAAGTAGCCTTCAGAGTCGGGCTGGACGTCAACTAAAAGCTGCACTGTGCCTTTGCCATTTGGAGCCAGGGTAAGGCTTTCGGGCTCAACACTCGCGAAGTCGTACACCTTCCCATCCAAGTCGAAGGTAACAGCACTGAATTCCACAGCCATTTCCTTATCAAGAAGGTTTGTGATTTCAAGGTCTGTAGAGTATGAGGTGCCTTCAGAAAGCTCAAATGATACGCTGTTCGGCAAGACGGAAATTGCCGGATTGAGCGACCTGAGCACGTCAAGCCTGCCAGCTCCCTGGTCTGTCGGGCTGAGGCCAAGGTCGTGAGCGCCAAGCATCATGGCTGACTTGACATCTTCAGGACTCCATTCTGGGTTGGCCTGGAGCAGAAGCGCTGCAGCGCCTGAGACATGTGGGGTTGCCATTGAAGTGCCGGAGATGGCTATGTGCCTGTCATCAACGCATTTCAAATCAGCCAGCCAGCTGTCCCACTGCGCTGCGCAGATGTCAACTCCAGGAGCAACTATGTCTGGCTTAAGCAATGTTCCGCCTTCCCAAACAACCGGCCCGCGGGAGCTGAAGCCTGCAATGTTGTCGCACTTGTCAACAGCGCCAACGGTTATTGCCTTTCTGGCGGTTCCGGGGCTTCCAATAGTGCCGCTCCCAGGGCCAGAGTTTCCTGCAGCAATAACTGCAACAACGCCGTTGCTCACTGCATTGTCAACTGCCTGCGACTGAGGGTCGTCAGGGTTGCCAGAGCCACCAAGGCTCATGCTTATAACGTCAAGGTGGTCGGAAAAGTCGCCATCTTCATTCGGGTCAACAGAGCGCTCAATGGCAGCTATTACATCGTCCCAGTTTCCCCCTCCTCCAGCGCCGAGAACCTTGTAAGCGTAAACTGTGGCATCAGGGGCAACTCCTTTCAGAATTCCGCTGCCGGCAGCAGTTGCGGCAACGTGGGTGCCGTGGCCATGGTCGTCAATTGGATCGGGATCATCATTAAAAAAGTCATAACCACCTGCGACCTTGCAGCCACTGCCAAAACAGCCTCCAAGGTCGGGATGGGTGTAGTCAACGCCAGTATCAATAATGGCTATGGTAACGCCTTTTCCGGTCAGGGCTGCCCCGTTTTTGTCCTTGAGCTTCCATACCTCGTCAGCAGAAATCTGGTTAACGCTGTTGTCAAGCAGCGCAAAGACCCTGCCGTTTGGGTAAACTGCCCTGACGCTGGGCAGCTTCCTGACTGTGGCAGCTTCCTCGTCGCTGAGATTTGCTGCGAACCCGCTGAAGGCTTTGCTGTATTCCTTCACTATGCTGCCTGGCAGGTTTGGATTTGCCTGCGCCATTTCCAGCAGCGCCTGCACCTTTGCATCGGCAAGCCTTTTTTTGTAAGCATCAACGCTATTCTTCACCAAGTCTTTCACAGAGTCTTTAGCCGGACCTGCATAGCCGTCAACTCCGGCTGCACCGCCTGCACTTGCAGAAGTGGCAAGCTGCTCCTCGACTGATGCCTTATACTTCAGCAGGGGCTCTGACTTCAGCTCGATTATGTGCGAGGCAACCTTTTGCTGCTGCGGAGCAACCCTTTTGAGTAATATTTTATTGCCCTTGCTGTCAGCAATGACAAAGCTGCCAGCATCACCGGAAAACTTCCTGACCGAGCTGCCTTTGCTGACAACAACTGCATCGCCCTCAGCTGTGATGCTGTAATCTGAAAGGTCAATATTGCCAACATCGGCATTACCCTGGCCTTTTTCAATCTCAAAGCCCAGCGCATTCAGCCTGGCAATGTTCATTCTAGACAGGTCTGACCTGGAAGCCTGCACCGACTTGTTTCCTGGTTCCTCAGGCGGTTCCTCAGGAGGCTCTGCCGGCTCGCCAGGCTGGCCGGGCTGGCCTGGCTGCCCTTCCCCACCGCAGAAGTTGACGCACACCCCATTCTGGCACGAATGATAAACAGGACAGTCGAAATTGATGCTGCAGGCCAGCTCTTTTTGTTCTGCCCTGGCGGCAAACTCAGAGGCATCGCTCAGCACCGAGCCATCAGGCATTGCGAACTCAGCCAGAATCCTGAACCTTCCTGGCTCAGACGCCCTGAAAAATTCTGAAATGCCAAGCTCAGCTGCGATGTCAAGAAAGCCGGAAGCAGGAACAGAAACATCCTTTGCAACAGCCATTACCCCAGAAACATCCTCCCAGCCCGGCTCAGCCGAATCTGCCCGGACTGACATCCTCTGAACCTTAACAGTGATATTTCCGGGAACAGCTTCCGGCTTCGGGTTATTTACAACCGAAACAGGCTTTGAGCCAGCTTGCGGAGCGCCCACCAGCATGACGGAATCGCCAATGTTGTAGTAGTTCTTATCGGTTTCAACGCTAATGCTTGGCATGTCTGATTCTGCTACTGCCGGCACGAGGCTGAAGTCAGACAAAGCAACAGTTCCGGATGACGCTGAAACAACCGTAAGCTCAACCTCGCAGGGGAAGGAGCTGCACTGCCTGTTTATCTCGTATGAGAAATCTCCAACCTGCTCAGGCTGCACAGGCAGTTCTCCATACTGCTCGTAAACAGAGTCAGGACCGATGCTTACCGTAACGCCAGAAGCAGTGCCGCTTATCAGGGCAGTTGCGGCTGAAACAGGGCCCTGCACAACAAGGCTGAGCTGCCTCGGGACAGAGGCTTCAGAGCTCAGCACAGCGCCTGTCCTGAAGCTGCTTTCGTTCAGGACAACAGCAGAGTAAGCCTTGCCAACAGCGCCAAACCTGAAGTTGTAAACGTTAAAGACAGCAAAGCCTACAACGCCCAGAAAAACAACTACGGCGAGCAACAGGAAAGGCAGACGGCTGTGAAAAGTTACAGCGGGAGTTGCTGCAGCTGCAGCACGCTGGCCGTGCCTGCCCTTCCCAACAGCGCTCCCATGCGCGCCTCCATGTGCTCCTTCCCGCACACCTTTTTTACTGAACATTTTGCTTTACGGTTAAGACGGTTAAGCACCAAGCCCAAGCAGCCTGAGCATCCTGTAGGTGATGCCTGTTTCAATGTAAGCTGAGGCAACAAGCAGCACAGTCGCGAACAAAAATACGACCAGGGCAGCCTGAACAACGTTTGAAAATCTTGCCGAAAAAAACTTCTCTCTGATAATTGCCTGGGAGACAATCCCGCCTGCAATCGCTGCCAACACATATGCCGAGGCTTCTGTTATCATGTGGGGAGATACAGCAAGCATCATCTTGCCAAAGTAAGCCAGAGGGCCAAGGGCCACATTCAATGAGGCTTCCCTCGCTATGGAGCCAAACACAACCCCCCAGACAGAAGCGTTCCAGATTATGACAAAGACAGAGCCGCTGCCGTAAATAAAGGAAGCCAAAAACGCAAAGCAGAAAACAAGGAAGTTGTTGAAAAAGACAGACGCGAAAGAGATGCCAAACGCGGCACCTGTTGCCTTTCCGGCAAGGCCAACGGCAGCCAGCTGCCCAGAGAAGAGTTCATTAGCTGCTATGCCGGGAAGGAGCAGGGCAAAAACAGAAAACGCCAGAAGAACGCCCAGAAACAGGAACAGGTAAACCCCAAAGATATCAGCATGGTTCCTGAAAGGGTCCAGCAGGTCGAATCTTTCCTCAGAGGCAGCCTCGCCTGACTCAGCGGCAAGCAGCCTGTTAAGCGATGGCAGGGAAAGAAGCGCTGTAAAGGCTATGGCCGGAAAAGCAGCATCACCCGGAAACAGTATAAGGGCAGAGCCCATGCCCACTACCGAGAATGCAAAGCCAAGGAAGAACATAAGCCAGACGCGCTCCCTAATCCAGGAGTGAGGGAAAAGGTGCTCAAGCATATTCCATTAACCTTAAAATGCGTATTTAAACTTAACTACAAACCATGAACAGAAGGCTGGGCAGCAGGATTGAGCGATAAAATTAAAAACGCGGCTATACCGGCTTCTGCAGAAAGGAGCAAAGAGGAATTCTGGAAATGGACTGTGACATGTGCGGAAGGGAACAGGCAGTGCTAAAGGCGTCCGTGGAAGGGACTGTGCTGGCGGTGTGCAACGGCTGCAGCAGGTACGGGAAGGTTGTTGGGAAGATTCAGGTTGCGGCTGCTGCGATGAAAAAAGCGGAAAAGATGCAAATGCCTGCTGAAGAGGAAGAGCTGGAAGCCGTTGTCGCAAACTTCGGCCAGCTGGTCAAGCAGAAGAGGGAAGAGCTCGGCAGGAAGAGGGAAGACGGGTTCATGAAGCTGGAGGACTTTGCCAAACTGATTGGGGTGAAGGAGTCGGTGCTCCACAAGATGGAAACCGGAACTTTAAAGCCAAGCGTGGAGGAAGCGAAAAGGATAGGGAAGACCCTTGGAATGAAGCTTGTGGAAAAGGCTGAAGCAGTAGAAGACATAGTGCCTCCTGCCAAGAAAGACCAGCTTACCTTGGGGGATATGATTAAGGTGAAGAAAAAGTAAGATGCTGCAGCTCATTCTTTTCCGTATAGCGATTCGTTCACGAAAACGTAATAGCTCACGAGGCCGTCATAATAGGTGCCGTTAAAGACCTGCCTGAAGCCTGACTGCAGGTAGCCGTACATGTTGGCCTTGGCAGCCTCACATTCAAAGTCGCCTGAGGGACAGAAGAGTGTTTCTGAACTAAAAATAACTGCCTCAAACGTCTTGTTCTGCTCCCACTCGTTCAAAGCCTTAAGCTCCTGCGGAATGCCTTCGAAGGAGGTAAAATAGTAAGGGAAAAAGCGGTTGTCGTTATAAGCTGAGAAAACAGGCTCTGATGTGAGCACAGCGCCTTTAATGCCAAGATTTGTTACAGACCTGTAAAGCTCAGAAGCCACAGCAGGCTCGGATGACGGGCGCCAGCTGTAGAAGTGGTAGTCCTTGTAGACTGCAACGGCAAAGGAAAGAAGCAAAAGCGCCATTATGGCAACAAGCGCCAATGAACGCACAGGCTTCAGATGCTTCAGACTTATGCCGCGGCTGAACTTCAACACTTCAAAGAACGCTGCAGCTGCAAAAATGCAGACTGCGGGAAGGAACAAAATCAGGAAGCGCTCGTCCTTGTTCTGGATGTAAGTGAAGTATGCTGCATAGATGGCAAGGTAAGAGGCCAGCAGCAGCTTGCCAGAGTCATGAAACCATTTCCTCTTCCAGAACAGGAACGCAGCCGCAAGGGCCAGCATGAAAACAAAGTGCTGCTTGAACGCCTCAACCGCATAGAAAGAATAGTTAAGCAATGGGCTGGTTATGGCCTTTGCAGGGTTTGACTGGTGCCACGAAGCCAGTATGAAAGGCCTGAATATTGCATGGAAAGGATTGCTGGTGAAAGGCCTGTAGAATACGTAATTGAAAACAAGGAAAGGCAGGGCAACCAGAAAGGATGATACTGCAACTTTAATAAGCTGTTGCAACTGTGACTTCTGGGAAATCAGCTTGGGAACAATAACCGCTGCCGCTATTGCAGCCAGCATGAGCCCGTTTGGGAACTTGAAAAGCATTGCCAAGGCAGCAGAAGAGCCGCAGAGATAGTAGCGCTTATTGACGAAGAAATAGATTGTTGCCAGAACGAAAAGTGTGGAAGGCACTTCTGTAAGGATGTAAGAGGAGTACAGGAAGAAAAGCGGTGAGGCTGCGAGGAGGGCAGAGGCAAGAACCGCAACGTTCCTGTTGAAGAGCTTTTTCCCAATGAGGTAACACAAAGCTATGCTGCCAGCCCCTGATAGCAGGGTGATTATTTCAGAAAAAAACAGCTGAGGCAGATGAAGCTTCCAGACCATGCCTGTTAACAGTGGAAGTGCTGGCGGCCTCAGTATCTCCCATAAGCCTGAACTGCCAAGGGAGTAAATGTACTTGCCCATGCCCAGGTAGACCGCCTCGTCCCAGATTGGAAGATGATACCTTAAGAGGAAGAGAATCTTGGCGGCAACAAACAAAGCTAAGATTATTATAAGCGGCAGCAGCGGCTTAAATTGTATCCTGCTTTTAAGGCTAAAAGGGGCGTTAATCATTGAGCTTCTTCAATCTCGCTTTGAATGGCTGAGCACTCTTCAACAGGGGTTTTGAAAGAGCCACAGACTATGGGCATAAGGCCGCTTTTGGAGACAACGCCTTCATACCTGCTATCCTCAACTATTATGGTTGGGTAAGTGGTTACATTGTAGCGCCTCTTCAGCATCTCAATCGCTGCCTCACTGGCCTCAAGGTCTGTGTTTATCGGGAAAACGAGCAGCCTGTCGCCAAGCAGCTTCTTGTAGTAGGACAGTATTACACCCTGGTCAGGGCATATGCCGCATTTCTCGTCAGAGTAAAAGTATAGGACTGACACGAAGTCTAGGTCGCAGAGCTCCTTTGTTCTCTTTGAAAAGAGCCAGTACCTCAGGTTGTCAAGCACGTAAGTCCGGGCGAGCTCGTTGAACTCAGCTTGGTTAAAGCTAGCTGAAACCTTGTAGCCCTCCATCCTTTCAAGCGAGTCTGTCAGGCTGTTTATGCTGCTCTGGAGGCTAAGCTCAAACACAGGGCAGGAATCAGTATTGTTGGTTAAGGTGTTTAGGTAAAGCTGCTGGAACTGGAGGCTCTTGTAGTTGAGCTCCTGCACCTTGGTTGCCTTCTCAACCCTCACCAGGCGCTGGTCATCAATCAGAACACTGAGCAGGAAGCCAAGGCTGAATACCAGCAGCGAGATAAAGCCGACAACAATGTATGTTCTCAGATAGATTTTCCCAGCCATTTATCCTTCCTCCCCGAAACAACCAACTGAACAGCGGCAGCCACGTAAATGAATGACAGAAGTATGTAGTAGAACAAGAAGTAGAACGGCAGATAAACCAGGCCGTGCTTGAAAACAGCCTCCCTGCTGCTCCTGTGAGCGAGAAGGAAGGTCGTAATGGCGAGTGCCGTGAGGGTGAATATTATGAAGACCTTGCCGAAGTCATACCTTAAAACATCAAAAGATAGCTTAATGCCCCTTAACAGGGTTGGCAGGTCAAACCCGACAAGGTAAAGCTCATAAAACCTCTGCCACCAAGGCAGGATTGTGAAATAAGTGAAGAAAAAAACCACAAAGCAGACAGTTACATAGCCGAGCATAATCATTGGGAGCTGAAAAACGCCGAAATGGCCGTACTTCGGATTCAGGAACAGTGACTTGTAACTGACAAAGTTCAGCAAGCTTCCCCTCCACCACCTGCTGCGCTGCCTGTAAAGCTGCCCTACGTTGCTCGGCGCTGTCGTGTAAACATAAGCGTCAAAACAGTGCTTAAGCCTGTAATTGTGCTTCTGCATCCTGTAGCCTATTTCCTGGTCCTCGGTAAGGTTGTGCTCATCAAAGCCGCCAAGGTCCGTCACAATGCTTTTCCTGTAGAGGCTGAACGGCCCCGGCGCAACGTAAAGGGCATCGAAGTGCGACAATAACCGGTTGGAGAAGAGCGTGACGATGTACTCAAGGCGCTGGAACTTCTGCAGGAAGCTTTTTGGCTTGAAAACTTTCATTGCCGGAGTCACAATAGCAAGCTCGCTGTCGTGCTGCTCGAAAACATGAAGCATCTTCTGCAGGGTTTCAGGCTCAACAAAAGAGTCTGAATCAAGGCAGGCGAAAAATTCCCCGGAGCAGGCACGTATAGCATTGTTCATGGCAGCGCCCTTGCCAAGGTTTTCCTGGCTCATTAATTTTATATCAGCGCCTTTGCAGCTGCGAATTAGCTCAGAAACAATTGATGCTGTGCTGTCTGTAGAGCCGTCGTTGACAACCATTATTTCAAGCCTGTCCTTTGGATAGTCCAGGTTAGCAACGGAAAGGATGCAGTCCCTTATAGTTGCTTCAGCATTATAAGCGGGAATTATCACAGAAACCTTTGGATAACGGCCAAGCTTTTTCTTGCCTGAGGCAGAGCCCCTGGCTTCCTCACTGAACAACTCATACCTCTCAAGAAAGGCGTAGAGCCAGAAAATGGTGAAGTACAGGCCAAGAAGATACATGGCCCAGACCAAAACCTCAACACCGCCAATCATAAGCAGAAAGCACACACAAGGCTTTTTTAAAGTTTTGTAAACGAAACCAGCTCAAAATCCTCGCTGCCAACCTTGAATTTCCTCATTACCTTCGGCTTGAACTTGTGGTTAGCAGCTATGGCTGCTACTGCCGCCTTGTTTTTCAGCAAAAAAACGATTGAGCCACCTTTTTTCAGGAAATAATCTGCATGGAAAAAGAATTCCACGTACATTTTATGCAGTTTCTCATTTTCTACGGCTGCAAATTTATCGTTGCTGTTTTTAAACTGCGGCGGATAACTGACAACCAAATCGATTGAGCGCTCGTCAAGCTTGGCATCAAGCCACTCAATGTCAAGGCGGCTGAACCTGATAATCTTGTTAACACCAGCTATTTTGGCGTTTTTCTCTGCAAACCGCACATGCTGCATTGAAGGCGATGAGGAAAGTATCTTCGGCTTTGAACTTCTGACACGCTTTTTGGCAGCAGAGGAAGCTTCTTTTTCTGCTGCGGCGAAGAATTCACTGAAGTCAGCTTTTGAAAACTGCGGCAACTTGGAAAAAGCCGAAGCCAAAGAGTCCTTGCGGTAGCGGTTGACCGGGAATCCTGAGCTGAAAAGGGCTGCTTCAATTGCTATTGTCCCTGACCTTGTGAAAGGGTCAAATAGGGATTCCCTGCCGGTGTAGCCAGAGACCCTCAACATGAGATAGGAAAGGCTTCCGCTTATTCCACCATTGCTGCCAAAGACCTCGTATTCCCTCTTACCCATTTCAAACGGGTTAATGGGAGCTTTTTGCGGCAAAAGAAAAACCGAATTCGCAGACTGCGACAAGTAGCAGAGCTTGCACAAATCATTTAAGTTTTTGGTTTGAAAAGCAACCCTCTCTCCTGCGGCTATAGTTGCTTTGGCACCTACAAGCTCCTTAACTTCCAATGCGGCTATGTCCTCAAAGCCGGGATGGGTCGCGACAGCAGCCTTAAATTGCGCTTTCATGGTTGTTGCCGCCATTGCCGCTGCCGTTAGCAGTGTCCTTGGGAACCTTGGCTATCGAAACAACAGAATCACCAGGCTCAAGGCGCATGAGCGTTACTCCCTGGGTGTTCCTCCCAATCTCTGATATGCCCTTTGCAGCTATGCGCACTATGTTGCCGCTTTTGCTCACAATAATAATGTCATCATTGTCGGTTACCGAAGCTATTGCAGCGACCGGGCCATTTCTGTCACTGGTCTGGATGTTTATGACGCCTGAACCTCCCCTGGAAATCAGGCGATAATCCGCAACCGGGCTTCGCTTGCCGTAGCCATTGGCCGTGATTGTAAGCAGCGACTCTGCCTCGTTGGCTACGACCATGCCAACTACCGCATCAGTGCCCCTAAGCCTGATTGCCCTGACTCCCTTGGCTGAGCGCCCAACAGGCCTGACATCCTGCTCGTTAAACCTGACTGCCAGACCATTGGCCGTTGCAACGATAAGCTGCTGGCTGCCAGTTGTCAAAGCGACGTTAATGAGCTCATCATTGTCTTCCAGGGTGATTGCTATTATGCCGCCCCTCCTCGGATTCGAATAAGCTGCAAGCTCTGTCTTCTTTATCGTGCCGTTCTTTGTAATCATTACGAGGTTCCCGGCAAATTCCTTTACAGGGATGAAAGCGCTAATCTTCTCGCTTTCCCGCAGCCGCAGCAGGTTGACTATTGCCTTGCCTGAGGCGTACCTTGAAGCCTCAGGAACCTCGTAAACCTTGAGCCAATGAACGATGCCCAGGCTTGTGAAGAAAAGGATGTAGGAGTGCGTGTTGGCAACAAAGATGTTTTCAACGAAGTCACCCTCCTTGGTCGTTGCAGCTATGATGCCTTTTCCTCCCCTCCTCTGCTGCCTGTAGGCATCAACGCTGATGCGCTTGATGTAGCCTGCATGAGTGACTGTGACAACAACCTCTTCTGGCTTGATGGTGTCCTCTGCAAGCAGCTCCTCACCTGCCTCGACTATCTGGGTCCTTCTCGCATCGCCATGCTTCTGAGCAATTTCTGAAAGCTCAGAAACTATTATGTCAGAGACTCTTGACTCTGATGCAAGTATGGAAGAGAAGTCAGCGATGTCCTTCAACAGCTGCTGGTGCTCGTCCCTGATGCTCTGCTGCTCCAGGGAGACCAGGCGCTGGAGCCTCATATCCAGGATGGCTTCGGCCTGCTTGACCGAAACAGAGAGCTGCTCAACAAGCGATTTCTTTGCTGCAGCCGTGTCCCTGCTGCCCTTAATCAGCTTTACAACGCCATCAAGATTGCTAAGCGCTATGAGCAGGCCTTCAAGCAGGTGTGCCTTGTCCCGGGCGTTCCTCAGCAGGAAGGCAGTCCTTTTCCTGACAACATCCTTCCTGTGGCCAATGAAGGAGTCAATCATTCCGCGAAGCGCAACCTGCTTAGGAACTCTGTCAACAAGCGCAACCAGCGCAATCGGGAAAGAGCTGTCAAGCCTGCTGTGGACAAGCATCTGGTTCAGGACAGTGTCAGGATTGGCCTCCTTCTTCAGGTCAATGACAACGCGAATTCCATCACGGTCGCTCTCATCGCGAATATCCTCAATGCCCGTAACAACCTTGCCCCTGACTAGATTAGCGAGTTCCTCAACAAGAAGGCTTTTGTTAACCTGGTAAGGGATTTCCGAAACAATTATGCTTGTCCTGTCCTTTTTATGCTCAAAAGACGTCTTGGACCTCAGCCTGATTACCCCCCTTCCAGTCCTGTAAGCTTCAGCAATGCCCTCTGTGCCGTGAATAATCCCTCCGGTGGGAAAGTCAGGGCCCGGAATTAACCTGATGAGGTCCTCAAAAGGCAGCTGCGGATTTTTTATTGCAGCAGTAATAGCCGAAATGACTTCCTTCAGGTTGTGGGGAGGGATGTTTGTTGCCATGCCAACAGCAATGCCTGAGCTGCCATTGACAAGAAGGTTGGGAAACTTCCCGGGAAGCACAACAGGCTCCTCGAGGCTGCCGTCAAAGTTCTTCGCAAAATCAACTGTTTCCTTGTCAATGTCCTCAAGAAGGAGCTCTGCAATTGGCGTCATGCGCGCCTCAGTGTACCTTTGATGCGCTGCCGCATCCCCATCGAGGGAACCGAAATTTCCTTGACCATCCACCAAGGGGTAACGCAAAGAAAAAGGCTGGGCAAGCCTAACCAAAGCGTCGTAAATAGCCGTATCTCCGTGCGGGTGGTATTTACCTAGGCAATTGTGGGAAAGCATACCGTTCGCTACAAATTCGTGATCATCTTCAACTTGCACATCATAAGTGGTTTCGGGCGGAGACGGAAATACTGATTTCACCTTTAAAAAAAAGAGCTTGTGGGATGAAAATTCTCCTAAAAGAGCAGCGTATTTTGATTGTATTCGTTTTAATTTTTCGGCAATATGCCACTCAACAATTTGGGATTTTCTTAGAGGAAGTGAGTGCAAATCCTTCTTGTAACGTATCTTTATTCCCGAATTATGCTTAATGCCAAGTCTAAACTTTTTGCCATCTTCTCCAAGATACCAACCGCCACCTAAATGAGCATTAGAAAGCTCTGAGAAAACATGTTTAGCTGCATAGGGGATAATTTCAAAATTTTGTTTTTTACATTTTCCAAACGAAAGGATTCTACTTAATCTGGCGTACTTTCCTTCATCTATCGGCCGAATATTCTTTCCCAGAGTAAACAAGCTATCACCTTTAATTTCTAAAAAATGCAATTTGGAGTTTGACTGGACAAATCGCCCATTCACAAAATGTCGCTGTGACACTTGAGAATAACGGGACGAAAAGACTCCAAGTGAGAGCAAAAGCATTTGAATCTGACTAATAAGCCGCTCTGATACAGAACCGTAGTTAATAACATTCCTAGAGGCGTGAATACTTCCGTCACCATCTATTAGTCCAGAAATAAAAGAATAGATAACATTTTTTGGAGAGCAAAATATCTGTTCAGGGATTGTTTTCGTGAATGCACCTACAGTCCTTATCGCAAAATTTACAGAAAAGAACTCAGTAAAATCGTAATGACTCACCCTTACCTGATATGCCTGCTTCATTAGGACTAACCGGCTGGTTGTAGTTAGCTCATACTCTTTGGTTTGCACAGGGTAGGAATAGCCAAACTGTTTTGCTATAATAGAGGAAATCCTTTCAATTACGGCCCTGCTGGCAGAGTAAAAGCCGAACCTTCCTGTAGCCTTCTCTACCCAGCCATCTGAAATAAAAAAACCGAGCAGGTAAGCAATGTCCTCATTAAGCTTATTTGGAAAACCCTCTTTTATAGGTTTGAGAGACGCACATTGCCTTATTTCTGGATAGTCCGCCTTAACCACTAAATAATCCGCTTCAGTTAAGTCTTTAGCCTCTTTCCAGCTAAATGTCATATCGGAATTTATCACTCTAAACTTCTGGGCTGGAGTAACAATGTTATTGTAGCCTCCACTCAGTTCAACACGCAAAAGATCTCGTTCAGGCATTTCATAGAGTTCAGTGACCTTTTTTATGCCTTTCTGCGTAAAAACACGATCCCCTACTTTAATGCTCTGAATAGGCATAAGCCCCCTTTCAGTTAAAACAACCGTGTCTTTTACAAAGCACTCCCCAACTATCCTTGCAGATTTCCTATGAGGCTTGTTGTGCTGCAGGCCCAAATCAAGCATGGCAAAAAGAATCCTCCTCTGAACAGGCTTTAACCCGTCGCGGACGTCAGGCAATGCCCTTGAAACAAGGACAGACATGGCATAGTCCAGGTAAGAAGACTTCATCTCCTCCTCAATCTCCCTGTTGACTATGGAGGATTTTACAATATCTTCAGAAGGCTTTTCAGGGCTTTTTTCAGCTGCAGATTCAGGCATGTTTATCGACGAGAAACATGAAGAAAAGGGGCTTTAAAAAGGTTTGGATGAAAGCCTGAAAAAGTGACAAAAAATATAAAGAAAAGGGGCATCCGTGCCATGTTTAATGCCACACTACAAAGTTCTGGAGAGGCTGGCAAGCAGCAGGCACAAGGCAGAAAGAAGGCGGGAGCACGCCGAGTTAAGCTGTCTGGTGACTGAAATCAATTCCTGCAACGCCTATATGAACAAAAATCCGGAGTCACCGCTCAGCATTGCCCAATCGCTTGTCGATTCTGCTTACCTGGCTGCCCTGGTTGGAAGCGTTGGTTTTGCACAGCGCAACTACTCCCTTGCTGTACGGCTGCTTAACAGCTTGGAGAGAACCGCTGGTGAAAAGGACGACAGGCATTACGCCTTAATAATCGATCAGGTAAGGCAGATGCGGGATTATGCCGAGCAGAAGCTGGAAGAGCTTAAGGCGCGCAAGGCACAAGCAACCGGGGGCAGGCTTGAGCGGCTTGTGGCCTAATCAAGCTTCTGCACCGCAGACTTCTGGACACTCATCGAGAAGTTGCAGTAAACGCATTTCTTGACCTTTCCAGAAACATCAGCTGATTTTGTGGCAGGCTGATATTTCATCCTGTTCTTGCACCTTGGGCACTCAAGAAGGAACATTTTCATCACTTACGCTGCCAGCCTGCTTTTCCGCAGCAGCTGCGACTGCTGTGGCTTCTGTGGCTGTTTCTGCCGCCACAGGACCAAGACCCTTGAACTTTTCCTTGACTTCCTGCCCTGTTTTCACGTCGAAATACTTGAAGAAGCGCTCGGTAAGCTTTATCATCTTCGACCTGCCGTGCTTCTCCCTGGTTATGAAACCGGATTTTTCGAGGGCTGCGAGGTGGTCGTAGGCCTTGTTCGTCCTTATTCTTATCACGTTAGACTGCAGAACCGGAGCCTTCCATGCGATTACGGCAAGGGTCTCAATCATAGTCCTTGTAAGCTCGGTCTCGGCAACAATCTTCTGCACAACAGGGGCATACTGCTCCCGCACTGTGAGCTTCCAGCCGTCAGCCTCGTCTATCAGCAGCAGCGATGAATCCTTGCTTTCATACTCGCTTTTCAGCTGCTGCAGCTGCTGCAGAACTACAACGGCGGTTGTCCGGCACAGCCTTGCGAGCTCTTCTGCTGGCATTTTCCTGCCAGCTGCGAAAAGAACAGCTTCTAGCTGCTTCCTCAAATCCTGCTGCTTTGCTTCAGTTTCGGCCATGAGAAGGTAATTTGCTGAGACCATTATTAAAGTTTTACATCCTGACAAGGGCTGTGTAGTGGTGGCCGTCCTTCCTTACCACCTTTTCATCAGCAAACTTTGCAAGGAAAGGCTCAAGCTGCTGTTCCGCAATGCCAACCTTGACCGACAGCTCGCCAAGCGTCTTTGAGCCGGAGCCGAGAATTATGAGGACTGCATTTTTCAGCAGGTTGTTGAGGTTTTTGTCAAGCAGGATATTCGCAGCGTTAGTGTTCTTGAGCCGCATGTCAATCTCGTGAAGCCTGCCAAGAAGGTCGTTAAACAGGTCTGATATGTTGAGAGGCGAAAGCCTGAACTGTGCAGGCTCAACAATTTCAATGGACGAAGGCATGTAATTGAAGCAGACGTTGATAAGAGTTGCGAAGTCCTTGACGAGGACTTCCAATTCAGCGAAGGTGCTGAAAAACGGGCCCTGCGGCTTTGGCTCGTGGACCTTTCCGCCAAGCACGTCAACGCCCTTCTCCTCCCTCAGCTTTTTCAGAACCAGGCGCAGGGTGTCCTCAACGTGCTCCTTCGGAGCGCCAACTATCTCGATGACCATATTAATCCTCAGGCAGCCCTGCCCGAGCTTTTCCTTCACAACTGCCTCATCAACCATAGAAAAAAAGACAACAAAGGGCGGTTTAAAAAGATTGCTAGAAAAGCAAGCACCCACACGAATTTATGGCAAAAACCTCTCCTTGATTATCCTCATGAGGATTGTGAAGCCGTCCTTAATCCGTATCTTTGACTCGCCAACCCTCTTTTCGTATTCAACAGGGATTTCTGCTATTTTAAGGCCGTCCTTAATCGCCCTGACGGTGATTTCCGCCTCAATGTCAAAGCCCTTTGACCTGAACGGCCTGATTCTGCCAAGCCTGAAAGCCCTCATGCCGGAGTTTATGTCGTGAAGCCAATTTCTCCTGCCAAAGAACCTGAAGAAAAGGATGTTTATCGCCAAGGTATGGATTTTATTCGGCAAACGGTGGAGCGGCCGTATGTTTTTCATGTTCCTTACCGCAATAACCATATCCGCCCCGCCCTCAATTGCCTTGAGGAGGTCTGTTATCTTTCCGGCAGGGTATGTGCAGTCACAGTCAATGGTCACCAGGACATCATAGCCAAGCTGCCTTGCGACCTCCACAGCCTTCCGCATGCCGTAGCCTTTCCCTTTGCCATCCCTCTGAAACACCCGAACATGGTTTTTCCTGGCAATCTCCTGAGTGCCGTCTGTGGAATTCTCATCTGAAATGAAAAGGGGCAGCCTCAGCTTTTTTATGCTGTCAATCATGGGCTGGATGCTGTCCTTCTCGTTCCTTGTCGGCAGGCACACAACAGCTTTCATTTTCAATAGTTGCTACAGCGGATATTTTATATAATTATTGGAACCTCAGCGCCTCAAGCACCTTTGCAATGTCTTTCTCTGAAACAACAAAAAGGGTTTCTGACCAGCAGCTCATCGCCTCAAGCACGTTTATGCCGCGGTCTGCAAGCAGGCCGGCAAGGTAACTGAATACACCTGGTGTTTCCTCAATCTCTTCCGGGCTGGCGATTACAACAAGTGCCAAATTGGTCCAAATTTTAATTATGCTGGATTTAAAGCTGCTGCGGATATCATCCAAAAAAACCGCCGCAGTTATGATTGTTATGGCGGCTGTGCCTTCTACTGCATAGAAAACGTTGCGGCTCTTCTTTATTTTTCTCTCAAGTTCCAAAAGGTCATCCGTTAAAATGTGCTTTTCAATAACAGCCACAGCAATCTTTGTCTTAATGTCAATGGAGCTCTTAGCCAGCAAAGACCTGATTTTGTCCTCCGCCGCAGAGAATTTTGAAAGTTTCCAAAGATACCTCCTTGCTGCGATAAGCACTGCATCAAAATCGCTGCTTTTCAGGTTGTTGTCCTTCATTATACGCCTTGATAGCTGCGAGTAGTTGACAAGCCTTTTCCTCAAGCAGTCCTTTACGCTTGGATGCTCCTCAATGTATTGCTCCGCCAATTTCGTTATATTCATGGCAGCCATTTAACCCGTTCAGGATATAAATGTTTTGTTTCAGACATTTTTGTTTAATTTTGTCTTAAGCTGGGCAATAGGCTTAAAACATGAATAAAAACCCCAAACTGAATGGGGAAAGGCATAGTATTGGCTTACACGGGGGGGCTTGATGCTACTGTAGCTCTGCACTGGCTTGCCCATAAAGGGCACGAAGTAATTGCTTTTACTGCCGACATAGGGCAAAGGCTTGACTTCGGACAGCTAAGACAATTTGCACTTGAAGCAGGGGCCGCCGAATACGTGGCAACAGACTGTAAGGAACAGTTTGTGAGGCAATACATTTTCCCTGCTCAACGCGCAAATGCGCGCTACTACGAATACTTGCTTGGAGGAGCATTACCAAAGGCGCTTGTTGCATTAGCGCAGGTTAGGGTTGCCAACGAACGCGGCATAACAATTGTAGCACACGGAGCAACAAGAAACCAAAATGAGTTCTACAGGTTCCAAAAAGCATACCGTCATTCGGGCAGGGGCGTAGAGGTGTATGTGCCTTGGGAAGATAAAGATTTCATTAATGAATTCCCTGACAGAAAAACTCTCTTGGCTTATACACAAGCACACGAGATTCGCTCAACAACCACAGAAATGCGCCCATGGACAAGCGAAAAACACCTTTTCCACGAGTGTTACGAGGATTATCCGGAACCATTAACCCAAAAACTTTTGCGGCGAATGATAACAGTAACCCATCCGGCTGATGCACCAGGAATTCCTCTCGAGGCGTGCATACGGTTCGAAAACGGAAACCCGGTTTTGTTCGCTACCTCAGGCAGAGAACATGATGGCATTGCACGCGAACCTGTCGAGCTAATGGAAAGACTCTTTGATGCCGGAGCGGCTTATGGCATAGGAATAGCCGAGCTGCAGATACCGGACATTGACGGAGTTACGAGGGAAGGTTTATACGTCACGCCAGGTGGCGCTATCCTTTACGAAGCCCATCGCAAATTAAGCCAGAAACTTATTGGAGGCGAATATGCCCGCTTTAGCAGCTTGTCTTCACAATTTGGCAGACTGGCATTTTATGGAGATTGGTTCAATTCAGAAATGGCCGAAACTATGAGCCAAGTAGACGAACTGCAAAAAAATGTTAAAGGGAAAGTTAACCTGCTGCTTTCCGGAGGAACAGTAACGATAACCTCCGTGGTAGTGTGATAGTGACGATAGACTTATAAAACAAAGCCACTAAGTGGGCAAGAATGGGGGAGTGAACCAAAATGAACAATCAATACACAAAAGTCGCAAGCTATGAAGCAGAAAAAGGGAAAGTGAAGAAGGTAGTGCTGCTCTATTCGGGAGGGCTGGACACGAGCTGCATGCTCACCTGGCTACAGGAGGAATACGGGGCAAAGGTGGTAACCGTAACTTTGGACCTCGGGCAGCAGGGTGATGACCTGGAAGCCATAAAGCAGAAGGCGCTGAAATTCGGCGCCGTGAAGGCCTATGTCATTGACGTCAAGGACGAGTTCGCAGACAATTACCTGTCAAAGCTGATAAAGGCCAACGGCTCATACCAGGGAGACTACCACATCAGCACAATCAGCAGATATTTGATGGCCAAGGTTGCCATAGAAATAGCTGAGAAAGAGGGGGCTGACGCCATAGCCCATGGCTGCACTGGCAAGGGCAACGACCAGGTGAGGATTGAAGCAGCTGCCCTCACCCTGAAGCCGGACATAAAGGTGATAGCTCCTGTCAGGGAGTGGAGCATGGGCCGCGATGAGGAAATTGAATATGCTGAGAAGCGCGGCATACCAGTTCCTGCCAAGAAGGACTTTCCCTACAGCGTAGATGACAACATGTGGGGCATGACCTGGGAGAGCGGAGAGATAGAGGACCCGTCACAGGTCCCGAAGTTTGAGAAGTTCCTTACAACGTACACGCAGCCAGAGAAGGCCCCTGACATTCCAGAGTATGTGAAACTGGAATTCGAAAAGGGAATCCCTGTTGCGCTGAACGGGAAGAGAATGAAGCTTTCGCAGCTGATAATGCAGCTTAACAAAATAGCCGGAAAGCACGGCGTGGGCATAGTGACGCACATAGAGGACAGGATAATGGGGCTGAAAGTAAGGGGGGTTTATGAAATGCCTGGGGCGCACACAATAATAGAGGCGCACCGCAACCTGGAAAAGTATGTAAGCACAAGGATGCTTAATGAGGTAAAAAGCATGATGGACACAAAGTGGGCATACCTGTGCTACGGGGCATTGTGGTTTGAGCCGCTGATGGACGCGATACACGCCTTCAATGACAATGTGAACGAGAAAGTCACCGGGACAGTGACGGTGAAGCTGCTCAAGGGAAAAGCGGAAGCGGTTGCGGTTGACACGCCCTACGCGCTTTATGACAGCAGGCTGGCAACGTTCATGAAGGACTACAGCTTCAACCAGAATGCAAGCGCAGGCTTCATAGAGCTTTACAGCCTGCAGATGAAGCTTGCAAAGCAGGCTGAGAAGAAGGCGAAAGGCAAAAAATGACAAAGTTGTGGCAGAAAGGCAGCAACAGCCTCAGCAGCGAGGTAGAGAAGTTCACTGTAGGCAACGACTACATAGTGGACAGAAATCTGTTGAAATATGACGCTGCAGCGAGCATTGCACATGCTGAGATGCTGCACAAGATTGGAGTCCTAAGCAGCGGCGAACTGGCAAAACTAAAAGCTGCCCTGAAAGAAATCATTATTGCCGCTGAAAAAGGGAAGTTTGAGATTAGACAGGAGGACGAGGACTGCCACACCGCAATAGAAAACTATCTTGTGGCAAAGACTGGAGAGGCTGGAAAGAAAATTCACACGGCAAGAAGCAGGAATGACCAGGTTGCTGCTGCGCTGAGGCTGTACATGCTTGACAGATTGGGAGAGACTGCAGCTGCTGCCACGGGACTGAAAAACGAAATCTCTGCTGCAGCCAAACGGAACAAAAACATCCCGCTGCCGGGCTATACCCACATGCAGAAGGCAATGCCATCATCCGTTGAGCTCTGGGCTAACGGCTTTGCTGCAGCAATAGAGGACGATTTGAAACTAATCGCGGCCGTGAAAGAAATACTCAACCAGAACCCGCTTGGCAGCGGTGCAGGCTACGGGCTGCCAATCAAGGCTGACAGGGAGCTGACTGCGAAGCTGCTGGGATTTGAAAGGGTTCAGGAAACAACCTATGTGCAGATAAGCAGGGGCAAGTTCGAGCTGCTCGTGCTGCAGGCGCTGCAGCAGCTGATGCTGGACATCAACAAGCTTGCAACCGACCTGATGCTGTTTTCGACCTCTGAATTCGGCTTTGTTTCGTTGCCGCAAGATTTCCTTACCGGCAGCAGCATCATGCCGCAGAAGAACAACTACGATGTTTTTGAATTAGCGAGAGGGCGTTATGGGGTGCTGGTTGGATGCGTCGCTGCAGTGACTGCCATAACAGCCAACCTGCCAGGCGGGTACAACCGCGATTTACAGCTTACCAAGGAGCCGCTAATGAAGGGAATTGACACTACATTGGAAACTGTCAGAATGCTGGCTGCTGCGATGAAGAATCTCAGGTTCAACGAAAAGCGCTGCAGGGCAGCAATGACGCCAGGGCTTTATGCTACCCAGAAGGCTTACGAGCTTGTTAAGAAAGGCGTGCCTTTCAGGGAGGCTTACAAGATTATTGGTGAGAAATCAAGCAGCAAGAAATTCTGAGCTCCTGAAGAAAAGATTAAATATCAAAAGCCGTTCCATGGTTGCATGAAGACCATAGGAGTTATAGGCGGGATGGGGCCTGATGCAACACTGGCTTTTCTTAACCAAGTCGTTGCCTTCAGTCAAAAACATCCCTCTGCAAAACCAGAAGTCACACCAAGAATCATAGCGGATATTCTGAGTTTTGAGAACGGGATTGTTGAAACATTAAAATATGCTGAAACTGCCGTTCCTATCCTTACAACTGCAGCCAGAGGACTAGAGGAAGCTGGCGCTGATTTCCTTGTAATGCCCTGCAACTCAGCTCATGCTTACGCAGGCCAGATAAGAGAAGCAGTTAACATCCCTTTGCTTCACATTGGCGAAGTTACTGCCGAAAGAATTGTTGCAGACGGGCACAAAACCGTAGGACTCGTTGCTACAACCACAACGCTCAAAAACAGAATATATGAAGGCTTACTGCAGCAGTACGGCATCAGTATTTTGTTGACAACCAGACAGGAAGACGTAACGAGAATCCTGGGAAATGTTATCAGCGGCCGCCGCCTGGAAGAAGACAGGGGGGAATTGGTTGGTATAATTAGGGAGATGGAGCAGAAAGGCGCCCAGGCGATCATTGCAGGGTGCACAGAGGTTCCCTTGCTTGTCAAACAGGGTGACATACCAAGAAGGCTTTACGATACAGATGAGCTGCTGGCGCGCGCAGCAGTAAATTTTGCATACAGTTAAGCAACACACTGGAAACTCCTGAATAGAAGAGTTATGTGTCCTACCAATTTGCATCAATAACTTTATAAACGAAGAACTGCCCTTAATCTTTTTTGATATGGGTTGGTTGGGAAGAGACGTTGTCTCAATAAAGGACTTCTCGAAAGAGGATTTGTTAGAGGTAGTTGGCAAGGCAGCGGCAATTGAAAAGGACAGGGAAAGCTATTCCCAGTTGCTGCAGGGAAAGGTCATGGCATCGCTGTTTTTTGAGCCATCCACCCGCACCAGACTGAGCTTTGAAGCGGCGATGCACAGACTGGGAGGAAGCGTTGTTGGCTTTGCAGAGCCATCGATGACTTCAATATCAAAAGGGGAAACTTTCGAAGACACGATAAGGATAATAGACGGCTACTGCGACATTATAGTCATAAGGCATCCTGAAATAGGGAGTGCAAAAAGGGCGGCAGACATAGCAAAGCACCCTGTCATAAATGCAGGCGATGGCGCGCATGAGCACCCAACCCAGACATTTGGAGACCTGTTCACGATAAAAAAAAGCTGCGGCCACCTGGACGGCTTGACAATTGGCTTTCTCGGAGACCTTAAATACGGAAGGACAGTGCACTCGCTCGCGTTTGCCCTGTCATACTTCAACCCCACGATTTATTTTATCTCACCAAAGTCGCTGCGAATGCCGGAAGAAGACCTAAAAGAGCTTGAAAAGAGAAAAACAAAATATTACGAGGAGGAAGACCTTTTCAAGGTAAGCAAGAAGCTTGACGTCCTTTACGTAACCAGAATACAGAAGGAAAGATTCCTTAACCCCGAAGAGTATCACGGAGTAAAAGGTGTTTACAAGCTTGACCCCTCATTCCTGGAGCACACGAAGCCAGGGCTCAAGATTTTGCACCCACTGCCCAGGGTTGATGAAATCAATCCCCAACTTGACAAGGCAAAGCAGAGCATATACTTCGAGCAGGCACACAACGGAATACCTGTGAGGATGGCGCTGTTGTCTATGCTGCTCAAGAGTTAGCGAGCCCATCAAGGATTATTCTCCACGTTTTCTCGTCAACCTCGCCGGAGCCCCTCCACAGGATTAGTCTGCTCCTGTCAATTGCGAATTTGGTTGTTGTTGAAGTAATCCCGTACCCCTGCAGCACTTTCAAATCAGCAGGGGCGAAGTCTATGAAATCATGGCCGCCATTTCGCTTATACGCTGCGATTGCTGCAACGCTTTCCTTAGGATCCAGGTCAATTGCCAAAAAATTCACTTTATCCTTATACTCAGGGTAAACCTTGCTGGCGGCTGCCAAATCCCTTTTGCAATAAGGGCACCAGGTTGCCCAGAAGTAAAGCAGGGTGGGCTTTTCTGAAGTGAGCTGCTGCAGCGAAACGGCTTTGCCATCAATCGTTTTAATCGTAAAATCAGGAGCAGTGAAACCTTTGGTATTGCCAACAGGAGCAGTTGGAGCAGCTTGGACTAATGGGGTATGATCACCAGCAGCAGGAACTTCCCTGCCCTCAAGGTCTTCAAGAGTAGCTGCGCCTGTAAGCGAGCTTTGCGACCTTGACGAGCCGCCAGTGCAACCCGAGATTAAAAAAGCTGCTGAGATTGCGACGATTAAAAGCAACAGGTGCAGCGAAAATGGATTCTTCCTCATAAATGTAACCATATAGGCACATCAAAGAGGTTCTATTATAATAGTTTTCTTTAATAATTAAATATCAGGTTAAATGTAGCCTTTTACCAGCAACCTGCCAAGCATTGTGAGCTGCACTACAGACTTTACAGGCTTGCCCTTTCCCTCAACAACTTCAACAAGCCCAAGCTGCTTCAGTCCCTCAGCCTTTTGGTTACCGTTAATGTGGTAAGAAATTAGGGGCAGACTCATTCTTGTTTCCTTCTCAAGTTCCTCAAATGTTTTATTGCCTTTGCTAAAAAGAAGCTTAAGGATGCCTAGTTTTCTGTCTGTCAGCATCTTATAGTATGAAAACCTAAGTATCGGCAGAAGCATGACTTTGTCATGCTCAACACCGAACGCCTTTAGCCCATTGACAAACGCTGCGCTCAAGGCAGCACAGGTGGAGACTCTGTCCCCAGTTGCCACATTTACTATGATGTCCCTGCCTGTTTCAATTTGCTTTACCCTGGCAATGACTTCAAACGTGGCTTCCATAAAGTTGCCAGCAACCTCCTCTACTGCTGCTGGTATCTTGAAGCGCTCGAGGTCCTTTTTTACCCTCAACGCATCCTTAACCCTTGAAGGCGGAGTAATGAGGACAACCCTTTCTGTAGGAAACTCTTTCAGGCCAACAAACAGTGCGTCAATGTTATCGCCGACCGGTGCTATTACAACATAACCCATTTTAAACCACTCCCTTGATGAAAAGGCATTATTTACACTGTTTGTAAAGCTTAACCTATTTAAAACTTTCTATTTAATTATAAAAGGCATTGCTTAAAAAGGCAAAAAACGTTTAAATACGCCTTTCACTTGGCGCAGCTACGATGAAAGGATTTGCAGCAATCGGCATAGTGGCGGCATTGATGGCAGTAATCCTTGCATCCGGCTGCCAGAAAAGCCCAAGCGAGGCACAGGGGAAAATAGCAAAAACACTCGCCGCTTTCCAGGAGGGCAGCGGAGAGATTAACTCAAAAGCGCCGCAGTTCTCGCTCACTGCAACAGACGGAACTACGGTGAGCATCGGCAGCTACAGCGGCAAACCCGCGTACATCAACTTCTTCACAACATGGTGCCCCATATGTGGAGAAGAGCAGCCTGACCTGAATAAGGCGGCAACAGAGGTCAAAGATGTGCAGTTCATAGGCGTAAGCATTAGGGAGGACCTGGAAACTGTCTCTAAATACGCCAAAAGACATAACATATCCTATGTGGTAGCAGTTGATACGGATGGTTCTGTGAGCAAGAAATATTTTACAATTGGGCAGCCGGTGCATTTCTTCATTGATTCAGAAGGCATAATAAGGAACAGGATAACAGGACCTGTAAATTATGAGCTGCTGACATCAGAGCTAAGCAAGCTGACTGGCTCAACCAGAGACATAAAAGAGGCAGAAAAGGACGAGGCAAAAGTAACAAACGGCGTGAAACATACCATACCGCTGGACGAAATCGTTGAGGTTCTGCCGCAAGACAGGATACCGGCTATCGACAGCCCCAAGTTCATCACAGCACCAGAGGCTGAAAATTGGCTTAACAACGATGAAATCGTCCTGGGGCTTTACCTTGATGGCGAGGCACGAGCCTACCCGGAGCAAATAATGACCTGGCACGAGATTGTCAACGATGAAGTGCGTGGAAAGCCGCTTGCCATTACCTTCTGCCCCCTGTGCGACACGGGCATAGCATTTGAGCGAAGAATTAATGGCGAAACAGTCACTTTCGGCACTTCAGGAAAGCTTTACAACAACAACCTGCTTATGTATGACAGGAAGACAAAAACGCTTTGGAACCAGCTCACAGGAAAAGGTGCAGTTGGTGAGCTCGCCGGGCAAAAACTGGCAGTTGTACCGATTGAAACAACAACATGGGCGAGGTGGAAGAAGCTGTATCCTGAAACAAAGGTGCTATCCAGGGACACTGGCCACGCACGGCCTTATGGCACAGACCCGTATGGCGGCTACAAGGACAGTGAGGGAACGCTGTTCCCTGTCGCTGTCAAGGACGAAAGGCTTTTTGCAAAGGCAAGAATTCAGGGAATTGAGCTAAACGGCAAATACAAGGCGTATAACGAGGAAAGCATCCTGACGGTTGGCTTATTAAATGACAATTTCGAAGGGAGGGAACTGTTAGTTATTGCAGACCCCGAAACAGCTGCCGTAAAGCTGTTTGACAGGAGCATTGGGACGAAAGTGATGAGGTTTAACCTTAGCAGCGGCAAACTTCTTGACCAAACGGGAGGAGAATGGCAGGTCAGCGGCTCTTCCTTAAAGGCGGTCTCCGGAGAATTAAAAAACGCCGAGATTCAGCAGCTGCCAAGCATAGGAGCTTTCTGGTTTTCGTGGGCAGCGCAGCATCCGGAAACAGAACTGTGGAAGACAGAACCGTAAAAAATGCGGCTGCAGTCAAAACGTTTAACTTTAAAAGTAATTTTAAAATTTAAACATCAATTATTTATTATTAACCGCTATCATTAACGATGCGGATAAAAAATAAAACAAGCGAAGGTGATGGCAATGAAGAAAGAAAAAAGCGAAAAATCAGAAAAAATGTGCGGCTGCGGCTCTGGCAAAAAGTACAGCTCATGCTGCGGCAGCGGCATGTGAGGGCGGAGATGGACGATGGCAAAAGTAACCATTTACAGCACGCCTACATGCCCGTGGTGCCAGAAAACGAAGGAGTTCCTAAGGGAGAGCAATGTTCCCTATCAGGAAATAAACGTGGCAGCCGACCACAAGGCTGCCCAGCAGATGATTGAGAAGTCAGGCCAGATGGGCGTGCCGGTTATAGACGTAGACGGGCAGATAGTTGTGGGATTTGACAAAAACGCGCTTAAGAAGGCTTTAAAGCTGGGCGCTTAAACACGAAGGAGGAGGGAAAGTAAAATGGGATGCGGATGCGGCAGTGACGATGGAGGGCATTAATTCTTTTTCTTAATTTTTACATTTACTGAACTGAGCGCTTTGTACTTTGCACTGTAATCAAGCACGGTATCAACATACTCTGAGTGACTCCACGTCAAGGGGGCGACTGAAAGCGGCTCTCCGCTATAGGGATGAATCTGCTCAGGAAGCACGCCTGTTGGCAATGCATGTTCTACAACCCACCTTATAAGCTCCCTGGGCTTCTTCAAATCTTCCAGGCTCTTGGCTATGGCAATGTACCATTTCGCTAGCCATAGTGTACAGATAAACCACGGGTTCCCAGGCACAGTTTCAAAATCATTCGAGTTCTTGTGATACTGGTCGCTGTAATACCTGGCAACTCCTCCAATGCCTGTTTTTACCCAAAGGTATTTCTCAATTGCCTTCATCGTGCCTATGACCCTCTTGTCATCCGGCTTGAACCCGCAAAGGGCAAAATTAGCGTACAAACTGCTGTCAACGGTTAAGTCGGCAACAAATTTTCCATTGACAAGATTGGTCATGCGCACAAACCTGCCCTGCATCTTACTGTACAAGTGCCTTGCAACCGAGGCATGCACCTTTGCTGCTGCAGCAGCATACCGCTTGTAATCCTTGTCACGAAACTCCTTTGCAAGATTTGCGGCAGCGTTCAGCCCAGCACAGACGGCATTGCAGGTAAAGGTAAGGATGCCTTGGCGCTCCTCCCACAAGTCATAACTCTCCCTTGGCAGCCCCTTGTAAACATAGCCGCACATGAACTCGGCAGCCGGCTTTGCAAACTTCTCATACATATCGCGAACAAACTTTTTCTCACCTGTGCGCACATAATAATCCCACAGCGCGTAAACCGGTAATGCAGACCCATCCTCCTGTATTGGGAGCTGCGGCTTTTCGTCCTTTATCCACGGGTGCCAGCTGCTGCCCAAAGAGCCATCGGGATTGTACTTGTGCAGGAAATAACCCTCCCGCTTGTTACGCTCAATCACCCGGCTGCAGAAAAGGTAAAAGTTTTCTGCAAGCTCAAAATAGCCAGCCCTCTGCAAAGCCAAAGCCGCAAAAGCGCCGTCCCTATGCCAAACATATGAATAAGTATCTTTGTTAAACTGCACATTATCGGAGTCGTTAGCTGCCAGGATAGCACCGTGCTTATCAATCTGGGTCCTCGTAATCAGAAGCGAGCGCTTGAAAAGGTCCACTTCCTCATGGCTCAAGTCAGCAAAATGAAGCTTTTTGGCTTTCCCACAATAACCCCTCCAGCACACGTCAGTCTCCCTGAAGAATTCCTCAGGTGTCTTGTCAAGCACGTAAGACTGAAGAGCGTTCACATCATCAAAGCTCCTGCCGCAGCAGATAAAATAGTAAAAAACAGCTGAAGAGTGAGGCTTAAGCAGCGCTTTTACCGAGCATATGGAATCAACAGAGCCCTGCGCTATTGGAATTTTACCTAGTGCGCCATCATAAGCATCATTTAAAGTGCCTCCTGAATCAGACAAGCCAACGGAGTATTCGAAGATATTGCTCCTGCGCGAGCCAGCCTGCACAACTGAGATGAGAAAGTACCTGCGGCGCTTGTAATGAAAAACAGAATTACGAACAGGGTCATATCCTGTAGTATCACCAACGCCATCCCCGTAAAGGTGGAAATCATGATGGAAGAAAACAGTGAAATCCCTCTCACTGCCGCTGTCGTTTGAAAGGGTAAGCTTTCTCAGGAAAACGTCCTTGCTGCAGTCAACACAGTCGTTAAATTTCAATGAACATTCCATCGCAGCGTTACTGGCCAAACTTTCAGAGATCAGAGTGTCATCCACGTAGGAAAGCTTCCTCAGCCACGAATCCTCATTAACCCAGGAAAGCTTCCCGCCAACAAAAACTCCGACCCTGTGCGCATGGCCGAGCAGATGGTTCTCCTGGCCTGGGTGGGGGTAATAAAAATCCCTGACCTGCAGCCACTTGTCGATATTCACCAGCAGCGTTCCATTACCCAAAACAATATGGCGCGTCATTTTCTGACCAAAAGCACCCTTGCAGAACTCTGCATGGGAAATATAAAAGTTTATCGCTTAAACGCAAATGAAACAATCACTGAAGCAAAAACTTCCAGAGCACTAAACCTCAACAGCATGTTTTGTAATCTCAAGGCTGCAGCTGTGGTGCTCTGAGCACCAATCCTCGCATTTCTGGGCAAACTCCTTAGTTTCGTAGGCAAAGCCGCACTCATCGCAAGTGTAGTACACTTTGCCTGCCTTTCTTGTTTCTCGCACTTTTTCATCACTCCGTGTTACCAGCCTTTGATTCCGCATATAGCTTATCATCAAACACACAGACAAATTCGATTTCGCTCACATACTGGTAAGCTGAATGCGCAGCAGTAACTCCTTCCGCTACACCAGTAATTGCCTGCTTGAAGTCCTTGTCAGTAACGTCGCCAGCGGCAAAAACGCCCTTAACATTTGTACTTGAGTCCTTATGGTTAATCATGATTTCACCTTTCTCATTAGTCTTTACGCCTATGCCCACAGCGAGCTCCGACAGCGGTGTGCTGCCTATAGCACCAAAAACACCATCAACCTTAAGTGCATCGCTTCCTTCAAACTTTTTATCAAGCTTAACCTCACTCACCAGTTTATCACCCACAATCTCAGTGATGTTAGTGTTGTTTATCACCACAATTTTCTTGTTCTCGTCAACACGTCTAGCGTTAACAGGCTCAGGCCTTATTTTATCACCGCGATATATTATGTACACCTTCTTCGCATACTCAGCCAAAAACAGAGCTTCCTTGACAGCCGTGTCACTGCCGCCAACGACTGCAACTACCTTGCCATTGTACACAGGCCCATCGCATAACGCGCAATAATGAACTCCCCTATTCTCAAATTCCTTTGCCCCTTTCATGGGCAACTTTCTCCACCTTGTGCCTGTTGCAAATATAATGCTCTTTGCTTCGTAATCTTTTTCGTCTGTTTTTACTGCAAAGCACCCGCGCTCGTCATGGCGCTTGACTTCCAACACTTTTCCTTCTTCAATTGTGACTTTCTCTTTGTAATCCTCTGCATGTTTCCTCATGTTCTCAGCAAGTTCAGAGCCAGTCAGCCTGATAAACGCGGGATAATTCTCCACGACCTCGGTAAGCGTAATAACCCCTCCGATTGGCTGCTCAGTGCCTGAAGTGGCTCCAAGAACAAGGGTCCTCATGTTCAACCTGCCAGCGTACATGCCAGCAGCAAGGCCTGTAACGCCCGCGCCGATTATTATGACATCGTACATCCCTTCAGCCTTGTTTGTCATGCGGCATCTCCCTCTTAAGCGTTTTATGCATTCTCACCACTTCATTTGCCAATTCCCAGCAATTTCTTCGACTTTTGCCTGCCAAGGCCGTTGACTACGCTGTTTTGAGACCAGCTAAATAAGCTTTTCCCTGAACCTGCACTCCATCCTCCCTGTTTCGAGAAATTTACAGATGTCAATGCATATTCTTCCCTTTTCTCCTTCAATGCAAACCTCACAGGCCAACTGAACCATCTCTTTCATCATGAAACCAAACTGCCACTAACTTCCGGCAAATTCAATCACTCGGCAGCAACAAATCTTAACTTTACCTCATCCGCCGATTTTCAACAGTTCCTTCAACTTTGGCTTGTCAAAGCCAACCACTATCTGCCCGTCGATGTCCGTTACTGGCACGCCCATCTGGCCTGACTTCTTAAACATCTCCTCCGCCGCTTTTTGGTCGCCTGCAACGTTTACGTCCTGGTAAGGGATGCTGTTCTCCTTTAGGAACTCCTTTGTCTTCTTACACCAGGGACACGTTGGCGTGCTGTAAACTTTCACTTTTACCATTTTTTTATTACCTCCTCAGCTTTTATCGTATGTATGCTCAGCTAGATGTGCTTAAGCACCTCCGCTGCCGCAATGCTCACATGTATCTGCCATCGGATTCGCCTCCGCAACTTTAATTGCGAATAAGGCTTAACCGCTTCCGCAGCAGTCCTTTTCCTTCTTTCCGGAACCGCAACCGCACGTTTTGTCTTCTGCCATTTTCATTCACCTCCCCAAACTTCTTGGAGCATCATGCTTTTCCAACGCCCCGCATGATTTCAGATGGGCGTGATACTTGTCCAGATGCCTGTTAATGGCGTTTAAGATGTCCACCACTTCCGGAGTCAGCGAATATATCCTGCTTTTTCCTTTATACCTGCCATTCACAAAGCCGCAATCAACCAGGCATTTCAGATTGTGAGATACCCTGCTCTGCTCTAAACCAAGCCGGGTCACTATTTCAAACCGCGTTTTGTTCGATATCGCTTTGAAAAAAAGCTTATACGATAATTCGTTCATATGAAATCCTCCTTGATTGCTTTATTTAAAAGTTCCGCTTACATAAACTTCCAGTACAGCGCCAAGCATGTTGAGGTAATGTAGGGGCTTACTTGCCCCCGTCATCACTTCCGCATCCACAACCCATCCTAATCACCTCCGCTCTACTCTTTCGCTTTTTATTTAAATATAGTTAGCTCAGCATGTGCTTAACCATTTCTGGCAAACCATACAGGTGTTTCCATCCCCAATCCCGGCGCGCAACTGAGCCGCCAAGGTTCCATCTCCAATCCCGGCGCGCAACTGAGCCGCCAATTCTGTCAGGCCAGGAGTCTGCAATGCCTTGTTTCATTTGGTCAATTTCATCGTATGAAACCTTAAAGCCGGGCCTGTCAACCTGCCTTCTTATTTCAGCTTGAAGCATAGCCGGAGTAAAGCTGACAGCTGCAAGATTGTAACTTGTCCTTATCGTGATGTTCTTAGCTGGAGCTCCCATGATGCCAAGAATTGCCCTTATAGCATCGCGCATATCCATCATAGGCAGCATAGTGTCAGCCCTGAGAGGCGACTTATATGGCCTGTTCTCCTTTGCCGCAGCAATCATGTCCATAGCGTACTCAGTCGTTCCCGGGCCGGGCTTCTCGCCCTCAGCAAGCCTGTCATTTAGGCCGGGAAAACGCACACTCCTGAAATCAACGCCATACTCTTCAAAATACTTCTTGCCTTGCAGCTCGCCAGCGACCTTGCCCTTGCCGTAAACAGTCACAGGATTAAGCGGAGCGTCCTGGGGAGTGTCCTGCTTTGGAGCATCGGGACCAAAAACAGCTATTGAGCTTGGCCAGAACACCTTCAAGCCATACTCCCTAGCAGCCTCAAGAACATTCATGAAGCCGGTTGTATTCACTTCTTGGGCACGCGCAGGATTCTTCTCTGCAGCAATCGACAACAACGCCGCAAGATGGTAGATAGTCTTTATGTTATACTTTTCTATTATTAACCTAAGCGCAGCCATGTCTGTAACATCCACTTTGGCAGAAGGGCCTTCTGCGAGAACGCCAGTCAGTGGAGTATTGTTGTAGCCAGCCACAACAAGCTCTGAGCCATACTGCCCACGCAGCGCTGGAACAAGACGCCTTCCTATAGCGCCAACTGCACCGCTAACCATTCCTTTTTCGTTTTCCATCTCAACCACCTTTTGCACCAAATCATCACTTATCGTCATACAAATCCCCTAACTCGTTTTTTAACAGGTCTTCCTCAATCAACCCAACGACATCACTTCCTTGAGCAGTGAGTTTTTTTTTGACCTCATAGCACTTTCCATCACGGCACACTATGTTTTGCGTCATAACACATCACCATAAATGATAATCTTTTCATATGATAAGTATATCATATATATAAATGCTTTGTTTAAGTAAAAAAATCAGTTTGCCATTAAACGATAGGTTTAAATACACAAACCGTAATTTAGATATGTTTTAACAAAAAGCTTAGGTGAGGTGAGAGAAAAATGCCAATAACGCTGTTGAATCTGGTATACGGGCTTGTGGCGGGTTTTATAGGAAGCCTCGTGATGGCAATAATAATGATGGCGATGGGAAAGAGCGTTAAAGCCTCCCCTCCAGGCATTATTGCGGAAAAGTTTCTTGGCGATGAAAGCAAAAAGCCCATGGTGCTGATGCCTGTTATGGCGATTTGGGGGCTTATTTTTGCTGCGGTTGCAGGTGCCGGACTGGTTAAAGAAAACTACGTAGGCGGGTTAATTGTGGCTGTGGTTGCATGGCTTTTATTGGGCATTGTAATGCTGCCAATGGCAGGCGCAGGGCTGTTCGGAATGAAAAAATGGGGCATGATTCCAATGATGTCACTTGTTATGCACATAATCTGGGCACTTGTGGCAGTAACTGTCTTTGGATTTTTGAAAACAATAACAGGCTAAGGTAGCTAAGGTAAGTGGTGGAGGATAAAAATGCCAGCCGAATTTGATGAAGAAGCTTTTATGAGCAGGATAAAAGCTCTTGCACTCTTGGGAATCCTGTTTGTGGTTATTGGTGCCATTCTTCAGGTAACGGCTTTTACGCTTGAGTTCAAGAAATTCGCTCCAGTCCTTGATGAAATAGGTCCGCTGCAGAAAGATGTTGTGGATAATGCTGACCCAGGCTCAAGAATTGCCATGCTAAAGACAGAAGCAGCCAAGTTCCCGCCCAAGCTTATGACTTTCAAGCTTGTGGGCGTAGGGAGCATCTTAATAGGGATTTTCATTATGCTGTTTAACATACTACAGGGGCTTCGCGTCATGCCATTGAGACTGGCAAAGGTAATGCAGCAGAATAAAAAATGACAGAAACGCGTTTTAGCCCTTCTCCGCGGCTACCAAGACGGCTTTTTCTATACCCTTCTTATCAGGCACAATTCCCTGACTAATGAGCTTATTGCCAACCACAATTCCAGGAGGATGCCATACTCCCCTTAACATAGCCTCAAAAAGATTATTAAGCCACGGCTTAACAACCACAGATACCTTAATTAGTCGATACTTTCTCAGTACCGATGCGGCGGCCTCTTTCGCCACAGCTACGCACAAATCGCATTCCCTGCAAAACTCTTTTTTAACATTGAAAAAGAGTTGTTTGCCCGTAATTTTGTAAACGGTAATTTCCACTGATTTTACACTAACACGCTTTTTAGCCATTCTTCAGCACCTATCACTATTTTCTGAACATAACCTGTTGAAAGGGCAAATTTGTTCAGGCTATAGAGGTAGCCGTTAAAGATAAGGAAGCCGATAATTATAAGCAGGAATCCTGACAGGATGTAGGTTGTGTGGGTCTCAATTCTCTTGTTAAAGATGGTGATAGTTATGGGGCTTCCGTTGAGCAGCTGCCATAGCTTCTGGTTCTTTATTCTCTCAAACGCAAGCGACAACAGCAATAGCGGGAGGGCAAGCCCGCTTATGTAAATTAATAACAACAGCATTCCTTTAATAACTGTAGAGGAGGAAGCAGCCAGCAAAAGAAGCGAAGCCAAAACAGGACCTATGCACGCACTCCAACCAAGTCCAAACGCCATGCCGAAAAAAACGAAGCCAGCTCTTCCTGGAGCTTTTCCTGAAAAGAGCCTGAATCCTGAAAAGCCTTTACCAAGAATTTGCAACAAGCCTAACACGATTACGACTACCCCTGCGGCTGCCGAAAATAAAACCCTGTGCTCCCTCAAGACACTGCCGAAAAGGGCCGCCCCCATCCCGAAAACTGCAAAAACCACACCAAGGCCTGCGGCAAAGAGGAGCGCGTTAGCCGCAATACCGATTTTCTTATGTTTGGAAGGATTAACACCCGAAGTGTGCGCTGCCCTCCCCGACTCAACAGCAGAGGCAAAAAAAGCTGGCAGAATTGGCAACGTGCATGGAGAGAGGAAGCTTACAAGCCCAACGAGGAAAGCCAGCAATGCAAGGGCTGCAAAATTAGCATCCGTAAACTGCCTATCTTCTAAAGACGGAGCAACGAATGATGCGGAAGGCAATGGCTTGCCAGCCTTTTGGGCTTCTAACAGCCCAGGCAAGAAAAAGTTCTCCTTGCCCCTTTTTTCTAAAAGCGATACCTCGCTGCTTCTGCCAAGATAATCTGCAACAAGATTACTTTCTTTAATAACCTGGGCACTTTTGACGAAG
>JACPBX010000040.1 GCA_016180085.1 Candidatus Woesearchaeota archaeon | reverse complement strand
ACGGGCATAATTCTTTGGAAGAACGCCTTTTAATGAAGGATTATCCCGCTCTATGGCGTCCATTGCATCATCAATCAGCTTTCCAACTGTAGGTTGTTTCGCATTTCTTTGAAGATAATCCCATCTTGCTTCTGGTGGAACCCAGAATACGTTTTCAGCTTTGTATTCATCAATATCCTCAGGGTCAGCTCCTGGCTCTTGGGCCAGTTTCTCATGCACTTCAGTAAAAGCATCAGAAATGTACTTCAGAAATATCATGCCCAAGACAACATGCTTGTACTCGGCAGCGTCCATATTATTCCGCATTTTATCCGCTGCCTGCCAGAGCTTCGCTTCAAAACCAAGATTGGCACCATTTTCCCGTTCAGCCATTTTAATCCCCAACTTTATGAATAGTTCAGCAAACAAGGTTTTCCTTTATAAATCCTGTGCACACGAGTCCAGTGACCAGTGCCAAACGATGTTCATATAATATATGCGATAAGCATATTAAGCCATTAATAAGCTAACCAGCAAAAGGTGTGGAGGCTTGTCTAGCCTAGGATACACATTGGCTGGTTCTGAGCTTACGACGCCTAACAAATCGGAGGTGATGTAAAATGAGTCAGGGAATAAGTGGGTTAGGGCTTGGTGCCAGTGGTATTGTTGGAACGCTAGTAGTAGCGGGAATTATCTTGTACGTAAGCAACATATCACCCGGGGTAGGTCAGACTGCAATCTCAGGCGGTGTTTTAATTGGGGTTGCGCTCGGAGTGCTAGGAGTACTTGGCGTAGCAAAGAGGGTTTTGGAGTAAGTTTATCCCCTCACCCCACCCTTCCCCTCCCTCAAAACCTGCACTCTCCGCTGATGCCTGGGAGCTTGCCTTGGCATCTGAGCCGAAAACCACGCTTACCTTTTCCTTGATGACTGCGCTATTTGCTTCTCGTCTTTCCTGACCCTTCGCTCAAGCTTCTGGATGTCCTCTTCCGGAGGCAATTCTTCCGGCTTTATGCCTCTTTTCAGCAAAAGCTGCCGCACATCAGCATTATTCATTACATGCTCTTTTGTTATGTGCAGTTCACCCTGAAGATTGTCCTTTTTTACATTGAAATTGGTGATTTCTGCAGCCAGATTCTTGGCAGTTATTGTTACTGTCGGGAGAAAATCAGCAAGCGGCCTGCTTTGAGGCACGCCAAGCTTGCCCTTCATTTTCGCAGTCGTGTACCCGCCAAAAAGGACTTGGTCGCCTTTGCTTCGTATTCTTGCAAAACCATCGTCATCAACACCGCGCTCATAAATCAGCTTTGAAAGCTCTGTTTCTGATGCAACGAGCTTTTGCCTTGCGTGTAATCTCTCAACGAGCGATATCCTTTGCTCTATAAGCTCCTGTTTTCTGGTTTGAACGGCAAAATAGCTCTGTGCAAAAGCAATTTGCGCTTTTCTCGGATCGCCATTCTGGGCAATCAGGTAACATGCGTACCTTGTAAGCATGAAATCTTCTATCTCTCTCTTAGCGCCAGAGCCAAGCTCGACCATTTTCCTGACATCGGGAAAATGGTCTTGTATCTCATAGCCTGAGTTTTTACAGGCAATCTTCGCCTTATCAATGGCATTAAGGAAGTTCTCCCATTTATCATACCCTAAAAGCTCCTGTAAATCTCTTGCAAACCAAAATTCGATTCCATCGGCTTCACGGGCACAGTCCTCAAAGGATTTTTGCAGCTTTGTTATGATTTCTTTGTCCATTCTCTCACAGCCTCATCGTCCTTCCCGCATCAGTTATAGTGAATTCATTTAATAATGGGACTTTTAATAATGAATAGCCATCCCTGACAAGGTATTCCTGTATGCGCTTTTGCGCCAGTTCAGGATTTTCTATCTCCTTAACACGGTCGTAACCAATTATCCTGAACAAGCCTTCCGTGTTCGCACAGTCTGTTTGATATTGCTTGCCGTCTGCCGAAGGCAGTTTCAGTTGTCGACAAAATGTCGATAACTCAATCCCTGAAGACTCAGCCTCCCTTTTTTTAAGGTGATACCAGTAATCTTTTGCGTCAGCACTGTCTGTTAAGGCGGCAATAACGTCAACAACAGAGAACCACCATTCTTCGTTGTGCCAAATCCTCCTTATTTTCTTGTCCTGGAAGACCACGAGTGCCTTGTTTTCATCCATTTTTGTGCCTTATTCAGTTTCGGTTTAAATACTCTGCGGGCATATGTCCAGTGTCCAGTGGAACTTTTTGGTTGCAGTGGAAGCCTCATCAGCCTTCCTCATCCAAACAGCGCTGCAAAGTCCTGCGGTCTTTCAAGGCCGACATTGCGCAGGAACCTTGAAAAGTCCTCTGTTGAGACTGGCCTTTTTGTTTCGATAAAGGTAAACGCTGCCTCGTTCCACGCTTTTTCTATAGACCTGAATGACATGTTCTCGGTCATTCTCACCAGGCGGCTCACTTCAACATCCAGGTTCATATACGGCTTTGCCTGTTCGATTTTCCTTGTGATGAATTCCCTGCGTTCTTCAGCGTTTGGATAGGGAAATTCCACGAGCGTGAAGCGGTCCTTTATTGGCTCGCCAAAACGTGAGAGGTTGTTGACGGCAAATATCACAATTGAGTTGATGGGCTCATCCATGCCATCAAGTTCGCTCTGGAGATCTCCCTGTAATGGAGAATCATCATCAAACATGCCCCTGGCTAAAGACTTCTCGGCTTCATCGAAAAATATAACGCTGTTGCTGAAGCGCCTTGCGGCCTTTATAGCCTGGCTCAGCCCTGCAAGCGGGCCGCCTAAGTACAGGTCGCGGCTTTTAATGTAAATGAGCGGCCACCCAATCTCCCCAGCGAGAGCTTTTGCAAGGTACGTCTTCCCTGTGCCGGCTGGGCCGTGGAAGAGCAGGAAATTGTGCCTCTTTATTCCGAGAGTAACAGCAAGCTCAGGGTTATGCGTGAGCCTGATAGCTCTGCGAAGCAGCCTTTTAGCTTCATGCCTCCCTATGACGCTTTTGAACATAAGCCCTGTATCCCTGTATACTTCGTAATCCTCAAGGCTTGAGGGTATGTAAGCTTTCAATGCTTTTTTCACGCTGTCTGTGCTTAGATTTCCTCTTCCAATAAGGAATGCCATCTTCACAAGTTTCTTAAGGTCGCGGTAATTGTAGCCTGCACTCTTTTTGGCGATCTGTTGCAGGTATCTTGCATTTATAATGTTCTCAAATTCTGTTATGAGATAGCAAAGCTTGCTTGATTCGTTGGGCAATTCCATTTCTATCTTTACTTCTATTCTGTCCCGTAGCGCCTCATCAAAGACGTACATGGAGTTTGCTGTGCAAACAAAGGCTTTTGCCTCGTCTCCTGTAACAAGCTCCAGAATGTTCATTAGTGCCTTTCTGTCGTTTTCCTCTATGTCGAGAATGCTATTCTTCTTAGTAAGGTAGTCAACGTCATCCAACGCTATAAGGCATTTTTTCAGTTCATTTGCCTTGGTTACGACTTCCTTCAACGTCCTGCAGCTAACAAGTTGAGGATGCTTTACAGGAGCATAGCCTGCAAACACGACAGGGAGCTGCACGGAGCGCAGCAGCCTTTCCATCAGGTATGTCTTGCCAAGGCCGGGCTCTCCAACTAATGCAAAGGTTCTGCTTGCCAGCTTCTCATTGTGCATGCCCGCAAGGAAATTGGTAAAGAACACCAGTTTATCCTTGTCAACCTGCCTAAGGGAGACAGTATCCAAAAAACTTCCGAATTCTGAAATAGTAGCATCCATGCGAGCGCAAATCAACAGTCTCTTAATAAAACTTACGATTTCTCGTCGGAAAACTTGCGGAAGTTGTGAAAAGTTTTCAACTACGCTGCAAGTTTGCGGAAAAGCTCCCGCAACCCTTTTAAATGTTCGGCTCTTTTTCTGGCAAATGGTTAGTGCTTCCCTTTTCCCCTACGATAAAATCCGCCCTGAGCAGGATGAGCTGGTAAAGGACGTTTATACCGCGATTTCTTCCGGGAAGTGCCTGATTGCTCATGCCCCTACCGGCTTGGGGAAGACGGCTGCTGCCCTGGCTCCTGCGCTGGAGTTCGCGCTGAAGAACGGGAAGACTGTTTTCTTCCTGACTTCGAGGCACACCCAGCATCTCATGGCTGTTGAAACTGCGAAGCTGATTAAGCAGAGATACAGAGTGGACTTTTCTGTTACTGACATTGTTGGCAAGAAGCACATGTGCGCCAGGGATGACGTTTCGGGCTTGTTCAGCAGGCAGTTTTATGATTATTGCCACGCCCTGACAGAGTCTGATGGCTGCGAGTTTTACCTGAATTTCAGGAAGGGAAGCCTGCTTACTTCAGAGTCAAAGGTTGTGATTGCGAGGATAGCTGCTGAGCCGATGCATTCCGAGGAGGTTGTTGCAGCTTCAAAGAAGTGCAAGATTTGCCCTTATGAGGCTGCTGTTGCTGCTTCCAGGGATGCTGCCCTGGTCATTGCGGATTATAATTATCTTTTTAGCCCGAAGGTGAGGGAGGGCTTTCTAAGGAGGTCAGGGAAAACTGTTGAGGATGCGATAATCATAATTGATGAG
>JACPBX010000005.1 GCA_016180085.1 Candidatus Woesearchaeota archaeon | reverse complement strand
ATCTGCGAATTATTGTCGCTGCCATCCGGGCTTTCAGTCGCCTGCTGCTGTTGCTGTGTCGCCTGCATCTGCGGCTGGAGCGTTGGAGGAAGCTGACCCGGAGCAAAAACGCCTTGCATGCCTGGCTGCTGCGGCATTGGAGGAGGAAGCAGGGCAATGCCCATTATGTACTTGTCAAACTTCGCCAAAACAGCAGACTTGAACTTGTCAAGCTTAACCTTGATGTCGCGGAGCTTTTCCTGAGCCTCCTTTGGCAGTTTTGATGCCAGAAGCTCGAATTCGTCCACAGGAGCCCCTGCAGCTGCCGTTGCCGCAGCGCCTGCGGCCTTCTCAATCTCAGAAGCATCGTATTTTGGCTTCGCGTCTTTTGCAGCAACTTTATAATCGCTACCGCCACCTTTCTTCGCCTCAGCTTTCTTTTTCGCCATTGAAAAAGCGGTGTTCAGGAGAGTATTTAAATGTTTGGTGGCTTGCTTTTTAGCTTCGTATTTACACTGAAGTGATTAATAGTGAAAAACTTTAAATAATGCACCTTGAAGCTTTACTGCCAGGTTAAGCAAGCTTTAGTCAAGCTATTGAAGAAAACAATGAGGTGATTGAAATATGCCACCAACGCCTGAAAGCCGCTTGGAAGAAATCCTTGGAGGGATAAGCGCAGAAGAGGCAGCCAAATTTAAAGAGCACTTGGAATACCGCTCGCCCCAGAACGTTCGTGCAATGAAGTTCCAAAAGTTTGGCCCGATAGAGGGCGGCACGGAAAAGCTGTTTGATGATATTTATCACAGCGCTTATGCCACAGCTAAGGAAAAAGGGTTGCAGGAGAAAAAAGATCCAAAATCTATTGCCGACGCTTTGGAATTGATAGTAGTTGAGACGCTTAAGAAACTGGGTGGCGCAGAAGCTGAGCATGCTAAGACCTTCGAAGCGCTCAAAAGCTCAGGAGGGTTTGAGGGCGACCAGGAAAGGTTAAATCACCTCTTACAACTCGCAGCCAGTTATCTCGGAGCTGAAGAAGAGCGGCTAGGAGCACTACTTGGCGGGCTTAGAAGCGGTGAGGCTACCCTATGGGCGCAAAGCGTGCGCCAGTTCACCAATCATCTAAAAGACAGCGTAATAGACCACTACATCACGCAACATAGGCTTGAAAGGGTAAATCAAAAGAATGAGCACAAGTTCAGGGCATACCTTGTCAAGCACCTTAGGGATACGCATACCGCAACACCTGACAACGTTGCAAGGTACATATCCACATTAACGCCAATGCAGGAAATATTTCAGCGTGTGGATACTTTGAGCACCAGTGAAGACCCTGCGCGGTACAAGGCGTTAGGGCTGAAGAAGTACCAGGCACCAAAGAAGTAAAAGCAAAAGCAGAAGTGGTAGGCTGCTGGTGCTTTTCTTTTTGTCTTTTTATTTCAGAAACCTATAAATACCCCCTCGCTGCTGCTTATTGCTGTTGGCTGCATTTGTAGGCAGCCGGCGTGTGGATTTGAATGGCAACAGCAAAGGGCAAAAAAGAAGCTAAAAATTCCGAATCTGCAGCGGCTGCAGCTAAGAAAAAAGAAGACGGAAAAAGCGAAATAAAAATAACTTTTCCTGACGGCGCTTCCAGGGAGTTTCCCAAGGGCACGACGGCTTTGAAAATAGCTGAAGGAATAAGCCGCGGACTGGCTGAAGAGGCTGTTGCTGCGAAAGTCAATGGCGTTCTTTACGACCTGACAAGGCCGATTGAGTCTGATGCAGCATTGCAGCTGCTGAAGTTTGACTCTGCCGAGGGAAAGAGCGTTTTCTGGCACTCGGCAGCCCATGTCATGGCACAGGCTGTCACGAGGCTGTTTCCTTTCGCGAAGCTCACAATCGGGCCTGTGTTTGAAAGCGGCTTCTACTATGACCTTGAGCATGACCCGTTCAAACCTCAGGATTTGGAAAAGATTGAGGCTGAGATGGCCAAGATTGTTGCAGAGAAGCTTGACATCCACCGAAAGGTCCTGGCGAAGGCAGAGGCGCTCAAGGTTTATTCAAGCTCACGAAAATCTCTGGGGCTTACTGGAGGGGGGACGCGAAAAACAAGCCTCTGCAGCGGCTTTACGGAATAGCGTTTCCTTCAAAGAAGCAACTTGACGATTACTTCGCAATGCTGCAGGAAGCTGAAAAGAGGGACCACAGAAAGCTTGGGAAGGAGCTTGAGCTCTTCATGTTCCATGACTGGAGCCCTGGAAGCGCGTTTTTCCTGCCAAAAGGGGCGATAATCTACAACGAGCTCATCAGTTTTATCAGGAAGGAATATGTCAAGAGGGGCTATAAGGAGGTCATAACGCCCCAGCTGTTCAACAAGGCTTTATGGGAACAGTCAGGGCACTGGCAGCATTACAAGGAAAACATGTTCGTGATGAGCGTTGACGGCGAGGAGTTTAGCCTGAAATCCATGAACTGCCCAAGCCACGTGCTGATTTTCAAGAACAGGACCAGGAGCTACCGCGAATTGCCGCTGAGGATTGCTGATTTCTGTGCGCTGCACAGGAACGAGCTCAGGGGCGTGCTTGCAGGCCTGACAAGAGTCAGGAAGTTCTCACAGGACGATGCCCACATCTTCTGCACAACTGAGCAGATTAACTCTGAAATAATGCAGCTTCTGGACTTTGTGAAATTTGTTTTCGTGGATACGCTGAAGTTCGAGTTCAGGACAAAGCTGAGCACAAGGCCTGAGAAGTTTATGGGCGACCTGCAGCTGTGGGCCATGGCTGAAAAGGCCCTTGAAGAAGCCCTTAAGGCAAGCAAGCTGAAATACGAGGTCAAGCCCGGTGAGGGGGCGTTCTACGGCCCTAAGATAGACTTTGACGTTAGGGACGCAATTGGAAGGGACTGGCAGCTTGCCACAATCCAGCTGGACTTCCAGATGCCCCTGAAGATGGAGGCGGAGTACGAAGGCCAGGATGGGAAGAGGCACACTGCTGTAATGATTCACCGCGCCATTTTGGGCAGCCTTGAAAGGCTGATTGGCGTGCTTACCGAGCACTACGCAGGCAAGTTCCCGCTGTGGCTGAGCCCTGTGCAGGTCAGGATTTTAACAGTGGCTGACCGGTTCAACGACTACGCCAGCAAGCTGCTGCAGCAGTATTTTGATGCCGGAATAAGGGTTGAGGTTGACGACAAGGCAGAAAGCGTGCCCTACAAGGTAAGGGAAGCTGAATTGGACAAGGTTAACTACATAATCGTTGTTGGCGAGAAAGAGGTAGCAGCCAACACGGTAACGGTAAGGAAGGGAAAAGAGCAGTTTACTGTGGATTCTGGGAAATTCATGAAGCAGGTTGTAGATGAAATACGGCAGCGGCTATGAAATTTATAACAGGTTTTGTGCATAGAGCAAGCCATTAGAAAAAGATGAACGCAGATAAGAATCCCTGCCTTCCATAGTTGCAACGTAAGCGCCGTCAGGCAGCCTTGCAGCCAGATGGGCTTTATCAAAAGCCGCAAGCCGGCTTTCCAAGTCGTCATTCGTAAATATATTCATGAAAGCCCTGACTGCACCCTGATGCCCAAGCGCCGTTTCCACGTCAGCAGCAACTTCAGGGCTTTGCTCTGACAGCACATCAGGCAGCAAATGCAGGTCACGAAGGCGATACCCTTGCAGCTTTAAACTCATAAGAAGTTCAGCTGTCGCCTTATGGCGCACTTCGTCTAATAAACCTACAAGCTTTCTGTAATCTTCCAAAACCTGCGCCAAGTCGTGGTTAGAGTCTGCAGGAAGATTTGCTGGAAGAGAAAGGTATCTGAGCACCCTGTCAACCACAAGAACCAAATCGCTAGCGGCAGCCTCTCGCAGCTCATGTGGGTACTTCGGCTCAACCTCTGGAGGAAGAAGCACATACGGATCGGCAGCACCTTTTATGTCATCATAAAACAGAATATCGGAATGCGTTTTTGGGGTTGTAGCAATTACAAGAGCACGAAGGGCAGCATAGTCGAAGGGGTCGTCTACATCCGCCACTTCCATAGCCTCATGACCCACAACCGCAAACCTGCCCGGTTCAGAAAGGCGCTTAACCATTATGCAGTGGGAGGTATGCTAGCGTATTAAAATTTTCCGTTACAGTGCGCTTGTCTGAGAAGCCAGCCTAAACCCGCAAAAACCACTAGGTTTAAATATTAGCGTGCAGCGCCATACCAGAGAACAAATATGGGACAGCAGGAAGTAAGCGACTTTTTAAAAAAGCATAGGACAAAGTGGTTCACTTCTAAGGAGATTGCCAAGAACCTTAAGGTGTCAACAGGCTCTGTCATAAACAACCTGTCAAAGCTCAGGAAGAGCAAGCAGGTTCTGTTCAAGAAGGCAGGAAGGGCAAACCAGTACATTTACAAGTATAAGGCGTAAATAAGGCACAAAACTCAATGCTGATGCCGGCATGATGATAAGATTCTCAGCTTCAAACATCGTGGCAATGATTTTCTTCATCCCGCTTCTCCTGGTGCTGGGGCTCATAATGGCTTTCCTCGTTCCGCTGTTCGCTTTAATAATAGCCGCAGCCTCAATTTTGTTTTTGGGCCTGTATACTTTTGCTAAGATTGGCGTCGTTAGTAAGCAGCAGGTTCACATTGGCGGCCACACTGGCGACAACAGCAAAGGAAAAGAGAAAATTAAGGAACTCAAGGACTACAAGATAAGATAAAAGTGTTGAATTCTTTGCCAAAACTTTGCCAAAAAGTATATTAAGCCCCTGCAGTTGTCGGGACGCATGGATTTCGGCAGCTACAAATACAGGGAAGACATTGAAAAGGCGCTCAAGAGCTTCCTGCCTGATAAGCTGACAGCAGATTGGGCTGAGAAAGCCATTGGGAAAGCAAAATGGAGGCAGGACACAGAAGCCCTGACAAAAACCATCAGCGAGCCTGTGTGGGACTTTCTCGCAAGAGGAGGAAAGAGGTGGAGGCCTGTGCTAATGCTCATATGCTGTGAGATCGTTGGAGGAAAGCCTTCCACGATTCTGCCATTCACAGTTATTCCAGAGCTTATCCATAATGGAACGCTTATTGTTGATGATATAGAAGATAATTCTGATTTGAGAAGAGGAAAGCCTGTGCTGCATAAAATATTTGGCGTTGATATTGCAGTAAACGCAGGCAACGCGATATACTTCCTCCCTTACATTGCAATACAGAATTCTGACCTGCCAGAAACAACAAAACAGAGGGCTTATGAGGTAATAAGCACACAGCTGTTAAAGTGTCACTTTGGGCAGGCAATTGACATATGGTGGCACAGCGGAAAATCAGAGCGAATCCCGAGTGAAGAGGAATACCTTCAGATGTGCGCTAACAAGAGCGGCTCGCTTGCCTGCATGGCTGCAAAGCTCGGAGCGCTTCTTGGCAGTGGCAGTGAAAAGCAGATGGAAGCCCTTGGCAAATTTGGGGAAACGGTCGGAGTAGTGTTCCAGATACAAGACGATATCCTTAACATCTCAGAGCACGAAAGCATTGGAAAAAAGCTTGGCGACGATATCAAGGAAGGCAAAAGGACACTTTTGGTTATACATGCCCTAAATGCTGCGGGAGAAGCACAAAAAACAAGGCTTTTTGAAATACTGAATATGCATACCAAGGATGACAAGCTGCTGAAAGAGGCCATAGCAATAATAAAAAGCCACAATTCTATAGAGTATGCAAAGAAAACCGCAACAAGGCTTGTTCAAGAAGCATGGGAAGGTGCAGAGGCAGCATTGCCTGATTCAGAAGCCAAGAACCAGCTGAAAGAGCTGTCGCAGCTGCTGCTAAGCAGGTCAGTTTAGAATTCTTACTTTCCAAACCTTCTGTGCCTCTGCCTGAACTCCTCAATAACCTGCACGAGGTCCTCCTTTTCGAATTCAGGCCACATTTTTTCCAGGAAGAAAAGCTCCGAATAGGACGACTGGTAAAGCAGGAAGCCGCTCAGCCTTTTTTCGCCGCCTGTCCTTATTATCAGGTCGGGGTCATCGGGCATGTAAAGGTATTTCTTGAACGTTTCCTCATTCACATCAGATGCTGCCAATTTGCCACTCTCGACATCGCCCATAATTTTTCTTGCCGCATCGGCTATCTCCTGCCTGCCGCCGTAAGCCATGCAGAAATTGACAATAAGGCCTCTGTTTTTTGCTGTTTTTTCCATCAGCTCGCGCATCAGCTTCCTTACGACTTCAGGAAACATCTCAAGCCTGCCAAGGAACCTCATTCTTATGCCCATTTTATTGCCCTTTTCCTGCAGCCGCTTGTCTGTTCTGAGCTGCTCACAGGCCTCCTTAAAGAGCTTCATAATGTAGTCAAATTCCTCTTTTGGCCTGTTGAAGTTATCAACAGAAAAAGCATACAGTGTCAACTCCTTTATCCCGAGCTCAACGCACCAGTCCAGCAGCTTCTCTACCTTCTTCCTGCCCCACTCGTGCCCCATCCAGGGCTTCAGCATCAGCCTTTTGGCAAACCTTCGGTTGCCGTCGAGGATTATGGCGACATGCGAAGGATTCGGGTTTGCCGTATTGGCCTGGTTAGAGCTGTTTTTAGTGCCGTTTGTCATCTACCGCGTAGTTTCAAAAAAGGGTTTATAAATATTTTTGTCTATGCATAAGTCGCTGCTGCGGCAGCAATAAGCTTTAAATAATAGCAGTAGAGCGATAACTCCAACAGGTAGGGTGAAAAAGATGGTGAAGATTGCATGGTGAAAATTGCGCCTTCAATACTTTCTGCCGACTTCGGCAAGCTTGCTGACGAGATAAGGCGGGTTGAGAAATACGTTGACATGCTGCACGTTGACGTCATGGACGGGCATTTCGTGCCAAACATAACGTTCGGGCCGCCAGTCGTCAGGAGCATCAGGGTCGTGACCAAGCTGCCTTTTGACGTGCACCTCATGGTGGAAAACCCGGACAACTACGTTGAGCAATTCATTGACGCAGGCGCAAACCTCCTTACCGTGCACGCAGAGACTGCAGTGCACCTCAACAGGACAATAAGCAATATCAAGAAAAAAGGCGCAAAGGCTGGAGTCGCGCTTAACCCGTCCACACCGCTAACCGTTCTGGACCATGTCCTGCAGGATATAGACATGGTTCTCATCATGACCGTAAACCCGGGCTTCGGGGGCCAGTCCTTCATAAAAAGCATGCTGCCGAAGATTAAGGCGCTCAGGCAGATGATTGACAAGGCAAAGCTTGACGTCGAGATAGAGGTTGATGGCGGTATAAACGGTGATACGGCCAGGCAGGTTATAGCTGCGGGAGCCGACATCCTGGTAGCAGGCTCATACATCTACGAAAGCACAGACCCTCTTGCGGCAATCAGCAGCCTCAGGGGCACTCCATCAGCAGCGGGAAAGAAAAAATAGGGAATTCTGTGATTTGATTTTTTGCTGCGGGAAAGGTTCACAGCTACAATTGTGAATAAGATAAAATAAAGAAAAATAAAAGAAAAAGCCGAATCAGTAAGCCTTCTTACCTTCCCCTGGCCATCTTGGCCCTGGAGATGTCGCCCTGCTTGTCGATGAAGTAAAGGTATCCCTTTTCCTTCCTTACTCCGACCTTGGCAACTACTTCCTGCTTCTGGGCTCCTTTCTTCTTTCCGCCCCTGACCATCTTGGCCCTGGCAACGTTCCCCCTCTTGTCCACGAAATAGAGGTAGCCGTTCTGCTTCCTAACGCCTGCTTTAGCAACTTTCTGTGCCATCCCTTACACCCCCGATTTTTTATTTTATTGTTGCCCAAGTCGCCGCTGCGACTGGGCCCAATCGGCACTACCGATTTGGGTTTCGCGTTTAGCGCGACATTTTTCTCCTCGCTGAGACTCCTTTCTTCCCAATTTTCTCGAGGAGAGAATTTTCTTTTGCGCATACTTCTATTTAAATCTTGCTATTTTTACGACGGAACTCACCTTTTGGCAAAGAGCTCATCAACTGATGTGAGGTATTCCTTCACGCGCTGCATAACCCCCTGAAGGAGGAACTTCTCGATTTTTTCGCTGAAAATATCCGAAAGCCCGAGAAACTCCGTGATCCTGTACCTGCTTTTGACCTTCTCAACAAGCATAAGGTTCCTGAGCCGCTTCAGCTGGCGCCTTATGTTCGAAGGCGCAATGCCCTGGAGCTGTAGCTTGTGAAGCTTCCTGTTGATTATAACCTTCTTTTCCAGCTCTTCAACGCTGAGAAGCTGCTTTTTCTTCCTGCCCTTGAAGAGGACATGGAGAACGTCAACGATAACATCCCTTGAATCGCCCGGCTGCAGCAAGCCAAGGCTGAGGCAAAGCCTCTTTATGAGTTCGCGCTCCTTCCTTGACTGGGGCTTTTCATACTTCCTCAGTGTCAGTTCGAAAAGAGGCGTATCACTCAAGACCTTCCTTGCGCTTTTCATTTACAAATCAGCCCTGCACACCCAACAACACTCTCAACCTAACTAAAACTTTTAAGAATTAAGTATAAATAGTTTTCTATCAGTGTCCTTTCGGATTTGCCCAGGTATTTTTTGATTTAATGTTTTTTTTGGTAAATTTTATATAACATCGGGCTTTGCTGACTGGCAACATGGAAAGCAACGACGGCAACCTTAATCTTCCTCCAATTGCCGATATCCGGCTCAGGAAAGGCATGCCAGTTGCTGAATTAGTGCGGCAGCTCAAAAACTCGGGATTCCAGACGCACAATATTGCAACCGCTGCCGAAATTCTGGCCAAGATGGTTAATGACAAGGCAACGATATTTCTGAGCTTCACATCGAACATTTCCGCATCAGGCATTCGCGGCATAATAACAGACCTGGTCAAAAGAAAAAAGGTGCATGCCCTTGTGGTAAGCAGCGGCGCGCTTGACGAGGACATCGCCAGGGCAAAAATGCCTTATTTTCAGGGCACGTTTGAGGCGGACGATGCCGAGCTTGGCAGGAAAGGCATCAACAGGATGGGAAGCATATTCGTGCCAAATGAATGCTACGAGTATCTGGAAGAAAAAATGGCTGAGGTCCTGAAAAAAATCCATAACACCAGCACCAGCCACGAATTTACGGTAACAGAACTGATAAGGCAGATTGGCATGAACCTTGACACTGAAGACTCATTCGTTTACCACGCTGCTCGGAACAGCATTCCAATATTCTGCCCGGGAATAACCGATGGCGCGGTTGGGCTGCAACTCGCGTTTTTCCAGCAGACGCACCCGGATTTCAGGGTGAACGAGCTTAAAGGCGCAATTGAGGCAATTGACTTCGCAATTTCCGCGAAAAAGAGTGGAAGCGGGAAAGTCGGCGCGATAATACTTGGCGGAGGCATAGCAAAGCACCACACAATAATTTCAAACATTCTTGGCGGAGGCCTTGACTACGCCATTTACGTCAACAGCAGCTCGCCATACCACGGCTCATTGTCAGGGGCTACGACAAGCGAGGCAAAATCCTGGGGGAAAATCAGCGAAAATGCCAGGGACGTCACAATTTACGGCGATGCAGCTGTGATTTTCCCTCTCCTGATAGCGTCCAATGATTATTTTTTTGAATGATGTTGCGAAAAATTAGATAAAAATCAGATAAAGGCGGCTTTTGAAAGAAATTTATCAAAACTTTTTACCAAAAAATTCCCGGAAAAACAAAAAACAGTTAAGTTTAAATATAAGCGTTTACATAACTGGTTCACATAAAAAATTGGTGCAGATGAACTCGTATATCACGTCAGTAAGCAATATGCATTTATGTGGCAATTGCGGTATTCCTGTCCAGAAAAATAGCTTAAGCTTTCTTGAAATTGAAAAAAACGAGGTGAGCATTTAGTAAAATGTTCGGACCACACCTGACTCTTGACCTGTACGGATGCGATAAAAAGAAGCTGGATGATTACGACTTCGTTTACAGCGTCCTGGATGAGATGCCTGAGATGCTCGGCATGCACAAGTTCTCAACGCCCCAGCTGACGAAAATCCCCATTCAGCCAAACTCCTTTGACAAGGGCGGCCTGACCGGCTTCGTAATTCTGGTGGAGAGCCACATTGCAATCCATACCTTTCCGCAAGACGGCTTTGCTTCATTTGACATATTCTCCTGCAAGTACTTCAGCGAGGAAACCGCCACAAAATACCTTATGGAAAGGCTTGAGGCCAAGCGGATAGAGAAAAACATGATTGAGCGGGGAAAGGCGTTTGTCAAGCACTACCCGCGAAATGTACAGAAGGCAGCATCTATAGCGCGGAAGGAGAGGGAACTCGTACAGTAATTTCTTGGAATTTTTGGAAAAATTTTTAATATAGCACTTGACAGCGGTTAAGTTGCAATGCCAGCAAAAAATCCGCATTTTTACCTTCCGTTCAATTTTGGGGCAATACCGCACGAGCTTGCAGAGTATGGCGCATCGAAGGTCGTAATCCTGCCTGTGCCTTACGACGCAACCACGACTTACCAACCGGGAACAAGAAACGGCCCAAGAGCCCTGATCGAGGCATCCCGCTGCCTGGAATTCTACGATGAGGAGACCGAAAGGAGCTTTACCGGGATTGGCGTGTGCACCTTGGATGAGGTGGAAGTGGTTGACGATGCGGGAAAAATGGCCAACAGGGTTTATGAGGCTGTCAAGGTTTTGCTGGGTGACAATAAGAAAGTCGCAGTCATTGGCGGCGAGCACTCCATCAGCAGCGGTTCAGTGAAGGCGCACATGGAAAGATATCCCGACCTTACGGTGCTTCATGTTGATGCGCACGCTGACATGAGGGATGAGCTTGCCGGGAACAGGTTTAACCACGGCTGCGTCGCAAGAAGGATATCAGAGATGTGCCCCCTTGTCTCTGTTGGAGTGAGGAGCATTGCAGAAGAGGAGATGGAGCACATCCGCAGCAGCAACGGCAGAATAAAAACCTTTTTCGCAAAAGACATTCATGACGGCAGCAACAGCGCCTGGATGGACGCAGCTGTCAAATCGCTTGGGAAGAACGTTTACATCACAATTGACCTTGACGCTTTTGACATTTCCATCATGCCATCTGTGGGAACACCGCAGCCAGGCGGCCTGCAATGGTACCAGATGCTTGAATTCATGAAGAAAATCGCTGCTGGGAAGAATGTTGTGGGCTTTGACGTGACTGAACTGATGCCCATACCAGGCAACCGCGCGCCGGATGTTCTCGCAGCAAAGCTCGTATACAAGCTCATCAGCTACTTCTTTTCCAAACAGTAGCTCTTCAGAAGCTTTGCAGGATGGTAAGACAGCTTCACTCTTTTCAGGTAATCCACGCCAAAGTCGTCCTGGGCATTCAGGAACTCGCAGCCGGACAATCGCGACCAGTAACCTGAAAACTCCCTGAAAATGAATTGGGACGCGCCATTAATGGCAGGGTTTGTCTTTTCAATGATATTGCTGCACATATTTGGCGTTAAGTGCTCGCCCAGGCTGACCCCGACTATCCTGCCTTCAACCTTTAGCACTATGCCCCTTACGCCAAGTTCCCTTGAAAACCCTATCAGCGTCCTTGCAACTTCGGTCTCTGCACCAATTTCATACCTCCACAGGTCAGCACTGCTGCCTTCCATGCCTTCTTTCTGCTCTCTCCATAAATCCACGAGGGCCAGGCACTCGCTGCCGTGCTTGTCAAAATTAAACTCTTCAACGCCGTAGTCATAATTTTTCATAAAAAAATTGGCCTTGTTGCGCTTTGAGTCAAACTTCGGGCCCTTCAGCTCAATCAGGTCTTTGGTTTTGTAAATGTAATCCTGGGTCCAGTAGTCCAGCGAGCAGCCAAGCTTTTCGGCAACAGCCTCGTATTCTGACCTGAGGCATTCTGGAACGTAAATCGCAGCAGGATTGGCATTTACCCCCCCGGCAGCATTCAACTTTTCTACAATTTCAAAGCACCCGGCAATCGTGTCAGAAAGCTTTGCGCCGCCGACAGGAGGTCCCCACACAACATAGCGGCCCTTATCGTAGCCAAACACGCACAAATTCCCGTTAATGACAGTCCAGGCATGCTTCAGGGGCCCTGCCCAAATAAAGCGCATGGTAAAGGTAGTGTCGGCAAGCGGCTCAGGAACAGAAGAAAAAGCTTTTTCAAAAAAAGCGCAGTCAGAAAGCAAGACTTCTCTCAACTCGCCATCCTTCTGCAATGAATCCATGAGGAAACCAAAAACAGGGGCATTTATATTTTTTTGCAGAAAATTCAGCTTTTTTCTCTACGCCAAAGCCCGTGACTTCCCTCATAAACACCCACACAATAAGTGTGAACCCCGACCGCTCCAACTGCGAAACCGGTTGCTATAAGAAGCAGGTATTTCTGCGGCGCAAGGTCAAAGCTTCTTTTGGGATTGCTCTGGGAATAAGCGATAGTATTGCCGGGCACATAATCATCCACTGACTGCGTTGCATCTCCGGAAAGAGCCGAAGATTGGCTGGCGGGCTTTGCAACTGCCGGTGGCTTATTAAGGTAAACTATCCTGTCGACAGGCCTGGCACCGACAGACCCTATAAAACCCAGCAAAGTTGCAGTTGTGCCAACGCATATGAGCCCAATCTTAACCGGAACAGGCAGGTCTCCCATAAAAAAGTGGTTTTTGGGCTTGTTTTTATTCTTTTTGGGCAAAAAATTAAATATGCGGTGCAACAATATCACTTTTTGTAATGGAATTGGTAGAAATGCCTGAGAAATCAGGCGATGAGATAAAGAGGTGCATAGGGAAATTCGGCTACACGCCAGAGCACAACTACGCATATTTCTCGACTGCGGCCGATAATGGCGCAAGAAATATTTTCCTGAAGTCGGATGAGGGCTTTGGCATTTTTGCGAATTACAGGGAAAAGGCAGGAGAAGTTGTAATGATTTCCGAAGCGCTTGCCCCAAGAGAAAAGCAGGTTAGTGTTTTGAAAGATGCCCTTGACACGTGCTTCAGCCAGCTTAAAATCCGGAAATTTGTCGTTGAGCAGGACGATGCGCTGAGGGCAGCCACTTTGAAGTCGTTTGAGGGCAACGGCTACGCTGCATTGCAGCCCAGGTTCTCGCTCTACTGGCCGGTTTTTAACATGGAAAGGTGGCACGGAGATGATATGGCTGGCGACGACTGGAAAAAGCTCAGGAACATCAGGAACAGGTTTTATGGCGAGCATTCTGTTGAGATGGTTGACAGCAGGACAGTTGGCAGGGAGAAACTGAAAAAAATAGTTAATGAGTGGGTTGAGCGCAGGAAGCTTATGAGCCTGGGCGCCAACAGGAGAGATTCAAACTTTGCTTACGATGAAAGATACCTCAAGATGATTGATATTGGCTTTGAAGGCACAAAATTAGCCACAACAATGGTCGTTGACGGAGAGCCATGCAGCATAACCTGCGGCTGGGAAATCCCAAACTCTGACAATGCTTACTATTCTGCAATGGGCATTTGCAACTACGCCTTTGAAGGCCTTGGCGAAATTGCCAACCTCGATGACCTCCACAGGCTTAAGGAAAAAGGCTACGGCCTTGTCGACTTCGGAGGCAGCCCCATGCCGCTTTTGAAGTTCAAGCTGAAGTTCAGGCCGCACTTCGTCTATGTGACGCACACTTACGCGATTGTGAAGAAGTAGGGCAACAGTTTTTTGATTGCGTCTTCCAAAAGGTTTAAATATTAGTATAATTCTAATTATATTATGGAAGCAGTGGGAAAAGCGCGAAAGTGGGGAAACTCTCTCGGGGTAGTTTTACCCTTCGAGTTCGTCAAAGGAGAAGGAATTGAAGAAGGTGATGAGATTGTTGTTACAGCGAAAAAAACAGGCATTAGAGCGCTAAGGGGCATTTTGAAAGGCAAGATAAAAATGACAGCCCAGGAATTCAAGGATGAGGCAAGAAAAGGCTGGGGTGATTAAATGAGCTATTTCTATGATACCTCGGCAATTTACGAATACATGATAGACAACCCTGATGTCGCCAGCTACTTTGAAGAGCCTCACGAAGGCAAAGTCAGTCTGCTTGTTATAATGGAGTCTTATTTCATGTTATTAAAAAAAGCCGGTGAGAACATAGCAGAAGAGGCGCTGAAGATGCTCTTTCCCTTAATGGTAATTCCGACGAAAACAATAATCAGGAAGGCAATGAAATTCAGGCTGGAAAATGAGAAACGCGGCTTTTCCTATGCAGACGCGCTCGGTTACACCTATGCAATGGAACGCAACATGCGATTCCTGACATGCGACAACGCCTTTAAGGGCCTGCCAAACACCGTTTTCGTGCGTTGACGCCCAAAAAGCCCTGAAAAGTGCACAAAAGCGCTGGTTAACACAAAGTTAATAAATGCAACAAAACTACCATTGTTTTTATGAGATTGGCTGAACGTATTGAGCTTATTAACGCGGCACCAGCACCGGTCAGATTTGCTGTAAAAACTGCAGGCACTATAGCGTGGGCGGGTTACAAAGTATGTGAGCCCCTCGTAAGCCTGTTGCCCAGAAAGTACCAGACAAAGTGGCTGGGAACTGAATCTGCAATAAAAAATACGAAAAGGACAGCTTTCTTGGAACTTGGCGCAGGTGTAGCAGCCAGCTATTTTATCGGAGATAACCTGGCAGAGAGCATACTTTCCAGTTATTTAGTTTTTGACGGGGCCTGGCGGTACACCAGGGCAAGCGAAAGCTTCCAGCGGTTTAGTAAGGCTTTGGAGCCTTTTACGTATTTTTTCCATGCGAGAACACCCGCACCCAGAGGCACTCTTGCCGTAGAATTGTCTGCTGCAGCACTGGAAAGGCTTCTTGACTGAAAACTACGCATGATTTCCCTTACTTATGCGTGGTTTCGCCAACCTCATGGAACACAACTAAAGAACTAGGCCTTTGTCAGGAATATCTCAACATTCTGCCCTTTTATCCTTGCGACTGCTTCGCTGTCAAACGTTCCCTGCTCTGGCCTTGCATCAGCGAATTGCAGCTTGAAGGCGCCCACTTTTGACTTCATGTCGGCAACATGGTCCTTTAACGCATCTTTAAGGTGCAGCAGTTGCTCAGGGAACTTTATGGCAACTGCGATGAGCTGGTCCTTGGTCAAGCCAGCATCCTTCCTTGCCTGCTGGACGTGCCTGACCAGCTCGCGGGCATAGCCCTCTGCCTCCATCTCTTCTGTCATTTCTGTGTCAATGTAAATGTCAGCGTACTGTGACTGCGCCTGGACGTAGTTGCCCGGAATTTCCTTTTCCGTTATCAGGTGCTCTTTCGTTATTGAAATCATCTGGCCGTCAACCTCAAGCCTGAAGCTGCCTTCGGTTTCAATGTGCTGCAAAACTGCCTGGGTGCTGTGCATCGCCAAGTTGGCGATGATTTTCGGGGTAATGCTTCCAAACACGGGCCCAAGCTTGCTGTAGTCAGCCTTAACCCTCTGCCTTGCCTCCTTGAACTCATCAGACAGCGTAAGCTCCTTGACATTGCCCTGCTTCTTTATTACTTCAGCAAGGCTCCTGATTGCCTGCTTTACCTTCTCGTCCTTAGTAACGACAGAGACCCTTTTCAGCGGCCATTTCAGGCCGCGCTGAATCTGGTCACGGGCAGAGAGCACAGACTCAACGATACTTCTTGCAACAGCCATCTGAGACTCAAGCTCCTCGTCTATAGCCTCTCCCTTCGGCCACTCGGAAAGGTGAACACTAACCGGCTTTTCCCTGACGAGCAGCTGGTAAATTTCCTCGCTTACATAAGGCGCAAAGGGCGCAAGGAGCTTTACAACCCTGGAGATTACATAGCGAAACGTGTACTGCAGCGCATCGTCAGGTGCGTCAGGGCCTGATGCCCTGTCCCTGATAAGCCTGATATACCACCTGGAGAAGTCGTCAGTGGCAAAGGACTTCAGCGCCTGCACGCAGGCGTGGTATTCGTGCCTGCCAAGCGCATCCTCAACAGCAGCCACGACAGAGTTTGCCCGGGAAATTATCCATTTGTCCTCAATTTTCAAAGGGGAATCCCCTGCTGCCGCAGCTTTCTTCGCTAAAGTTTCGGATGCAAAATAGCAGCTGTTCCACAGCACGGTGAGGAAAGGCGTTATGTTCTCATTGATAATCCCGTAGCTGAAGCGCTTTGGGGCTTCCGGCGAGGTGCTGCAGAACTGGAGCCTGACAGCGTCAACCCCGACCTTCCCGAAGACCTCCCATGGGTTGAGGACGTTGCCCTTGCTCTTGCTCATCTTCTCGCCATTCTCATCCACAACATGGCCGGCGCAGACAACGCTCCTGTAAGCAAGGCCGTCAAACAGCAATGTGCCAAGGACATGGAGTGTATAAAACCAGCCCCTAGTCTGGTCAATAGCTTCGGCGATGAAATCGTACGGAAAACTTTTCTGGAAGCTCTCGCTGCTGCCTTTGCCAAAAGGATAATGGAACTGAGCAAACGTTGCAGCCCCCGAGTCATACCAGCAGTCAATAACGTAAGGGACACGAGACATTTCACCAGCACAGCTGCCGCACTTGAGCCTGATTTCGTCAATGAAGGGCTTGTGAAGGTCAACCTCAGCGTTTTTAGGCAGGCCTACTGCTTTTTCTTTCAATTCCTTGATGCTGCCAATAGCAGTTTCATTGCCGCAGTCGCTGTTATTGCACTTCCATATTGGCAGGGGAGTGCCCCAGAACTTGTTCCTGCTCAATGCCCAGTCCTTGACATTGGCAAGCCAGTCGCCAAACCTTCCATGCTTTATGTGGTCAGGATACCATGCTATTTTTTCATTCAGCTCAACCAGCCGCTGCTTGTATTTGCTGACTGCAATAAACCATGATTTCAGGGCATAATAAAGCAGGGGAGTTGAGCATCGCCAGCAGAACGGGTAAGTGTGGGTGTAGTTCCCTTTGCTGAAGAGCGTGCCGTCCTTTTCCAGCCGTTCGATGACCAAGGGGTCAGCATCCTTGACGAACAGCCCGGCAAAGTCCTCAACGTCTTTCGTGAACGTGCCGTTCTCAGCTACAGGCTGCACAAACGCCAAACCGTGCTTCCTGCAGTTCTCGTAGTCCTCCTCTCCAAAGGCAGGGGCCTGGTGCACAATGCCTGTTCCTTCCTCTGTCGTCACAAAATCGGCCAGTGTGATAACCCACGCAGGCTTGTCAAGCTTATCTACGAAGTAATCAAACAGGGGCACATACTCCTTTCCTTCCAGCTCTGTTCCCTGCATCTGCTGCACAATTACTGGATTTTTGAAGTATTTGCCCACAAGGTCATTAGCCAGAATGAACTGCTTGCCTGGATGGGCGCCTGTGCCGTCCTCAACAACAGCATAAGTTATGTCAGGGTGGACAGCCAGGGCGATGTTGCCCGGAACAGTCCAGGGAGTGGTTGTCCACGCGAGAAGGTAACGAGTAGGGCTTTCTGGGCCTCCTTTCAGCTGAAACATTGTTGTTATTGCCGGCTCTGTCACATCCTCATAGCCCAAGGCAACCTCGTGGCTGCTCAATGGAGTTTCACACCTTGGGCAATAAGGCAAAACCTTGAAATCCTCGTACAGCATACCCTTTTTGTGCAGCTGCTGAAGGCTCCACCAAACGCTTTCAATGTATTCGTTCTTGAGGGTAACGTATGGGTCACTTAAATCAATCCAGAAAGCCATCTTGTCAGTGAGCCTGTCCCATTCGCTAATGAAAGAGAAAACATCGCTCCTGCACAGCGCATTGAACTTGTCAATCCCGTAATTCAGAACGTCCTTCTTTGTGCTGAGGCCCAGCTTCTTCTCAACCTGCACCTCAACAGGAAGCCCATGGCAGTCCCAGCCTGCCTTCCTGGGAACTGAAAAGCCCTTCATGAACTTATAACGGCAAACCAGGTCCTTTATCGTGCGCATCTCAACATGGTGCAGCGCAGGAGGGGCGTTGGCTGTCGGAGGCCCCTCCAGAAAGCTGAAAAGAGGCTTCTTTTCATCATAAGAAATTGCCTTCTCAATAACGCCTTTCTCCTTCCACAGCATGGAAACATTCTCCTCAATGCGCTTGAAGTCGTAAGCACGGGGAAAAGGATTGGCAGCCGCTGCGGCTGTAGTTTCAGAGGCCATCTTGGTCGAATTTCAGGCACAAAAAGAGCATATAAATAATTTTTGCAAGGAAAGCCTGTGCCTGCACCCATGCCTAGATGGCGCGCATGAGCATCGTAACGCCCCAGATGAGAAGCGGGATGGCTATCGCAATGGCTATCCAGTTGGACATATCCTTGAAGTCCACAACCAGGAAAGCCCTCCAGTTCATTGAATCAGCAAATGGTGAATCCAACTTAAAAACATGCCTCGTCACTGCTAAGTGGAAACAGAAAATTTTATATACAGCCGAGGCAAAGCTTGTGGAAACGTTGTTGCTCAAGAAGGTTAAGAATGAAACGCAAAGTGCCGGCAGCTCTTGCCAAAAGCATACTGGCAAAGGTGCCTTTTCAGATAAGCTTCTGGTTGTGCACAAATGAGAACCTGAGAAGCCTTTCAGCTCTTTCTGCAGCCCTGCAAAAGGCAGATGATGAAGTCTTCAGGTATCACGTCAACAGGGACAAGAACGACTTTGAGGTGTGGATACGGGAGGTAATCAAGGACAAGGACCTCGCCAGGGAAATCGCCAGGGTAAAAACCAAGGAAACCCTCGTGAGGAAAATAACCGAGCGCGTTGAGGAGCTTCAGGCCATTGTCAAAAGGATTGGTGTAAAGAAGAAAAGCAGAAAAAGCAGGCTGAAGCGGCAAATAAAGCGCAAAAGGCGCGCACCAAAGTCGGGGAGGCGAGGCAGGCGTGCCGCAAGGCACAGGCGTGCTGCCAAAGCTGCCAAAAAGCGGATTCGCCGCTCAAAAAGCACCAGAGCGGGCAGGAAGAGGCTAAGACGATAAGCAATCAATAACCGCTGTGGCTGCTCCGCAAGCAATAGCTTTTTAAATGCCTGCCCTTTCTCAAAAATTTAGCACAAAAATGGTAAAGCGGGTCGGAAGTTCAAGGCGTAAGTCAAGGCAGCTCTTCTCTGTTCCAAAGAAGATGAAGGGAAAGCTTCCTGTAAGCAGGTTTGTCAAAAAAATCGCAGCTGGCGGGCACGTGCAGCTTGACCTGCAGCCGTCTGTCAGTAAGGGAGCATACTTCAGAAGGTTTCACGGCCGAATTGGTATGGTTGTTGGCATGCAGGGAAGCTGCTACAAGGTAAGAATCAGCGATGGTGGCAAGGAAAAAACACTCTTGATAGGCCCTGTCCACCTGAACGTGGTTAGGAAGTGAGCAAAAATGGAGCCTAAAATAGTAAGCCAGACACCGTTGTCGCTAGTGGAGCTCAAGCACGAAATTGAGAAGATAAGGCAAAGGGAAAAAGAGCCAAGCATCAGGGTCACGAGGACAGAGGACTACCTCAACGCCTTTGTAGAGCTAAGCCCTGAGCAGGGCAAGGAGCTGCACGCAGCCATAAGCAAACTGGCAATAAACAGGCTAAAGGACGAGCACATCTGCAAGATAGTTGACCTGCTCCCAAGGACAGCAGCGGAGCTAAAGCTGCTAATGCAGGGCTACGCAGTAAGCCTGACAAACGATGCAATCAGCAAGATAGTCGAGCTGGTTAACGAGTTCTTGGAAAAGAAGAAGTAGTTGTTTTGCAGCCACTCAGGCGATTCGTTCATAAGACTGTTCCTGTAACGAAGATTTTATCTCCGTTTTTAACAAAATTTAGCCTGAAGGTGGAGTTTTCGTTAAGCGCCAATGCTGTCACAACGTATTTTGGAAAAATAAGCCACAATGAGTTTCCACGTCTTTTTACCTTTGGAATAAATTCCATTTAAACCAGCTTTTGCAGTTCAGCTTTTACTTTCGAAAACTCTTCCGCCCCCAGCTTAGCCACTTTCTTCTTAACCAGCAATTTGCTTATCGTGAATAACTTGTCAACCTTTACCCTGCTTTTGGTTGGAATCGCTCCTTCTGTCAAGCTATCATTGTCGATTAGTACGGAATAGTCTGAGCCTTGTAGGTTAGACGTTATGGCACAGGTTATGACATCGTCAGTCATGCTATTGTACCCTGTTTTTGAGATAACTAATGCTGGCCTCTGCTTTGTCGCACTTAAGTCCGTAAAAGGAAAAGGCACTACGACGATATCGCCCTGCTCAAACATTGTTCCAGACCTCATCAAACTTGTTATCCCAGAGCTTTTTTAGCGTTTTTTCTGATGCCTTGAGTAACGGCTCAAATTCATCTTTCAGGGCAGAAGTCGCTTTCTCAATAAACACCCTTTCTCCTTCCTGCAGCAGCAGCAACTCGTCTCCTTTTTTCAGCCCAATCGCTTCCCTGATTTCGAGAGGAATGGCTATCTGCCCCTTTTCCGACATTTTAACCGTTTTGACCTTCATTACGAATCACCGGCCAAAGTAAAAATATTCTTACTTAAATACTTTACTATCGTTATTATTTGTTTCTTTTCAGTGGTGACTTTACAAAAGATTTATATAGCCGCAGTAATTCACATTAAGCATGGCAAAGGTTTTGATGCCGTCGTACCTTGAGCAGCAAATAAGTTATCTTGTTGAAAGGAACGAAGAGGCAAATGGCCTGATTTTGGCCCGGCCGCGGGATGATGATCTTGTTCTGCAATATATGGTACTAACTAATTTTCGCGAAGGGGTGCACCTTCACGCTGATAAAAAAAGAGCAAAAGTTGCTCAAGCCCTTTTGAAAAGAATGTCCGGCTGCGGCTACCGAACTATGCACTTTCACACCCACAGCAATGGGACAGTAGGCAGAGCCCCGCAGCTTGCCACGCACTTCTCAAGAGGCGACGTTGAATTCTACAAGCAGCAATCAAGGAAAGATCCTGCTTTTACTGCCCTGTTGGTAACTCCTCAAAAGAAACTTTTGTACGGCCTGGGCGGCCACGTATTGGCTCCTGGCGATTCGATTTTTGGGGCAGGAGAAGTCAGACCTATTTTATCTGCCCTTGAAATTGTGCTCGCAGACAGAGGCCTGCCTTTCGGCACTTTCGTCAGTCTGGGAATGCCGTAACACGGATTCTATCAAGGATGTGTGCAAAAGGTTTTTATATACTTTGACCACTATAAAGGCAAATTCGGTCTAATGTAAAAATGCGAGTAATATGAGTAGCGATTCGGAGTTGGTGGGGAATGGAACAGCAAAGGACAAAGGAAGAGTATGTCATAGTGCTGGACTTCCTGCCAAACGGCTACCCTTTCGACACAAGACCTGGCTACATGAAAACGCCGATAGTGCAGGCAATCGGCAAAACTTATTTTGTGCTTCTTGAGCTTGTCCCTAAGAAAGACATTACCCTCCAGCCGCACGAGGAGGTCTACATAGGCGAGGGCAAAAGAGACAAGATACACCACATAAACGGCAGACTGCCGGCTGCAAAGCTCACCCCAACAGCGAAAGCAGAGCTGGAATTCGTCATAGCCAACATAGTAAAGGCCAACGAGACCAGGTTTATCAGCTTCTTCAACACAGCCCAGCCGCTAAGCACAAGGATGCACAGCCTTGAGCTTTTGCCCGGGATGGGAAAGAAAAGGATGTGGGAGCTCATTGAGGCAAGGGACCAGAAGCTGTTTGAGACGTTCAAGGAAATGAGAGGAAGGCTTAAGCTGATGCTTGACCCTGAAAAAGCCATAGAGAAGAGAATACTGCTCGAGATTACAGAGCCGCAGAAGCACTATTTGTTTGTGGAGCGATAATGCAGAAAGGTAAGGGAAAGGCTACTCGAACCCCTCCTCTTCCGCCTTCTTATAGCCAATCATAAAGCCGGCCTCGCTGCTGCTGACCTCGTCGTCCTCAAGCAGCTCCTCAAACCATTCGTCATCGTCTTCCTCATGCTTCCATCGTCTGCCTGTGCCGTAGCCATCTTCCCCTTCGCTCATCAAGCATCACCTCCTTTGCAAGCGCATTTGCCACCACATTGGTTGCGCTGCCTTCCTGCCTTTTGCGCATCCTTACCCTCCTTGCCTTTTTGGAAAGCCACATTAGGTACTGTGCGTTGATTTTTTCCATAAGCTCCCTTGCCTCACCACCAACAAAGCCCGGGAAATCAGTCAACAGCAAATTAATACTGCCCACCAGCATCACCTCCGATTTTTTGTTAATTTCTATTGTGATGGATGCGTTATGGAACCTGGTTAATAAGTGCCTTGTGAAGAAAAAATCGTGATTAAAGGTTCACAATCTTTTTAAAGCAAAATCCTGCATAGCCAAGGACATGGTATGGGCTGATGTGTTGCATGCCTTCTACAGCATAGACCTTGCCTTCGGGCTGGTCTCAGCGTCTGTAGCGCTTTTCATAGCAGGGTATGCCCTGAGAGGCTACCTTCTGACCAGGAACAGGACCAGCCTTTTCTTTTCATCAGCATTCATGCTGATTGCAGCAGGCCTTTTCTCGAGGGTTCTGTTCGACTACCTAGTGAAATTCGAGCTTACCTACAACCCGAGATTCATCGCGCTTCAGGGCATGACTCAGCTGCAAGCGCTGATGCTGTTCCTCTCAATATTCCTGGCAACTTCAGGATATACCTTCCTGATAGCGCTGTTCTTCAAAATACAAAGCAAGAGAGTTATAACCCTGCTTGTTGCCCTGGTCGCCCTGCTCACCATAAGCACGTCAAACGCCTACCTTACCGCGCATATAATCCCGGCAGTTCTCCTCGCTTTCATTCTGACGCATAGCGCAGAGAGCTTTATTAAAAAAAGGAACAGGAACACGCTCCTCGTCCTGGCTTCGTTCGTAACCCTTCTTGTAAGTGAGGTCCTTTTCCTCTTCATACTGAAATCAATAAACTTCTACTTTATCGGCAGCACTTTAAGGGTGCTGGCTTACCTGCTGCTCCTCGCTAACATGCTGCTGGTGCTCAAAAAATGACGTCAAAAAGGGGCAAGCCCGAAATAATATTCGACATACTCCGGGCCGTGCAGGAAAGCGGCGGGAAGATGAAGCCCACGAGGCTGCTTTACAAGTCAAACCTCTCCCACGCAAGGCTTAAGCTTTACCTCGAAAGCCTGGTCAGGCAGCAGATGCTGGCCATCGAAGGCAGCGGCAGCGAAGGCCGAAACCTAATTGCCCTGACCCAAAAGGGCTACAGCTTTGTTGCAGAATTCAGGAAAATGAAGGCACTCATAGAATCGTTTGGAATTTAGAACGCTTTAAACGCTTTACTTTTGCTCTTCCTCACGAGCTTCCCTCATTTCTATTATGATCACTTTGCCCTGCAGCTCAATGAACGTAACTATGCTGCCCTCGCTGGCCTTGTCAAACATTTCCTTTTCAACTGTTGCGGCCAGCGTCTCGTAGCTGACCAGGTCCATAATCTGTATTTGGTTGGGAGGAATTTTAGCAACAACCTGGCCTTTCTTGTTGGTGATTTCAATGTCCTCAAGGTTCTCATGGTGAGAAAGCGTCAAAACCTCGCTCCTGCCTGAGAAAATGCCCTGCACAACCAGCCTCGTCTTGGAATGCATGTGAGTACCAACAGTAACCCTCTCTTTCTGGGTAACCTTGGAAGGCTCACCCCTGTTCATAATACAAGTTCCGATTCTGGCGTCTGCGACCTTTATCATAAGCTTTTTGCGGACAGCCGTGGCATTTAAAAATCTTCGCATGAACTTTATAAATTGCAGCAGACTACCCTGCCTACAATGAAAAAGCTGCTTGTTGCGGCGCTGGCGCTTGAAACGATAGTCCTCGCAGCATGTGGCCATACGGATAAAACAGTGGCCACCCAGCCGCCACCCACAGCCGCGCCAAGCCCAATATCCTCTCCCCAACCCGAATCCGGGCTTCAGAGCATTCTTTTGGAATACTATACAAAATCAAAGGGCCAGTTGCATTACGATAACAGCGTATTGGATGACCTGATTGTCATCCGGTATTATGTTCTGGACCCCGAATCCAACGCCACAAGCATTATTGCAGTGGCATACGGGTTAATCGACGGCCTGAAATTGAGCGAAGGCAAGTTATACTTTAAAGTGAGGCCGTTGCCTTCTCAAGACCCCTATGATGCCTTTGTGGAAAAATCCCTGCCGCCACCGCTTATAGTCCCAGACGGCACTATAATCAACCAACGAGCCGTAGCGCACAGGTTTCCCGAACCAACTTTGCTAATCAATTTTACCGGGCTGCTCCCTTTGCAAGCGCCTGCCATGCCACCTGACCCTTTCTGGATGGTCCGTATTGTTGATAGCCGTGGCATCATGGGTTCAGCCCAAACGCAATTCCTTCAGATTGGCGATACAGGCCAAACCTACACTTTTGTTGTGCTTCCCCTCACTGTGTACCAGGATGGCAAAGTGGTTCAAAAGGTAGGAATAGGGCTGATGGAGCTGATTATCCTGGACACCCAGGCACCGGAGAACCGCGCGAGTTTAGACGGCTCAAGCATCTTTTGAATGGCGCATTCAGTCTCCGATTTGCGCGACCATAATCCTCCATCGGTGCAGACGCACGCCCATTATTCCCTCACTTTCCACCATAGTGCCTAACGGATTGTTGCTGGTTCAGGCGATTGCAGCAGCTTTGGGTCTGCTCATGGCGCATTTGCATTACCTTGCAGCCTCTTTTGGCCTTTTGGCGGCACCGCTTACATGCCTTATGCAAATGTCTTGTGATATAACTAAAATATTTAATTAAAATTATGATTAAATAATCTAATTTATTATTAAATATTAAGTATCTAAATATGATATAATATTCTTAAATATTGTAGGAATTTATTACATTATTTACTCTATAAATTTACGAGAATTCCTTACAAGCTGTCCAGAGGGCTCTTAACCTTCCTCAATTCTTCCGTCGACACTTTCGTGTAAATCTGCGTTGTCTGCAAATTTGAGTGCCCAAGAAGCTCCTGTATCTTCCTTATGCTCTCCCCGCTCTCAAGAAGGTGGGTTGCGAATGAATGCCTGAGCGTGTGAGGGCTCACGCCCTTGCTTATCCCTGCCCTTTTTGCGGCAGTAGCCACTATTTTCTGTATGTTCCTAGCTGATAATGGCCTGCCTGATTTGTTGGTGAAAATGTGCTCGGTGTTTTTGCCGTTTACATAGCCCCTTAGCGCATCTACAAGGCCGTCCGATAGTATGAACAGCCTGTCCTTGCCGCCTTTTCCCTGCCTGACCCAGCCCATCCTCTGGTCAAGCTCGACATCGTTTATCTTCAGGTTCGTGCATTCGCTTACCCTCAAGCCTGAGGAATAAAGTGTCATGAGCAGCAGCTTGCTTTTGGCTGTTGCGGCAGATTCGATGAGCTTTTTCACTTCTTCCTTCGTAAGCACTGTCGGCAGCTTCTTCTGTATCTTGGGCGTTTTGAGCGTTACGATGCTTTTCTTCAGTACGCCGTCATAATAAAACCTGAGCGCAGCTCTTACAAGGGCTACGGTTGCAGCGTTTTTCTTCCTGTCACTTATCAGGTTGGCCAGGTATGACTTGATGTCTTCTTCTGATATAGCCTCTGGGGCTTTATTCGTGAATGCAAGGAACTTGTTATTGTAGAAAAGGTAGCTTTTTACTGTTCTCTCGCTGAATCCGCGAAGCTTTAACTCTGTTTCAAGCTGTTCCAGAACCATTCTGGTGTTTTTATGCGAACTGTTCCTATATAAACCTTTGCGAAAAAAGGAGAGTGTAGAAAATAAAAAAGAAGAAGAAAAAGAAGGGCTTAGCCCTTTCATCAATTTACTTCTTGAACATGCCCCAGAGCATGTACAGGGCTGACAAGCCAACCAACACATAAACGATGTTAGCCAGCACTCCGCCAGCGATTCCGCCAAGGATAAGCTTTACCACATTCAGGTCGGATCCGGCAAACATGCCAACACCAACAAGGCCCCAGTTAAGGCCACCGATAACTACTAACCACTTAGATACCATATCAACTGTATTTCCTGCCATTCTGTAAACACCTCCAATTTTGGAATTTAGCACTCCTGAGAAGTTCCTGTATATAAGATTATCTGCTCTTGCTTAAATACTTCCCGCAGAAATGTAATCTCTTGGTAGTGGTGATAAAAAGGAAACATTTAAATACGACGAGGTATTTGTAACGGCTGACTTAGCATGGTATCTGAAGACCTTGGAGAGCTTGTTGGGAGGATAAAAGGGTATCAGGATGTTATGCATGGCATCCAGGAAGAGGTAGCGCTGGCAAGACTGGAAGTTGAAGCGTGCATTTATGCCAATGCCGAGCTTACCGAAACCAGGCCCAGGCTGGACTTAATCTATGACGTATTTGAGCCGCAAAAGCCAAGCGGCAACAAGGTAATTGTTGGGCACTCGGCATCGTTTAAAGGAAATGTACCGGGGAATGGCTTCACACAAGCCCGTCAAGCATTGAAAAGAATACGTCGGGATGAAGCTATGTACGCTGCCAATATACTGTCAGGCGGCAGGCCCGGGCTTATATGCGTCTCCTTCACGCCTGCCGAAAGAGAGGACCCCTCTGGAATAAGCTTTGCCTTAAACGGAAGAGGAGAAGTAATGCCGGATAGCCACTGGGCGAGGAAGTTCAACGACCAGAATTACCGCATAGCGGTTAGGGGGATGCTCGCACTTGTCACGGAATACATTAGAAGCATAACGGCTGCGGTAGTGTTTGCAAAGGAAGGCGGCTTCAAGGTGCTGCGACTCGTGGATGTTCCCAAAGGTGGGCAATATGCCAGGATAACCGTAAGTGGTACTCAAACACCCTCAGAGTTCCGCGCGGTTGCCACTGCTGCTCTGGCTACCAGGTTTCCACCGGATTCCACTGGCTTGCGGCTTGAGGACGCATGCAAAACCCTGACAACGCTTGGAATTGTCCAGAATGCACAAGTCATGCTGTATGAACCGGCATATGCTGTATGAACCGGCATAGCCTCCGATGAATCCGGCAAAGACAGTTCAATGATGCCATAATCGGCTCCTGAGCCTAAGAAGCGGGTTGGCACAAGATTTAAACAGGCTTCTCGATTACCATTAAGAGATGGGACCACTGGATGCATTGTTGGCTGCTGAAAAAGAATGCCTTACACAACTAAGCGACCTTAAACCTTCTTCTGCGGCTATTGCCGATGCAGTTGGTTCGCTCAGCGCAAAAGGCGTAAAGCTTGAAGAGGCAGCCAGGGTAGCGCCTCTCGCTATCATGCACAACCATCCGGCAGTGCGAAGCTCTTTTCCCAGCAGCTGCGCCAGGCTAATCGCGAGGCGCGGGGCGGCCATGCAGCTGAAAGCAAGGGAAGTGCCTCCTGTTTTTGTTAAGGCAATAACAAACCAATTAATGACCCAATACCAAACAGTCCGGGCCCATGTTGCAGTTATCGAAGAAAACTACGGAGTTGCCATCACTGCGCCTGACCTTAACGCTTACCTGTATGATCTTGCCACGCGACTTCTGCGCTTTGAGGTAGATGATTTGTTTGAGCAATTCGGAAGCCATAACGATGTCCGCTACTATGCTGACCACGCCAAAGAATACGGTCTGGCCTGAAGGGCGCACCTAAAATGTTGCTTGGCGCTCCTTCTACCCGCCAGTGCCCCTTCTACCCGCCACATAGCCATATTCCAAAATTTTTTATATTCTCCTGCGTTACCCCTGCCTTATGTGGCTTTTCAGAAGAACACCTTCATTGGAGGATTGCCTTGCACAGACCGTCAGAATAGCCGGGAAATGGAGCCTTTACAGCACAGAAGTGGCTGAACCAGACCGGGCTTCTTTGATGCCCAACCTTTATCTCCCTGGCGCCGCAACAACCCCTAAGGACGTCCTTAAGTTACTGATGCTTTCACCTATGCCTAAGCCAAATCCGGGCAGCGGGAACATTGTGTATGTGGCCCTGACGCCTCAAGTGCTGGTGCTTGGTCTGCATTCGGTAAGCAGCCAAACGCCAATTGCCCTGCCAAACGACCATGGGACCAATTACAGGAACCCTGAGTTCCATGTAACCCTCAGGCAGTACGCTGACGGCACTGCTGAAACAGTGGCAAACTCCTTCGGATATGAAGGACCCATGCGCCCTGGTGACGGCATTGCTAAACAGCTTCGCCAAGCCAAAAAAGCCGGTTTTGGGAAGAAAGCCGAAATCCTGCTGGGTGCCTTGGTTGAAATGGGCAACTCAAACCCGCGCCAATCCAGTACTAACCTTTGGCAGTTTTAGCCGGCTCCCGCGGTCAAAAAAGGCAAAAAGAAGCTGTTTGCCGCTGTTTTTCCGGCCGTGAGCACAAAATTTCCGGAAAATAGCCAAAAACATTCTGATAACGACTATTAAACGTATGTTTGGGGTGCCATTGCCCTTTTGTTACCTTTTTTTAAGATACAGACTCACAGTCACAAAGACTATAGCTATAAATAAGACTCCAATTAAAATCAAAGCGTCATTAAACCCTTGTAAATTAGAAATGGAAGACAACCAGCCGATTAGAAACGCAACAATTACCATTAAAGCCAAGGAGCCAAAAATTAGTAAGGCTTTTTTGAAAGAATCCGAAAGGTCGTTAAACATACCCATAATTTACCCCCTAACAAAGCCGGATTAAAACAGGTATTTATACCTTTTCCAAAACCCGCCAGCAACCCCCTCTTTCCCCCTTCCGGAGCCGGCTGAAACAGCTAGAAAGTTATTACTATTCTGTTTTTCCCTTCCGGGTGCACCATAACTGTTTGGCCTTTCTGGAGGTTGACGAACTCTGCAACCTTCTTGCTTATGCGGATATCAAGGGAGTCGCCTGACTTGCCGACAGTCGTAGACGCTGCAAGGCCGTATAAGCCCTTCTCCTTGGCAGCTTCGTCAATCTTGGCAGAGGTTTCCTCAGTGAATACCTCCTCGCCGCATTTGGAGCACACTTCTGCTGGAAACTTTCCAAGCATAACGCCAAACATGCTGAAGTCCACATTTTTCTCAACAAGCTTCCCGCCACACTCATCACATTTGTCCCTAATCATTTCACCATCACCGTTTTAACCTTGTAAACGCCTTGTTTGATTATTTTGTAGGCAACAGCAAAGTAAGTGTACGTCGCTAAATAACCGTCAGTTTGCCTCACCACAGCGCCTTTGCTTATCGCCTCCTTAATCATACCAACCGAAATGCCCTTCTCAGCCATGCGTTCCTTTGCGTGCTTCGTCAGCAAAATAATCATGATAATACTAATAATGGTAATAGGATGTATTTATATCTTTCTAAAAGTCGCCATTAACACTCTCTATTTCTTGCCGTATTGCAGAAGGCGCTTGTCTACGGCTTTCCTGACCACTTCCAGGTCCTTTGGCTTCAATTGGCGCAGCTTGCCCACAAGGCCTCCCAAATCATCGTCAGACGGTCTTGTAAAATCTGGAATCGGTTGGGCTGCCACCGGCACCTCGCCAGTTGGAGGGTAAACCCAGTTGGCGCAGTTGGTGTATCTTTCTCTTATTGCTGTTATCACAGAGTGCTCCGGTGGAACCTGCAGGTGTGCCAGAACCACGGCTGTCCGGCTGAGCTTGCGGCCTATTAACAACTCATCATAGACGGCGTAATAGCCAAGAGGCAAGCCCTTCCGCAAGCCCTGTACGTGAAGTTTAACCATATCAGATGAGGCGTTAAGGCGGGCTGACAGTGCCGTGCCAATTTGACGCATGAGGATGCCGCGCTGCACCATGATGCCTGTCACAAGGCCAGCCAGGCCTTCTATTGGAGTGTTATAGTCTATTAACATTTAAACCATTCCTCCTTACTGGTGCTGCCTGGGATGGGTAAGGACAACCTTTTCCGCATCTTTTCGAATGGTATCACTTGTATGCCCAAAGTAGAAAAAGCCTGCGGCGGTTAACAAAATGCCAAGAGCCCCTCCTGCCAGAAATCTGAGTTCCTGCACATTCGCCCGGTAAGCTGCGGCTCCGGTTGCATCCACGTGCTCAGCCTGCCCTGGGCGGTCACGGTACGCATTGCAGAGCTGTTTTGCTTTGCCTGCAAGGCCAATGCCAGGAACATCCACAGCCCTGCAGTACTCCTTTATCTCTGCCAACTGAAAACCAGATTGTTTCTGCGACATATCATCCCATAAAGAATAAAGTCTGGCATCCAGTGACTGCAAACCCCTCACAGCGCTGCGCTCTGACCGCTCCAAGACCGCGGATTCGTCAAACCAACTAAAATACTGATTCAGAGAAATGGTCGTGACGACGAGCGGGAATCCCACCATGCTAAGAAAGCCAACTGCTGGCCAAATCACAGGAGCACAGCCTTTTAGCCACCTTTCCAGTCGTGAAGGCATTGCAAAACCAATGGGAGAAGGATTCAACTTAAAAATGTTGCTTCACAGCTCAAGCCTGAGAAGAAGGCTGCAAGCTGTCGTAAGCCTTCTGAATCTTAGAGGGTATGTCCCTGGCGCTTTCATCGCCTGTGAAAGTGAGCGGACCCGTAGCCATGCTCCACAGCGTTCCAGCCACGTATGCGACAGCATCTTTAGTCAACTCTTCTCCCGGCCGCTTGGCCATTGTTCCCCCCTCTCTTACCAGCTTTCCAGACGGTTTAACTATGTCAGCATCCAAATAAACTTCAACACCGAGCTCGCCTCTGTAGATAAGAACTCTTGTAGGCTCTAACCTTTGAATCGGTTTATCTGGTCTTGCAGCTTTAATTGCTGAAAAACCTCCCGCGTCTATCAGGTTAACCATTACCTCTAAAGGAGCGCCAGCCATGATGGCAGCGAATCAAGTTTGATTTATAAATTTTAAGCTTTTTCAGCGGCTTTTCTGCGCCTTTTCACGTGCCTGTACACTAGATAAGCAGCTGCCAGGAGAATGCCTATTACAACTAAGATGTCAAGCTGCTTGCTGTACTCGTGGACTATCCCCCAGTTCTCCCTTAACTTAATGCCGACGAACAAAAGAAAAGAATTCCAGGCGGTGGCTCCAATGGCGGTGAATAAAATAAACTGCTTGAGGTCCATCCTGGCCAGGCCGGCTGGAATTGAAATTAAATGCCTCACCACAGGGATAAGCCTGCTGATGAAAATGGTGATGCTGCCGTGCCTCCTGAACCATCGCTCAGTCCATTCAAGCTCTTCCTTGTCGAGGAAAACAAACCTGCCAAACTTGTGGATGAGCTCTTTCTCGCCGAAATAGGCAACAAAATAAGATATGAGAGAGCCTGTTATTGACGCCAGGCTGCTGATGACTATGACAAGCCACAGGTTAAGCTTGCCGTCGGCAACGAGAAAGCCGGCAAAAGGCATGACCAGCTCAGAGGGAACTGGGGCAACCATGCTTTCCAAAGTCATCAAGATAAAGACGCCTAGATAGCCGGTTGAGGCAATGATGCCTGTAAACAGTTCGCTGAGCCGTTCGAAAAGCATGGCAACTGCGGCTCACGGCTGCTATAAAAAAGTTTTGCCTTAAAAATTATTTCTGAAGAAGTGCTTTAGCCAAAGCTGTCAGCAATAGAGCAGCATCTCCCCTGTCATTGATTTGCGCTTGGGCCACAACAGATTCACTTGCCGACATACCGTACTTTAAGACTCTTAAGTTCAAACGTTTAGCCAACTGTGATACTTCGCCTTCAGCGGCAGTAGTGAGCGGGTCAACTGTATACTCAGCGGTTGCAAAAACAAGACCACCTATACCCTGCCTGCCACGCCAATCTTCCTCATCTATCCAATTCGCGGCAATCAGTTTTTGGCCTATGCCTTCCGCAGCGTCAGGCTTAAGAATTACTGTGAACAGACCGCCACTTCCGTAGCACATCAGACCGCTATAACCGTTATTCGCCCCCATATAGCTTTGGTGATGCGAATTTGCTTATAAATATTTTGTATCAGCTTTATAAAGGCGTGCCAATTTGCAGCAGCAAGATGAACCTGATGCAGCTTATTGTGTGGAAAACTAAGTTCCTGACGTCGATTGACGACTGGATAAGGCTTGGAACAATGACGATGATCGCGCTTCTTTTAGCGTCGTGGCTCGGCCTGTCAGGACTGGCATTCACAGCTGTTGTTGCTGTCGGGGTTGCTATTGACGTTCACGACGTTGTTTCAAAGGCGATGGAAGGCAAGCCGATAATTTAAAGCCAAGGACTTCGAAATCCGTAGGGCCCCAGCATGTCATAAATCTGCCTGTTGGTCTCGATAATCGCAAGCGGGAGTTCCAAAAAGCTGCCTATCGTGAGCTGTTCCATTCTTATTCCGCCGCTTCTCCTTGGCTCACTACCACGGATTGAAGCAATAACATCGCGATACAGATCAATAGCCCGCGTTTCGCGAGGGAAGATTACCCTTGGCCGCCCACTCACGCGCACAGTCTGTCTTCTTGGGTACTCGGTGAGATCCGCTCTGAGGTAGTCAAGTAGTGGCATGTCTCTGGAAAAGCCTGGAAAGTGTTCCACAACACGTTCTCCGAGCACGTTGGTCAGCCGCGTTCTCCGCCCAACACCTGTCCTATAGCTTATGCCTAACGCATAAAGGACAACTGCAACAGGAATCCCGGCCGGCCGTCGAGGAGTAAAGCCTGTATTGCGCAAATATTCCGAAACGATTGTCAGATTATCTACTGCTGAATTTCGCGCAAGCTTCAGCAGATTTTCCGGAGTTTTGGGGCCGTTCGTCTTTAATTCATGAGTGAGAAGATCCTCAAGCGAATCGTTGGCCTCCAAAACCTCGTCTGGAGGCTTTATGGGGTCATGCTCTGTCGTCATCTGCGCCACATCATCTCAATCTCGGACTCCAGCTCGGCAACCCGCCTCTCGAGAAACCTTACCTGCTCTTTTGCGTCGCGCAGGCTATTGTCAAGGAATATCACCCACTCGTTCATGCTTCTTTTGAATTCGTCCATGTCCGACTTGACAGCATGAAAAGATTTTACCGTCGTTTGTTCAAAGTCGCCCATTAAACCCCACCAACCTAAGCATTATGTAATTACTGGTTAGTTAATAAGATGTTGTTTTTAAATATTGTTGTGCTAAAGGATATGCTAAAACTTTTAATTAATTATCATAAGTTTAGTACTATAATTGTGACGAAATTATTTAACTATTTATTACAATTTGCTTGTATTATTTTTGATATGTTATTGTCTGAGCCAAGCGCTGTTGCGGCGTTTACCATCTGTTTGCCTTTTTGTGTAAGGTTTTCGCAGCGGTTGGGCGTGTAGTGTGACTGGTTTCGGCAGAATTTTGTCTTAGGCACTATGATTAGAAGTGAGTGTTTAAAGTGCGTTGCGCGTGTTGGCAACTGAGTCAGATGTATTTACAAAATAGAAAGAATTAAATAGTTCTTGTTACTTAATTTGCGGTTATGGTTACTATAACAGTTAACGTGGATGATGAAGTATATCAAAAGTTTCGGGAAAACGCAGCTCAGGCCAGGAACGGCAAGAAGGGCTTTCTTGGCGACGCCATAACCGAAGCCATGAGGAACCATGTCGAGGAGAATGAGCAGGAAGTGATAAAGAAACGTCTTCTTGAAAGGCTTAGGAAAGGAGTCAATGTTGGGTTCAAAGGATATAAGTGCAGGAGCGAATTGTACGATGAGCGAGTTGAACGCATACTCTCTGCTGGACGCTAATATTTTGGTCCACGCGTTTGATAATTCTGACGAATTCAAGCATGAGATGGCTAATGAACTGTTTGAATCAGCCCTGTACGGTGAAATGCGGCTTGCCGTTACAACGCAGGTTCTTTCAGAAACTTTTAACGTGTTTACTAGGCATAAATACTTCAAAAACCGTGTCAATTTAGAAGAGATCCGGCTTTTTATTGCCGACATTGTTGATATTTCCGAAATACCTAAGCTTTCATCAACCCCCAAAACTATTTTAAGCGCTATGGAATTGCATATCACGTTTGGCGTCGAATTCTACGATGCTGTAATAGCAGCCACGATGAAAGAGCACGGCATCACTACCATTTACACAGAAGACAAAGACTTTGATAAGATTGAAGGCATAAAGGCTGTGAACCCGTTTGAGAAGAGGGCATGATATGGACTCAGCACTATGCTGAAAAGCGGGAGATTCCTGCTATTACGCCTGCCATGCCTGCTGGGATGCTTGCTGGGATAGTTGTTGGCGCTGTGTAGAGTGCTGCTTTTGTCGCATGATACGCTGCTCCTAATGCAGTAATAGCTATGAATGCAGTAGCAGCCGCATTAACAGCCATGCGCTGTGCATTGCCTGCCTGCTCCAGCACAGAGTCCGCATGCTGCTCTATTGCCTTAACATGCTCAGTAAGCCATTTAGCTGCAGGAGCAAAATATCCTGCCATTTGTGTCGCGTACTGGGACGGCCTGTTTTTGATGTAAGAAATAGCATAATGCCAGCCCGATTCGCCCCTGTCGCGGGCATTTTTGAAAAGCGTAGTGAACCTTGTCTGCTCGTAGCTGAATGGAATGCCAGTGAAGTAAATTGCTGTGGAAGCTGGAACCAACTCGGTCTTGTCAAGGCCAAGGTTAAGCCCCCATGTCAGAATTCCGAAAAACGCCTTTGGGATGTTTTGTGCTGCCAGCAGCCCTTTTCTTACCTCGATAAACCTGCCTAAGTCGCCTCTATAAGTGGTGCCGAATTCGGTTGCAAAATGAGCTCCGGCGGTTACGGCCTCAAATGCTGCGGCTGAGGCAAACCATACTGCAGCGAGTTCCCAGCCGCGCGTTGCAACGGCTGTTTCAATTCCTCCTTTAAAAACGTGATTAAGCAGCCAAACCTGCGTTCCTTTTGACGCAAACCAGCCAGTGTTCTGAATGATGGAATAGCGGTCACGATAGACAGCTGGAACGCGATTCCATGACCATTGTACGGCGGCTTCAAGGTCCTTGGCCGCGCCATAAACCAGCAATTGCACGTTAACAGGCACGTGCGCCTGATACGCCTGTGTCGCACTGCGCGCAGCCTGCTGCACCGCATTGCCGGCGCCCGTCATTCGCTTGCGCGTAAATAACACTGCCTTGCCGGCAAAATTGCGTGATTCAGGGTCATCTGCCTTTTCTTCGAGAGAGAGTTCACTCCCTGCATCAGCTATAAGCATAATATCCTCATTCACCAAATCTGTTATTAAGCACCTTTTTTTAACTCTTTAGCTTTTTAATGCTTAGGAACTTACCCAACGTAGCTCATCTGCTTCTTGTCCCTCAGGTCTTCTGCCTGCCTGCTTTGTGTCATTATGTTCCTGAGCTTCTCCTCGAACTTGGCAGCGAGCTGGAGCAGGGGCTTGTAGTCTACGTTCAGGCCAAGATAGGTGTCAAGTGCCCTGATTATCTGGGCAGCGGCGTTGCTGTCGGGCATTGCGTCATGGGTTTCTGCAAAGAAGCAGGTTACAGGCAGGGTGCCCGCCTTCATGAGAATGGCTGACGTTGGCCCCATTATAATGCCCTCTTTCAGCTTGGCAATCTTCTGCTTTGCCAGCACTTTTTCCCTGGATGCAGAGTTCGAGTAGTAGAACGTCCTGCCGCTTTCTGTTCCCTCTGTGGCGCTTCCAACGCCTTCAACGCTAATTAGCTCTTTTGCATTCAGGGATTTGCATATCCTGAGCAGGGCTTCTGCCATCTGCCATTCTGTGCCTGGAACTGCAAGTATGGAGTGGATGACAACGATGTTGTACTTGGTGCTGTGGTATACGCTGAAAGGCTCAATTAGCTTGCCCTCGTGAATCGCAACGAGTGCCGGGTTTTTGTCCAGGATAATCTTGCCAATCTGCTTTGTACCCAGGTGCTGGATAAGGAACTCTGCAGCTATTGCCCCAACCATCCCTATGCCGGGAAAGCCGCTTATGACTATTGGCGACTTAGGCTTCTGCTTCAGAATTACTTCCATGGCATTTTCTTCTTTCTGGTGTTTTAAATAGTTTGCGGTGGCTGGTGAATGCTATCTGCTGGCCGCTTATTCCCGTTTATTCTCAAGATAATCCCCGCGAATACTCATATCATCAAAACCAAGGCTGTGCTCTGTTCTAGAGAAACTTTCCAGAATACGTGCCACAGGCTCCAGACCAATGCGTGGGCGCAGTGCCTCGATACGCTCCCGTGCACTTGTAAACGCGTCAGGGAGTTTACCGGCTAATTCGGGAGTTAAAGCATCATGGGGTGAGATGCCACGCAGCTGGCACGCCCTCGAAACACTCCCTAGGTGCTGCAATAATATTGATAGATTCCTTATATTGCCTGTATTGTAAGCTGCTATTGCGCCTTTTGCCGTGATGAGCAGCTCCTGCTTTGGGTCATGCCCCAGCCTGCCTCCAGAACGCTGGTTCACATAGTAAATATCACTCGCGAGTTCGTCCAGGAGGGCAAACTTGTCAACGTCACTCCTATTTTCGTATAAGCTTTCGCGCCTACGCGTTTCCGCAGCACTCAGAAATGGCTCAGACCTTATATTGTCAGGGCTGCCTGCAGCTGACAGCGCCAAGTCGTAGGCACTAACCAGCCTGCCATGCATGAGCAATGCGCGAGTCAATTTGGCTGCGGCCCGCATTACGTCAGGCTCAAACTCACCAGGCACAAGCTGACGGTAGCATGCCATGTGGCTAACCACCTCGTTTTCCCCGTGACTAAGCAGTTCAGCTTGAGAGTAGGCAGTGCCAGCTTGCTGCAGTATCACCTGCTTAAGAACGGCTTTGGCCTTGCCCGAATCAGGCTCAGTGGCCAAGGCTACTGCTGAGTCGACTGATTTCAGGAAACCATCTAATTTCAAGAATCTATCTCCTTTGACGTAGGCGTCAGGCACTATCTTAAACTGCCTGGCCTGTGCAGCCAGTAGCAGGGCCAAGTGTGTGGGCACAGGCAATTCATCCGCAAGAGCCACGTAATCGGCAAGCCGCGCCCTATACGTGCGTGAATTATTAGCCTTAGCGAGTTCCATAAAAGCGTTCATGTAAAAATCTTCTGCATAACCGGAGCCAATGCTAGCTTTCGAGAGCTCTCTGAGCGCTCTGCCCTCGTTGTCAATTATTTCCTGCAAGTCCATCTTGCAGCATGGGAACTCGTGATGTTTTTAAGCTTTTTCAGCAAAACTGCCAAAGCTACAGAAGATAAAGGAAAGCAAATGGAAGGTAAACATAAAAAAATAAAGAAAAAGAAAGCTGGCAGGTTTCCCTTACCAGTTCCTCTTCAGGTGCTTGACGATGGTCTTGGACTCTTCCTTGAAAGCGTTTCCAAAGCCAATGCCAACGGCTATTGCTATTCCGACGCCAATAGCCGCCACCAGAATCAGCAGGGCGTTGCTTACAAATGAAACGTCAACGCCTATCTGGCTCAGGGCTGTGACAATCACAACCACTATCAGCGCCCACCTTACGACTGAACTGGCGACCCTCACGCCTTTCCTCTTGGCGTGAAGCATCCTGTCTGCAGCGTAGTCTGCCACTATCAGCCCGCCAAGCACGATAATCAGGGCTGCGAACACGTTTGGCAATACTGCTGCAAGCCTTGACAGCTGGTCTGACAAAACACCGAGCTTGAAGATACCTGCTGCCTCAATGATGAACAGCGCAAATATGTACCACTTTATCAGGGCTCCTCCAAGGTTGGCGATGCTTATGAAGCCAATGGAATGGGCAAGCCTGGCCTTCCTCAAGTGGTCGTCAATCTTCGCAGCGTTGAGGATTGCATGAGTCAACGCGCCAACAAGCGAGCTTAGTATGTAGCCAAACACTATTACAAGCACACCCGCAATTATGCTTGGAGTAACGTCAACGAAGCTCTGCCATATCCTTACCAGAGGATCGCTCAACGCCTGTCCTGTCTGCTGCAAATAACCTGCTGTGCCAACCATTTCCAGATTCACCCCATTTTTTGGTTTTTATTACGTTATTACGAGTTCCTATAGTTTCTATGCGGTAGCTCCCCAACTACACTTAACTACGCGTGCTATTGTAGCCTTTATAGCGTGATTGTATGACTCTAACCTAGCATATATTAAAGGTTTTCTTACTATTTTAGAAGGGTAATCGGCACAAAAAATTGATGCTACTTAATAGTTACGAAAATAGAAAGGTTTATATAGTTGCTTATTCACTGACCGGGCTATGGCAGACGACCTGACTGGCAGGGCTCTTGAAGAGGTCAATGGATCTTTATTGTGCTATTTTCTCAATCTGGGGGAGCTTGTGCAAGCCTCACAACCTGAACAAAGGCTGCTTTTGGGCTTGCTTGAACGGTCGCAGCTTGAGCACTTGGAAGCAGCTTTGGAGGATGCACGAGGGAAGTTTGAAGTTCCCTTACCCGAACAAGAAGTCATAAGGTACGGTCTTTCGCAGCTAATCAGGCAACATAAGCATGCAGTGGGGGCAATGCAGGCACAAGCTGGCACTAACCCTCAGATTGCCCAGGCTAACGCTCAGTTTGAGATGGCATTACGGCAATCAATAGAGACTATTCTTTCGCAAGGTGAGACAACGCTTCTGGGCATGTTGAATTCTGCCGTGAACTACGGCACACCTGTTTTAAAATAAGATTACAACTCAACTCAGAGGTAAGCTTGATGTGGGGTTACGAACTAATCGGTGCATGGAAGGTCTCGAGGCTGCTTCCGAAAGAAGCCAGAGACGGGCTTAAGGCCTACTTTGCAGCGCTTAAAAGCAGAGATGTTCCCATCCAGATTGTCCTTTCGGACCATCACTTTCTAAACAAGGCACAGGAGGCCTTAGCAGCAGGCAATACGGTTAAGCAAAGCCTTGAGCAATGCATTGAATCGGTAGCAGAGAGGCTCATACCAGGTGTAAGTGAAAGCCCTGAGAGGCGTTCTTTCCTTGAGCATAGTCTCATCAGCTCAAGCTGGGCTATCCCTGAAAATCCTTTTGTGCCTTTTGAAAACCTTTACGGAGGGCAGGAATTCCCGGTTGTTGACTACAAGGCAACTCAGCCGATAGGTGTTGACAGCAAGCCTGTAGCAGGCACTTCAGTTACGCGGCAGGACGGCATTGTAGTTTTTCCAAACGGCAATGCGTGGTGGTGGATGGGCTACAGGCCATATCTGTTTGAGAGGTGGCAAAAATCCGGTTTTCCTGTGCCGAGCCACATAATTGAAGATGAAAAGGCTGGAAAGGTCAAGACTTACAAGTTCCAAGTAGTTATGGACTGGAAGAAAAGGGAAGCGAAGATAGAGCCGCTTCCAGCTGAGAAGCCTATGGTGTAAAGAGCTGCTGGCGTGGTTATACGTAAAATGGGCGCTATGAGCGTTTAAGCCCCGACTATCTTGTGCAGGATTGATTCCCTGCCTTTCCAGTCAAGGGCTTCCCTGAGGACTTCTATGATTGATTCCACAGGGATTATGGTAATCCTTGAAGCGCTTGCCTTGTCAAGTATGATGTCCTTGACGTTGCTCTTCGGCACAATGACGTTTTTGATGCCTGTTTCGATCGCTGCCTCAACCTTTGCAGATACCCCTCCAACTGGCAGCACTTCGCCCCTGACAGACAGGCTGCCTGTCATGGCGTAGTCCTGCTTTACCGGTATGCCTTTCAATGCGGATATTATGGCTGTTGCAACAGCTATGGAGGCGGAGTCGCCCTCAACGCCCTCGTAAGTCTGGAGGAACTGCACGTAGATGTCATACTTCTTCTTGATGTCCTCGCCAAAATATTTTTTTATGATTGCGGAGACGTTTTTCACCGCTTCCTTTGCTATTGCCCCCAGCTTGCCAGTCGCTATTATTTCACGGGCCTCACCGCCGGGCACTACCTCTGCCTCAATTGGCAGGATGATGCCTGAATAAGTTGCCCCTCCTCCCAGCACAGCCAGGCCGTTAACCCTGCCTACGTGCCTGCCCTCGGTTACTATGACCTCGTATTCTTTCCTCTGCTCAATGAGCTTGTCAGCAATCTGCTGCTCCAGCGACCTCGCGATTCTTTTTGCGTCAAGCACGTGCTGCCGCTCAACAACTGATGCGCCCTTTTCAAGCGCAAGGTCTCCAGCAGCCCTCACCAGGCCGCCAAGGTCCCTGAGCAAAAGCGAAAGGTGGCCTTTCCTGTTTGCCCTTCTCTTGGCTTCAATAATTATCTCATTGACAGCGTCTGGAGAGAAATGAGGAATTTTCCTGTCCTTTGTAATCTCCTGTGCAACGAACTGGGCAATCCTCATCCTGTTGGCTGGAGTGTCTTCAATAGTGTTTCGCATGTAAACCTCGTAACCGTAGCCCCTGATTCTGCTGCGGAGGGCCGGATGCATCCTCGCAACCGTCTCCACATTTCCAGCTGCCACGAGAATAAAGTTGCATGGCACAGGCTCGGTCCTGACCATTGCGCCAGCTGACCTTTCAGACTGGCCTGTAATCGGATAACGCCCCTCCTGAAGTGCTGTGAGCAGCTCCTGCTGGGTGGCTGGCTCAAGCGTTGCTATTTCGTCGATGAATAAAACACCCATGTGGGCTTTGTGAATCATGCCTGCAACTACCCTTTCATGAGCGGGAGTGCCGAGGCCGCCGGACTGGAAAGGATCGTGCAAAACATCGCCGAGCAAGGCTCCGGCATGCGCACCTGTTGCATCGTAAAAGGGTGCAAGCTTTCTGTTAAAGTTGTCGACAATAACCTTTGGCGCCCTTGCCTTGTTGTCCATGCGCCTTCCGAGGTTAAGGAAGAGGATGAAAGAGACAAGCGAGGCCAGTCCCACAAGCGAGAACGACATAAACATTATGCCGCCAAGAAGTGGGTTAAGCTTTGAGTAATGGTTGAAAGCCCACCACGGGAGGATAAGCGAGGTAACAAGCAGGATAATCATTACAACGTTCTGGTGCCTGAACAGCTTTCCTGCTTCCAGCCTTGAGCTGCTTACAACGTCCCTTCCCTTGCCAGCCGGAACAACCCTGATCATAGGCTGGTTCTCATCGTTCGGGTTTGCGAAAGCCAGCGCATCCACAAGCTTCTCCCTTGGCAGAAGCTCTGCCATTGCCATTCCCATCATGGAGTTATGGACAAAGATGTTATTCGCAAGGAAGTTGTGTGTGTTTTCTGCCTCAAAGTCGTAAAGTTCCTGGACGCCTGAATCGGTTAGCTTAGTTATGCGTTCCCAAACAACATCTGCGCTGGCAAGCTGGTAAAGACCAATAAGCTTGTTTTCAATTTCGCCAGTCACGCATTCAGAAACCAGAGCCTGCATGCATGCCGTAATTGATTCGTCATGAACTGTAAAGGCGTGTTCTATTTGGCGAGGATGCATTCCTGTTCTTTGAGCAAGAGCAGTTTTTGAAATTCCGAGTTCAAGGCAAAGCTGCTCAAGGTCAAGACTTCCGTCAGTCAATATCCTTTGTTTAACTGTGCGAAGTGCAACAAACCTCTGCGAGAATACCTTGGTGGCTTTTTGCACTGTGGCGAGAGTAGGCGTTCGGGTGCCCTGAAGATACCTCTGAAATTGGTGAACTCCAATTCCCAAATCCTCGGATGTCAACCGAAGCTTTTCCTTGAGATCAAATATAAGCTTTCCAATATGGGGCACCTTATCAATGTTGGATTGCGGTTTCTTACCCTGCAACTGGAGGAGGCGTTCCATTTTTCTTGGAATGCTGAACCCAATGCCTGAAAGCTTTGCAAGATTAAGCGTGTCATAAATAAGCAGGGCGGTATATGGTTTTGGCTGCATGGTGCTGTTTGTTGCGCGGCAAAGGCGCTTTCTTAGCACTGAGATAATTCCAAACCTCAAGAGCATGCTCTGAAGCTGAAGCGCGAAGCGATGATTTTTGGTGGTGACTTCAAACCCGCGCTTAGTTGCGCTTCCATCCCCATCGAAGTATGCGCGAAGGAAAGAACGCATAATGGCATGAGGACTTTTGAGGACTATATCCGGAATTTTTTCCCCCCAGCCCAAAAGTTTAAGGGCATGAACCAAAGTAGCTGAGTTGACGGTTGCGACAAAGGCATTCTTATGAGGGAAGTGCCTAATATGAGTCTCAAGGCCAAAAAGATTTTTGCTAATGCGTGCAAAACGCTTTATAAGATCCTCTTCACTGTTAGTAAATGCCAGGGACATCCTGCGGGAAATGTACCCCTCCGACCATAAATATCCGCACCATTCAGCAAAATCCTCATTAAAAAATTCAGGAAGCGTGATGCTCTTGACATTGCTATGGCTTCTGGTGGGGACGTAATGAAGTGGCAAAGAGGGAAGCTTCTGAAGCTGCTCAGGAGCCTCTAAACGCCGCGCTGTGGCGATGAAGCTACGCTCTGATAGCTCACCAGCGTGCTTCCATGAGATTCCGCTTTCACTGATTGTTAAAAAAGGATGCTCTGAGCTAACTGTTATGGTTTTACCACCATTTGTCTTTAGAGTCAGAGCTTGTGCCTCTGTTTTTCCTGCCCTGAGTATCTTACTGCGCGAAAGAGAAAGATCCGGGTTAACTGCCAGGGCGTAAGGCTGTTTTCCCTCGCTTAGCTGGCGGGCAAGCTCTTCTGCAGTCAGTAAGCTTCCATCAGAGAGCTGGATTACGGAATCCTTCCCGACACACTTCCCAGTTCCGGGGTCGCCAATAAGCAGCACATGCCTTCGCTGCTTTGCCGCCTTCCTGATGACATGGACGGCGTCCTCCTGCCCCACGATCTGGTCTATCAGGGCGTGCGAGACCTTAAGGTCTTTAGTTGTTTTGAACGTGAACTCTGTTTCAGCGTGTACGGCGTGCTGGGCGTGATGTTGTGCCGAATGCGATTTTGCCATGACAACGGAAAATGCCTTGGCTGTTTAAAAGCTTTTGGATTGCGATTGCTTCGGCTGCTATGGCTTCTTCATAGTGCTTTGGTTGGTCTAATGGCGACTTGCATGTTGGAACTCTTCTGAACTGACTATCCGCTGTGACTGCACATCGGCATGCACGCATCCATAGCGGATTACCTCAGCAAGCAGCCCAGCGATTGCCCTGATTTCTGCACGTCCAATTTCTGTAGGTTCCCCTCCAAACCTGACCATGGTGCTCTGGTGGAAAAAAACCTGCCCGTGATGCCATGACAAGTGCGCAGCCCCTTGCACCCTGAGGCCGCGAGATTCGCCATACTGGCGAAGCCGGTCATTCCAGCTTGCCTGTGACGGGTAGATTCTGTCAGCAACGGTCTGCCGTGCTTTCGTGGACAGGGGAAACACGAGTCTGCTCTGGGCAATTGGCCATTGGCAAGTGAAATCAACTGATGTGCGGTAATCCTGAGGCGTAGGCAGTTCGCTCCTTACCTGTGCCCGACTTTCCAGACAAGTGACCAGCGCATAAGGCGAAGGGGCATAGGTGAAGAGTCTGCCGTTCGCCATAATGCGTGCGCTGCTTAACAGGGGCGGGAGGTTTTCAACAATAGCGTCCAACTCCAAGGTCTGCGGCATGACCTCTGGCAAGCGGGCGAACTTTAAAAAGATGTTGTGGGTTGCCGTGGGTATGTCGTCACTATGTCCATCACATCTCTTCCAGCACATCGATGGCAAGAAGCTTCAGGCCGTTCTCAAGCACCTGCTTGACAGCTGAGCACAGCAAGAGGCGTGCTTCCCTGGCGTTATCCTCTGCCGTGAGGATTGGGCAGTCGTTGTAGAAATTGCTGAATGACTGCGCGAGGTCAAGAAGGTATCTGGACAGCAAAGCCGGCTTCAGCTGGGCTGCTGCAGCTGCAACAACAGTGGGAAATTCCCTGATTAGCTTGATTACTTTTATTTCAGCAGCGGTTGTGGCTAATTGCGAATAGTCGATTTTGTCTGGCTGAGGCAAAGATTTGCCGTATTTCCTGAAGATTGAGCAAATCCTTGCATAGGCGTACTGCACGTAAGGCCCCGTTTCTCCTTCCAGCTTCATTGCCTGCTCCCAGTCGAAGACAAGCTCCTTGTCGTTGTCCCTGTTAATCATTCCGAATTTTAACGCGGCAAAGGCGATTTTCTTCGCTGCAGCCGCGATTTGGGATTCGTTCCAATCGCTGTGGCGCTTTTTGACTTCGGCTGAGGCCAGTGACAGCAGCTCATCGCGGAGGTCGTCGTAGAACACGACACTCCCCGCCCTTGAGGACATTTTGCCTGTCGGGAGCATTACAAGGCCGTAGATCAGGTGATATGACTTAGCAGCGAATTCTTTTTCCCTGCTGCCGATAAGCTCAAGCGTCTTGAACAGCTGCTTGAAGTGAAGTTCCTGCTCCCTTCCTACAACGTGGATTGACCTGTCAAGAGCGTATTTTGACATCTTCTTTCTGGCAAGGGCGATGTCCTTTGAGGAATAAAGCGCAGTGCCGTCTTTTGTTAGCAGAACGAAGACGCCCAGTTTGTAAGGCTTCAGGTTCATGATTATCGCGCCGTCGCTTTCCCTTGCGATCCCGTCTTTAAGCAGCTGCCGGGATATTTTACGCGCTTCAAATTCCATGTCGCTCTCAAAATACAATTCGTTGTACTTCACGCCGAAATCCCTGTACATTTCGTTAAATTCATCAAGGCACCACTGCCTCGTCTCCTTCCACAATTTATTAAGGTCTTTGTCGCCTTCGTATATCCGCAGCAGCAGCTGCTTTGTTTCTCCCTCTAATTGCTCATTGCCTTCAATCAGCTTGTTTGCCTCGACATACACGTTACCAAGCCATCGCAGCCGGTTCTGCTGTGGAGGAGAACCGATTTTATCCTTCAGGTTCAGGATGCCCCAGAGGCACTTCGAAACGTGAGGCCCGATGTCTCCCTGGTAATTAACCCTCACGACCTTGTTGCCGCTGAACTCGAGGATTCTGCAAAGCGACTCCCCGAGGCAGATGTTCCTTACATGGCCAATGTGCACAGCCTTGTGCGTGTTGGCGTGAAAATACTCCACCATTGCGGTTTTGCCTGTCTTTTTACCGCTGCCATAGGAATCCCTGGACTTATTGGCTTCACCAATCACCGCAGCTGCCAGCTCTTTTTTGTTCACAAAAAAATTCACATAAGGGCCGGCAGGTTGGACCCTGTCAATCAGCAGGCTTTTAGCTGCGTCATTGCCAATAGCTGCCGCTATTTCCATCGCAATGGCTGCCGGGCTCTTCTTCATTGCTTTAGCCAGGGAGAAGCACGGGAAGGCATAATCGCCAAGGCTGTCATCTGCGGGAACCTCGATTTTCGAATCTATCTCTGCAGCTTCAACGCCAATGCCTGGCTTCAGCAGGTCAGCAATGGCTTCCCTGAATTTGTCCGGGCCCATGATGATGGCGGTGGAACGCGCGCTTATTAATCTTTTCGTTGCTCCCTGCAGGGTTTTCAGCCCGCTTTGCTGCCTTTTTGCCGCTTTATTTTCTTCCGGCAATGCTGCAAAATTTCCAACAAATGCAACTTTTTTGGAAAAATCTCCGGCAGGTGCCGCAAAGCTTCCGCAACCCACGCATTTTTTGCTTATTTCTCGCCGAAAGGCATGTTAAAACTGCCTCACACTGTAATTGGCAACAGCTGCTAAAATTTTGCTGTGAAAGCTGCGGCTGCAGAGGTGAAAAAAGATGTCAACGTATGGGAAAACGGAAGGAACAGGAGAGGTGAAGAAGATGGGATTGGGAGCAATGGTTGTTAGAACAGCAATGGTAACTGTGGCGGGAGGGCTTCTGTATACCGCTGTGCTTAACCCTGTGATAAACTGGGCAAGGAATGGCAACGCACCAATAGAGCAGGGATTTGTAAATTACAAATCGCTTGACAGCCAGGGAAAGAAGAACGCTTCCGGAAACATGGAAGCTTACCTGCGATACAAGCATGGCGACAAAATAGATTCTTTGCCTTGCATGGAGGGATACTCTGGCGGGGTTGTGTGCGGGACAGTCGAATACATCGTGGAAAACTTCACCCCGGCACAAAGGGAAGGCGTGGTTGTTGAGCAGTTTCAGGGCATCAGCAACGAAGCAAAGCGCGGCATAATAGGTGGGGAACTTCAGGCAATGCTGGACCAGTTTTACGGGCTGCAAAACAGCAGCAGCCAGGGAATACCGCGGTTGCAGCAGCAACAGCAGCAGTACAAGGATGCCGATGTGCCTAAACAGAAATGAGCAAATGAGCAAGACTCGGCAGGAGGTTGCAAGTTTCTGCAAGTGCAGGCAAGTGGAGGGTGAGTTAAGATGACAGACGTAGGGGCGGTCGTTGAGCTAGCTCAGGCGTTAAATGCAGCGAACAGGTTAGGAAAAGAGGTGGGAAACATGGTTAGCGGGGTTAGCGGAGCTAGCAGAGCTGGCGTAGCTGGCGTGAATGGCGGTAAAAACGGCCATAACGACAACGGGAAAGGGCTTGGCAGCAGAATGAAGGTGATAGCAAGGCCAAGGCCAGGCGTTGAGCCTGATGCGGATTTTTCTGACCTATACGAAGAAAGCCCCAGAAAAGGCCAGTCAGCAAACAAGGCGCCAGCCTGCTACCAGGCAGCGATGGAGCACATGGTCGAGCTCGGCAGGCTGCAAAGCCTGGTTAATTACCATGCAAAGCTGAACGAAAGCAGCGCCCTGAGAACAGTTGAGAGTGCAAAAGCAGCGCTTTACCAGGCAACCTCCCGCGGCCTGCTAACAGCATTCCACGGGATGGTTCCACAGCCTGTGCCATCGCTCGAAAAGCTCGTAAGCGAAGAGATAGCAGTCATGGCAGCAATGCAGAAACAGGTTGGAATGGCGGTAAACCACTCGGAGGGAATAGTCAGAAAGCTCAGGGTCTACGACAGCGACCTCCTGAAGGAATTTGACAGCGCCAAGACGCAATTCGCAGAAGAAGAAGCGAGGCAAGCCAAAACGCAAAAGGCCGTCGAAACCAGGTCCAGCCAGCTTGCGCAAACGCAAATGGACAGCCCCGAGTACGTTCCGCTGCAGGCAAAGCTTAACAACCTGCTAAGGGCTGAGAAGGAAACGAAAAATGTGCTGGAAATCCTGGGCCAGCAGGTTGTTGACACTTACAAACAAAGCTCGCAGGTAAGGGCAAAAGAAGATGTTGTCCGCATGGGGCTGCATGAACTCCGGCTCGTGCATTCTTACGTGACGAGGTTCCTGACCTTTGTCCAGAGAACAAGGCAGGCTGACGATTTGCTGCCGCAGCTTGTTGAGACTGCAACAGCGGTCACTGACGCGTACCAGATACTCACTGGCGTGGTGCAGGCCGGAAGCGCAGCAACTACAGAGGCTGTAAAAAAGCTCGTGAACGTCATAGGGACAGTGGATTACACAATAATGCCTTCTGTCCAGCACGAGGTAAACAAGCAAAGGTCGCTGCTTGAAAGGGCGGACAAGAAGACAACCTTTTACGAGCAGGCTGTGGAGCTGCTGAGAGGGAAAAATTACCAGACAACAAACGGCACGGGGCAGCAGGAAGCGGCTGCTCCACCTACAGCTTCTGCCCTGAACTAGCAGCAAAGCACCTGCTTTAACGGTTGGGCTTTATGAACAGCACGTATACAGATTATGCGGAAGAAACCCTGAAAGACAGGGAAATCAGCAAAGAAAATGTTGAGTTGGCGCTTCTGAAACCTATTATTCTTTCAGAGGGTAAGAAGGGAAGGAAAATCGCGCACAAGATTTTTGGAACTAGGCTTCTACGAGTGGTTTTTGAAACAGAAGCAAATGCTTATATAGTAATAACAGCTTATTATGCAAAACCTGAGAGGTACATTTGGAAATGAAAATAACATTTGATGCAAAAAATGATGTAATGCGTATAAAGTTCCAGGAAGGTAAGTATGAGGTAAGCAAAGAAATAGACGAAGGCGTAATTATTGACATGACAAAGGACAACAAGATTATGGCTATCGAAATATTAGACGCGTCTGAAAGAATCCCTAAGATGGAAATTAAAAAGGTAACAGTTGCTGTTTCCCACTGACTTTTAGGCTTAAGCTTAAACCACAAACTCCTTAACAGTCCTCTGGCTTAGCTTCACGATGTTTTCCTTTGCCTGCCTGTCCTTGAATGAGCGGTCAAGCGCGATATACGCAACGTCGTTGATGTAGCGCTTCACAATTGGCACGCCTTTCTCAACCATGTTTGTTACATAACCACGGACAAGGAACTCGCTTTCCTTTATGGCTGCTGCAATCTCCCTGTAAGCAAGCGGCTTCTGGTCCGAGGCAGTGTAAAGTACAAGGAAAACCTCTTTTTCCCTCTCATCAAGCTCGATAGAGCCCATATCTGGCTGCTGCTGCGATGAATCTCCCAGAAATCGTGACAGTGAAAGGTGAAACTTCTCAATCTGCTCCTGGAGCCTGTCAACCTTTGCCTCAAGCTTGCAAAGGAGCTCGTAATTCGCTTCTATTTCGTTAGTATTGTCATTGATGCTTTCGCGGTGGTCGTCAAACTCTTCCCTCACGCCTGTCAGTGCCGCCTCAAACTTCCGGTTAAGCACTTCAACAGCAGAATCAGCACTGCCGCCATTGTTTAGCGTAGCATTAGCTCTCCCTAACAGACTGTTCTCCACTTTCTCCACCCCCTAAACTAAAATGCAACAAACGCAACACGCTGCCAAAAAATTCGCTGCTCGTTGCTCGTATATTCCCGCTAAATTTCCCAACCAACAATGAATCAACAACGACTCCCCGAATTCACGAGGAGCCTTTGCCCTGCCGCAAACATCTTTAAATAGTTTTCTGTTGCGGAAAAGATAGGTTTGGGAGAGGATTCGCATAAATGCGTCTTTTGCGATATACTATTTTTCAACAATATTTAAATATAAAACCACGCTCCTGCAAATAAAATGTCTGCCAATGACGATAAGCTGGTAACGGTTGTTATCGGAGAGAAAAACGGCCATCCTGTGGCAGTATCAATTGGTCCGAATCCGGTTTTGATAGCACTTGTTGGCACTCCTGCGGCAGCTCATTCTTTCGGCACAGAAGTAACCACGTTTAGATCTGCACTTGAGCAATGCGCTGGCGGATATACTACAGCCACTATTCTTAATGTGCATACCCATGGACTCCCGGAAGTACCTTACGACAGGGTTAGGGAGATGCTAAAGCAATTCAAGCCACCATCCTTTGAAGAATGGAAGGCTTCTTGGGACAAGGAGATGAGCCATCGGATAGCTGAATCCGAAAGGAATCGCCAAAGACGCGATGCAGCCATGGGCAAATTTGAAGCGTTCATCATCGGCGAAAAGAATGGTCATCCTGTGGCTGTTGATTTCCGTAGGCAACTAATAGCCATCATAGGCGCCCCGAAATATCCTATCGGAACCCGGGTAGGCATGTTTGAATCCTCTATAGAGCCCTGGCAGGGTGGAAGATACGGGTCCATTACCACCACTACTTTTGGCGTGAGTTCAATTCCCGTCAGCGTGCCGGATTACGCCAGAGAATCTTATGATGGGAGATTATCGCTATTCAACCCTCCAACCATTGAGGAATGGAACAAGGTCTGGAAAGCTAAAGTTGCGGGCCGGCCGCGCAGCAAACGTAAGGCATCTATTGATGACTCTTTTGATGACGACTCTCCTGATGACCAGCCTGCAGACGATGTGACGGGTGTTCAGCAACAGCCTCCTGTAACCGCGGCCCCGCAACCTTCAGTTCTGGATGCGAATCCGCCGCAGGGCGAGCCTGTAAGAGGGACAATAGAACACTTGAAAGGGAGAGTTCTCCTGCGGCCTGACGATGGCGGAAAGAAAATCATTTACCTTCATGCAAGCCCGGCAGACTTTAAGCCGGGAAGCAAAGATTCTGCCATTATTACACGCAAGGACAGGCTATTTGATTACTCGGATCCCCACTTCTACGGGTTGAAGGGCAAATAGGAAAGCCTGAACAGGTTTCAGCGTTGCTGGCCTCTTAATGTGACTGAAAGATTGTTGCCAAGTTCTTTAGCATTTCTACCCAGAGCTGCAGCTTCTTCCTTGTATAGAAGATCAAGTTCTATTTTCTCTGTTTCGGCAGAACGATAAACCTGGCTTACCATCCTGCTGTACTTCCAAACATTATCACACCACTTACCAACACGCAGCAAATGACGCCTGCCCAGATTTGTCGGGTCTGAATGTCCGGCAACAGAAAATGCCCTTGCATAATCATCACGCGCGAGCCTCAGGCAAAGGTTAACCTGCAAAGCATAAACATCTTGCAGCCTAATTTTACGGTTAGCAACTTCATAACCAGTTGTAAATGCATCCTGAAAGTCTACAAAGGCCCTAACAGCTTCTCTGCAATATTTAAGGCTTTTTTCAAAGTCCTCTCTTGCCTTTTCCTCGAGCCCACCAGGTCTTGCATTCTGTACAGCTATTTGGTACCGTAGCGAAGCAAGCATCTGGGAAGAAAAGGCCACACCCTGCTTGGCGCGACGGACCAGAGCCTTTTCGTCAGGATTAGTTTTCCACGGCATTAGCTCTAGTAAGATATGGATAAGGTCTGGAAAGCATGCCCTCTTATAGTCACTTTGTGCGTATTGTGCTGCCCTGATGGCTCGAGCAGGCCGTTGCTCGCCTAAAATTCCCGCCCTTTTTAAGTATTCATCTGCCTGCTTAACTTCTCTCTCAAGCAAAAGCCGATGTAGGCCCATGCCTACCGGGAATTGGTAATAGGCTTTAAATATTGTGAAAAATGCCTAGAGTTGTTCGCTCATGAAATCCCGGGAAAACATCCAAAGCAAATCGCAACTAGCCATTGTGCTGTCAAAGCTGGCAGTGTTCGAAAAATTCGGAAAGCCCCAGCTGCTGAAAGAGCAATACGCAACAGACTCCGAAGCCGCAGCTGAAGCAGTGTGGTTTGCGTACATGCATGGCGACATTCAGGGAAAGGCTGTTGCTGATTTCGGCTGCGGCACAGGGCTGCTGGGCATAAGCGCTTTGCTGCTTGGCGCTGAGAAGGCTTACTTTGTTGACAACGATGACGATGCGTTGGCAATAGCTGAAAAAAACATAACAGCTGCTGCAACAATGACCAATTTTGAAATAATAAGAGCTGATATTGAAGATTTTAACAAAAAGGTTGATACTGTAATCCAGAATCCGCCGTTTGGAACAAAGGAAAAGCATGCTGACCGGCAATTCCTGCTGCAGGCGTTCAAAGCTGCCGGTGTGGTGTACTCGTTCCACAAGATAGAAACCGCAGGCTTTGTCAAAAAGATTGCCGCCGATAACGGCTTTAACGTCACCAACATCCTGCAGTTGCAGCTGCAACTTAAAAGAACATACGATTTCCACCGCTCAAGGATGCGAAGGATTGACGTGGGGCTTTTCAGGATTGAGAAAACGTAATATTCTACAACCGCTTCCCCAATCGCATCAGCGTGTCAACGCTCCTTCTCGCTGCAGCTTCAGGCTGGTTGATTCTGGCTGCTGTCCTCATTGCAGCAAGCTGGATTGAGGCAAACAGCTTTCCACATACAAAGCCGATAAGGAAAACAAGCACGAATGTCAGGATGTCTGCGGCTGTTGCCATAATGAACAGAAGTTGAGGGATGTTTTAGAAGGCTGCCCAAGTTGTTTTTAGAAGTTTCACAAGCTATAATGGATGCTGCATTTTACGGGCACTGCCTTAATTTCCCGCGCTTGCAGAGAAATTTCTGTTTAAAATGCCAGGCCGTAAAATACGGAAAATAAGCAGCTATTAATGCTATTAAGAACTGCTGAGCAAGCCTCAGCGCGGCTTCTGCTTCTCAGCATCCGGCTTCGACTCAACCTCGCTTGTAACAGACCAGTCGATAACCGTTTCAGAAAGCTGCTGCAGCAGTCCCTTTACCCTGCCTGCGGATGCGTCTTTCTCGTCAAACCTGTCAAGGACAGCCAGAACCTCATTGGCAAATGCCGAGGCTGAGCGGTAATCCAGCGTGTCCAGGCACTTCAGAAGGCTGAGCAGCAGCGCCTGCATGGACTCTGCAAACCCCTTGTTGTGCCTGCTGTTACTGCTAGTGGACGTGACAAGCTGGTCTGCCAGACCCTCAAGCCCTTTTGACAGCATGGCAACGTAAAAAAGCTCGATATGCCTCAGCTTTGAAGGCCGCTTGAACATAAGCGTGCTTATAACGGCCTTTTGAATCAGGGTGTTGCTGCGGTCTATCTCCTCCTCATACCTCTGGACAAGCTCCTTTGCCTCCTTGGCCTGCATTACCCTGATCATGTTGGTGATTTTCCTTATCATTGTTTTCAGAATGACGTCCGGGTCTTCAACCGATATGGAAGACTCGCAGCTTATGTGGTCCTCGCCAAACTCAACAAGCTCTATGCTGCTCAGAAGCCTCTTCTGGTCCAGGATTTCAAGCGATGAAATCGGCTTGTCAAGCTTAATCCTGAACGACCTTACAGGGTTAAGATAGGAAGCGACAATGAACATGTTAACCAGCCTGCTGTCAAGCTTCCCGTTGGTTTCAGAAAGACTGAGGGCAAGCTGTTTTTCCTCGGCTGCTACCGGAGCAGAAGAAACAATGAGGTTGCCTTCGCTTGACGTGTCAAGCGTAAGCTGGGTATCATGGCCTATGCCGTTGGACTTGCACCACGCTGCCGGCAAGTACAAATAATACGTGTTTCCTGAACGCTGAACCTTACGGGTTTCCATGCAAAACTACTCCTCCCACCGACTATAAGCATAAGAACATAGGTCTACTTATAAATATTTTCGTTTATATAAACTTTAAATACGCAAATACGCTTTTGCTCTGTGTCTGCGGAAATTTGGTGGCTACCGAAACCAATTTAAATAAGCCCTGAATTGCTTGATAAACGACGATGGAGCTTGCTATTCTGGAAGAGACGCCGAAAAGGCTTGTTTTTGAGGTAAAGGGCCAGGGCCATACCCTGTGCAACGGCCTGAAGTCAAAGCTTTGGGAGAACAAGCACGTTAAAACAGCTACATACACGATTTCCCATCCGCTGGTAGGGATACCAAAGATGGTTGTTGAGACAGACGGCGAGGTTAAGCCGAGGAAGGCTGTAGGCGACGCTGCCGAAGCCCTGCGAAAGGACGTTGCAGAGCTCAAGCAGGAGCTGAAAAAGTTCAGGTGGTAATTGCAGTATAAGTTCGGTTTTGGCAACTGCATCCGAAAGTTTTATAAGTAAGCTGATTCTGGGTAGTTGCTATGAAAAAGAGAGTTAACGTTATTTTTGCCTTAACATTGCTTCTGATTACTGTAGTTGCAGTCAGCGGCTGCGCACAATACGCACAAGATGGCGGGCAGCAGGCTCCGCAGGCCGGCGAAGAAGCCCAGCCTGAAGCTCCGGCAGAAGCGGCTGAAGCAGTTGAGACACAGCCTCCTGTTGCATCCCCGGTTCCAGAGCAGCCGACAGAGCCACAGGAACAGCAGCAACCCAGCGCTGCGGCTGGCGTGAGGACAGTACTGATTACGGCAACTGGATTTAATCCCCAGACCCTGACAATCAAGGCAGGTGAAACAGTCCTGTTCCTGAACCAGGACACAGCGCAGCACTGGCCGGCGTCAGCGGTCCATCCGACTCATGTCGTCTATCCTGAACCTGGCGGATGCATAGGAAGCAAGTTTGACTCCTGCAAGGGCCTTGCAACAGGCGAGCCATTCATGTTCACGTTCAACGAGAAGGGCAGCTGGAAATACCACGACCACCTGAACTGCTGCAGCGACCCGGCATTCTTCGGTACAATAGTGGTAGAGTAAGAACTTTTTAATCTTCTTCATGCTTCTTTTTGTTGCCTTATTTTTCTGTGAAAAAAGCCGCTTCTATACAACGAATACACCAGATTACCTGCCAGCAAGGCAACAAAGAACGGGTATTTCACGTGGGCATGTTCCAGGGCAAAGACAAGCACTGCCACTGAGACACCAAAAATAATCTGCTCCCTTGGTGCATTGGGGGAAGTTTTCGGCTCTGACAGCATAATGAAAGCAAAATAAAATGGCAGGCTGCTGAAGAAGGTAAACAAGCCTGCGGCAGTGAAAGGGACAGCAATAAACTGCGTGGCAGCATACAGGATTGCCGTGGCAGCAAGGAACGGCATTGAAACCCTCAACTTGCCGGCCTGGTAATTTGCAACTAAGAGAAGCAATGTCAGAGGGAAGGCAAAGCCCGCAACCCATACTATCGGGGATGCAGCCCACCAAACATCACCCAGACTGAACAACCAAAGCGAAACCAAGAGGCCAAGTGTTGCGGGGTTGAAGATGTGGCGCCCTTTTAGCCTTATCAGATACTTTGATGCTATGGCTACTGCAGCAGCCACCAAGATTGCAGCTGCCGGCGCATTCACCGGCGCTATCGAGCCGATAATAGTGCCGCTGATGAATCCGGAATAGGGAAACCTGAACCCTTTCCTTTTAAGGAAAAACCTTGCAACCAGCAAATCCAGAATACTGCAGGCAAAGACGGCTATTAAAAGGCTTCCCGGGAAGGTTCCCTGCCTATAGCTGGCAACAGCAGCCAGCAGTAATAGAAGAGCAATGGTAACTACATACATCGAGCCAAGTAGGCTGCGCAGGGCTTTCATTGGAAACAACTCCCAGCAAAAACATATTTAAAGCTTGCCATAAAAAGCCTGCGCTATGGTATCAAAGACACAAGGCAAGACGCTTCTCAGCCTTGCGAGAGAAGCCATTGAAAAAGCCTTGAAACACAAAACAGTCCATGTTCCAGTTTCTGTAAGAAAGCAAAAAATATTTTCGCAGCAGCCAGGGATATTTGTTACAATTCTCAGGAACGGCGAATTGAGCGGCAGCATGGGCTACCCGCAAGGCACTTACCCGTTAATTGATGGCGTAATAATGGCAGCAAGGGATGCTGCGTTTAAAGACCCAAGGTTTAAGGCTGTCAGGAAAAACGAGCTGCAGCAGCTCCGGATAAGGATTGACGTACTGTCAAAATTCCAATTGACCGGAATCAGCGGCATAAAGCCCGGAAAGCACGGCATCTTCATTCAGTATGGGCTGTTCAAGGCATTGCAGCTGCCGGAGGACGCAAGGAAATACAAATGGACTGCTGCTGAGACAGTGCAGAACGCGCTCAGAAAGGCAGGGCTTGCCTCAGAGCTATGGAACGACAGGAATGTGAAGATTTCCAGGTTTACAACTCAAAGGCTTGAGGAGAAATAGGGAACAGGAGAGGCACAAAAAATGCTGCAGGACTTCTTGGTGCCTTTTGTGACAATCGCCCTTGCAGAGATTGGCGACAAGACGCAGCTTGCAATGATGGCAATGGCTGCAAGGTACAGGCACACCATGCAGATATTCCTTGGAGCAATGGCTGCTTCTGCAGTTGTTGACGGTTCGGCGGTTGCCCTTGGGAACTATGCTTCAAAATACCTTCCGCGGGCGCCTATCTCTATTGCAGCAGGAGCCATTTTTATCCTGTTCGGGATTTACACGCTTCTGAAAAAAGAGGAAAATGAAAGCGCAAAAGCGAAAGGCATGACAAAGCGCTCAGTGCTAATCGCAGCATTCATCCTGTTCTTTTTCAGCGAGTTCGGAGACAAGTCGCAGTTCGCAGCCCTCCTGTTCGGAACCCAGTACAACCTGTTGCTGGCGCTCCTTGGGACGCTTTCCGGAATAGCGGTCGTGCTGGCTGTAATGCTCAACGCGGGGAAATTCATCAGCAGGCACCTGAGCGAAGAAGCCATACAGGTAGTTTCCGCGCTGCTGTTCATCGGAATAGGCGTATTTACTTTGCTAAACGCCCTCAAATCCCTTTAAACGGCTTGAGCTTTCAAAAGCGCTTTCTTGTTTAGGATTTTGCTCGCATTCAGAATTTCTACGCCTAAAAGCTTCCCTTTTCTGTCAAAATCAAGTATGATGTCCTCATTCAAGCAGCGTTGAATCTTAGCTTGCCCCTCCTTTATAGGGTGAACTAAATAAACATATGCCGCATCCACTTTCCTATCATATTCAAATTTCATACCCATCACACTACCGTTACAATCTTTATATAGTTTTCTTTTCTGTCAAAAACGATTTTAATAATCCTGTTGTTTGACTCTCCAACAGCCTCCTCAAGCCCTTCTGGCAAGTTCTTGATGCTTATTGGATGCTGCAGAATATGTTCGACCTCAAATTCCGCAATCCCTCTTTGCTTCAGCCTCTTTTTTGCATGTTTGGAATAGACTAGCTTCATGGATAACAGCCCTATCTGCTTATGCGGTGCTATCGACCGCTGCTTACTTCAACAAATTTACATCTTAAAGAAGTTATGCCCAGATTTCTTGAAAATAATCTGCTGAATAAAGAAATGTTCCGGCTGTTGCCGCAAATCATGCTGAAAAATGGCTATTTTTTGAATAATTTCCGGCGTACCTGAAAAATTTTGTGGTCACCGCTTTACCTTATACCTGTTCAGAAGCAGCGAGTTTCCAACAACGGTTATTGAGCTCGAAGCCATCGCTATTGCAGCAAATATAGGATTAAGGAGCAGGCCTGTGAAGGGATAAAGGACGCCAGCAGCCACCGGAATGAGGGCGACATTGTAGAAGAACGCCCAGAAAAGGTTCTGCTTCATCTTGCTCACTGTCTTTCTGCTGAGGTCAATGGCTGCCACAACATCCCGCAGGTCATCCCTCATCAGCACAATGCCGCCTGTTTCTTTCGCAACGTCAGTGCCGGCTCCAATCGCTATCCCGACGTCAGCCTGTGCAAGGGCTGGAGCGTCGTTAATGCCATCTCCCACCATGGCAACAACCATGCCTTCGTTTTGAAGTTCCCTTATTTTCGCTGCCTTTTCTCCGGGAAGCACGTTCGCCAATACACGCTGAATTCCCAGCTGCTGGGCTATGGCCGCCGCTGTCCTTTCATTGTCTCCGGTCATCATTATCACTTCCTTGCCCATCTTCTGCAGCTGCCCAATGGCTGGCCTTGAGTTTTCCTTCAGAGTGTCAGCGACTGCTATCACGCCAATAAGCTGCCTGCTAAAAGCGACAATAACAGCGGTTTTGCCTTCTTTTTCCAATCCAGCTATTTTTTCCTCAGTTACAACTGCTACGGCAATGTTGTTGTCCTTCATGTAACTCCTGTTGCCCACTAAAATCTTCCTGCCGTTG